>NZ_JBLKCZ010000008.1:0-201138 GCF_047530595.1 Enterobacter sp. 01-M-02-SI-ECC | reverse complement strand
GATCGCGCCGTCCATCTGCGCAGCACCGGTGATCATGTTTTTAACATAGTCGGCGTGGCCTGGGCAGTCTACGTGTGCGTAGTGGCGAGTCGGGGTGTCATATTCAACGTGGGAAGTGTTGATGGTGATACCACGAGCTTTTTCTTCTGGTGCGTTATCGATCTGGTCGAATGCACGAGCAGAACCACCGTAGGTTTTAGCCAGAACGGTAGTGATTGCAGCAGTCAGGGTAGTTTTACCATGGTCAACGTGGCCGATAGTACCAACGTTGACGTGCGGTTTTGTACGTTCAAATTTTTCTTTAGACACGGCTATATTCCTTACTATAGTGCTCTCCCCTGTGGAGAGAGCACGGGACTTAGGTTTTAATCCTGTGGATTACTTACCACGGGCTTCAATAACGGCCTGAGCAACGTTGTTAGGCGCATCATCATACTTCAGGAATTCCATGGTGTATGATGCACGACCTTTGGTCAGAGAACGCAGCTGAGTTGCATATCCGAACATTTCAGACAGCGGAACTTCAGCGTGGATCTTAACGCCAGTTACTTCGGATTCCTGACCACGCAGCATACCGCGACGACGGCTCAAGTCACCGATAACGTCACCGGTGTTCTCTTCAGGAGTTTCTACTTCAACCTTCATGATTGGCTCAAGCAGAACTGGTTTTGCTTTCTTAAAGCCTTCTTTAAAGGCAATAGACGCAGCCAGTTTAAACGCCAGTTCAGAGGAGTCAACGTCGTGGTAAGAACCGAAGTGCAGACGAACACCCATATCAACAACCGGATAGCCAGCCAGAGGGCCCGCTTTCAGCTGTTCCTGGATGCCTTTATCAACGGCTGGGATGTATTCGCCAGGAATTACACCACCTTTGATGTCGTTGATGAACTCGTAACCTTTCGGGTTAGAGCCCGGCTCCAGTGGGTACATGTCGATCACAACGTGACCGTACTGACCGCGACCACCAGACTGCTTAGCGTGCTTACCTTCAATGTCGGTAACTTTCGCGCGAATCGCTTCGCGGTAAGCAACCTGAGGTTTACCCACGTTCGCTTCAACGTTGAATTCACGCTTCATACGGTCAACGATGATGTCCAGGTGCAGTTCACCCATACCAGCGATGATGGTCTGGTTAGATTCTTCATCAGTCCATACGCGGAATGATGGGTCTTCTTTCGCCAGACGGCCCAGAGCCAGACCCATTTTTTCCTGGTCAGCTTTGGTTTTTGGTTCAACTGCGATGGAGATTACCGGCTCAGGGAATTCCATACGCTCCAGAATGATCGGGTGATCCGGGTCACACAGGGTGTCACCAGTGGTCACGTCTTTCAGACCGATAGCTGCAGCGATGTCGCCCGCACGAACTTCTTTGATCTCTTCACGTTTGTTAGCGTGCATCTGTACGATACGGCCAAAACGTTCACGCGCCGCTTTCACGGAGTTCAGGATGGTGTCACCGGAGTTAACCACACCAGAGTAAACGCGGAAGAAGGTCAGGTTACCCACGAATGGGTCGGTAGCAATTTTGAACGCCAGTGCAGAGAATGGCTCTTCGTCGCTTGCGTGACGCTCAGCCGGAGTATCTTTACCGTCGTCCAGGATGCCGTTGATCGCAGGAACGTCAACCGGGGATGGCAGGTAGTCAACTACCGCATCCAGCATCGCCTGAACACCTTTGTTCTTGAACGCAGAACCACAGGTTACCAGGATGATTTCGTTGTTCAGAACGCGCTGACGCAGAGCTTTTTTGATCTCTTCTTCAGTCAGTTCTTCACCACCCAGGTATTTCTCCATCAGCTCTTCAGAAGCTTCAGCAGCGGATTCGATCAGGTTCTGGTGCCATTCGTCAGCCAGGTCCTGCATTGCAGCTGGGATATCTTCGTATTCGAAGGTAACGCCCTGGTCTGCATCGTTCCAGTTGATGGCTTTCATTTTCACCAGGTCGATAACGCCGGTGAAGCCTTCTTCAGCACCAATTGCCAGCTGCAGCGGAACAGGGTTCGCGCCCAGACGGGTTTTGATCTGGCCAACAACTTTCAGGAAGTTAGCACCCATACGGTCCATTTTGTTAACGAACGCGATGCGTGGAACTTTATATTTGTTCGCCTGACGCCATACGGTTTCAGACTGTGGCTGAACACCACCAACTGCGCAATAAACCATTACCGCGCCGTCAAGAACACGCATGGAACGTTCTACTTCGATGGTGAAGTCAACGTGCCCTGGGGTGTCGATGATGTTTACGCGATGCGGTTCGTACTGCTTAGCCATACCTGACCAGAATGCAGTAGTCGCTGCGGAGGTGATAGTGATACCACGCTCCTGCTCCTGTTCCATCCAGTCCATGGTGGCTGCGCCGTCATGAACTTCACCGATTTTGTGGTTTACACCGGTGTAGAACAGAATACGTTCGGTAGTAGTGGTTTTACCGGCGTCGATGTGCGCACTGATACCGATGTTACGGTAGCGTGCGATGGGTGTTGTACGAGCCATTTGATTCCTCGTTTATATCTTTAGGCGTTCAGTTAAGTTACCCAGAGCGGGCGGCTTCTCTGAAGCGCCCGCCTGGTGACTAATACTCCGAAGGGATTACCAACGGTAGTGTGCGAACGCCTTGTTGGCTTCTGCCATACGGTGAACGTCTTCACGTTTCTTAACTGCAGTACCTTTGTTGTCTGCAGCATCAGAAAGTTCGTTCGCCAGACGCAGAGCCATGGATTTATCACCGCGTTTACGAGCAGCTTCAACGATCCAACGCATTGCCAGAGCATTACGACGAACCGGACGAACTTCAACTGGAACCTGATAAGTAGAACCACCAACGCGGCGGGACTTAACTTCTACGGTTGGGCGAACGTTGTCGAGAGCGACTTCGAAAGCTTCCAGTTCATTTTTACCAGAACGCTGAGCCAGGGTCTCAAGCGCGCTGTATACGATTGCTTCTGCAGTAGATTTTTTACCATCTACCATCAGGATATTTACAAATTTTGCCAGCAGTTCTGATCCGAATTTCGGATCTGGAAGAATTTTACGCTGACCAATGACGCGACGACGTGGCATGGGAATACTCCGTTGTTAATTCAGGATTGTCCAAAACTCAAAGAGTTTAGTTTGACATTAAGATAAATCAGTTTGGCCTTACTTAACGGAGAACCATTAAGCCTTAGGACGCTTCACGCCGTACTTGGAGCGAGCCTGCTTACGGTCTTTAACACCTGAGCAGTCGAGCGCACCACGAACGGTGTGGTAACGAACACCCGGAAGGTCTTTAACACGACCGCCACGGATCAGGATCACGGAGTGTTCCTGCAGGTTGTGACCTTCACCACCGATGTAGGAAGTCACTTCGAAACCGTTAGTCAAACGCACACGGCATACTTTACGCAGTGCGGAGTTTGGTTTTTTAGGAGTGGTGGTATATACACGAGTACATACACCACGTTTCTGCGGGCAGGCTTCCAGCGCAGGCACGTTGCTCTTTGCAACTTTGCGTGCGCGTGGTTTGCGTACCAGCTGGTTAACTGTTGCCATTAAATAGCTCCTGGTTTTAGCTTTTGCTTCGTAAACACGTAATAAAACGACCTCATACAATATGAGGACGCGAAATTTTAGGGCTACGTCGAAAAGGTGTCAAGAAATATACAGCGATCTCAAATCACCAGTTCATTTGACTGGCGTGCGTCACAGTAAGATTGACGAAATCAGTATAGCCAACCACGTCAATTTTGGTTGAAATTTGACCAGAAAGACCCCGCGCATCCAGATCGTCCTTCAGCGCAGAGACTGTTATGGGGGCATTCGTGAGAATTTCAACGAAACGACTGCCTTCCAGTGCGGCAAGCACGCCATCCTGAATCAGCAGCAGATCATCACCTTCGCGCAGCATACTCAGTAACGCGTCGATATCACATTGCCACGGTGAATGGCTCAGAGTATGGAGCATGTCAGCCTCAGAAAGTCAGAACGGTGTCGTAGTGGGAAAGGTGTTCGCGCAATGCAGCAGAAGACATGACTTTCACATCCAGCACGAAAGGCGTTGCCTCGTTTAAACCGCGCGCGGCCAGGGAGTCGGCACAGACATAGAAGGTTTCGATATCGTAAAGCGGTAACACTTTGAACGTTGCGATGTAATCACGCGCCAGAATGGCCTGAGGCTGTTGCCCCGCCAGAAGCTGAAATACGCCGTCGCCCAAAAAGAAGACACCGATATCTTCGGTCAATGCTGAGGTCGCGAGCAGCGCATCCAGCCCTTCTCTGCCTGACGCATTGCCGTGCGGTGCGGAGGAAAAAACAAACGCGACACGCTTCATCAGAATTGCACCACTCTGTCGCAGGTCAATGCCGCCTGTGCCAGTGCACCCAGGCCACTCAACGAAAAGCCGGGCTGCAGGTTAGAACCCGATAAACCAAGACGCGCGGCTTCGGTTGCATCGGTCACGCCGCGGCGCAGTGCCGCCGCCACGCAGATGTGCAGTTCTACGCCCTGCTTTTCGTTTAATGCCTGCCAGGAACGCACCAGATCGAACTCGTCGCTCGCCGGTGACGTAAACTGATTCGCGTTATACACCCCTTCCCGATAGAAGAAGACGCTCGCCAGCTCGTGTCCGGCCGCCAGTAGCGCATGCGCAAACTGCAGCGCGCTGCTGGCCTGCTGAGTACCGTACGCCGGGCCTGTCACCATTAACGCAAAACGCATTACTTGTCTTGTCCCAGGAAATCGCCGCTTTTGAACTGGCGAATGTAGAGGTAGACCGTGTGCTTGGAGATGTTCAGACGATCGGCCACCTGGTTGATGGCGTCTTTAATATCAAAAATCCCTTTTTCATAAAGATTGAGCACGATCTGACGATTCTTGGCGTTGTTCGAGACGTTGCGATCGGCATTCACCTCTTCAATCGTAAACTCAAGCGTCTGCGTCACCAGATCTTCAACAGAGGAGGCAAAGTTAACAGAAGAGCCAACATCCGGCGTTTCTGGTGGAATAAAGGTGCTCATGATTTGCGAGAATGGCACATCAAGGTTCATGTTGATGCACAGCAGCCCAATAACACGATGCTCGCGGTTTCGAATCGCGATGGTTTCTGATTTCATCAGCACGCCGCTTTTGGCGCGGGTGAAATAGCATTTGGAGACGCTGCTGTCCGCGCCGGTCATGTCATGCAGCATACGCAATGCAAGGTCGGTAATTGGCGAACCAATTTTACGGCCAGTATGCTCACCATTCGCAATGCGGATGGCGGAACACTTCAGATCTTGCAGGGAGTGCAATACGATTTCGCAGTGGGAGCCAATGAGCATCGCTAACCCGTCCACTACCGCTTCGTAGGATTTCAGAATATCGAAGTCGGTCTGATCGAAAGGACGTTGATCCAGCAAATCAAGTTCACTGGTTTCGTTGGTTAAAAGCGACCTGGACATGAAAAAAACACTCCTTTTCAGGAGCCTGTCGTTAGGTTTTCAGGGCAGGCTCATTATCTACACGGACAACTAAATTAATACAGCGTGCGTAGCGCTTTCCAGTGTTAATTATATCTGCCCCACAATAAAAAAACCGCCGCCTTAAAGGCGGCGGTTTTTTTTCAACATTACTTCTTAGCAGCAGCGGCTTTATCGTCAGCCGGTGCGTCTGCTTTCGCATCCGCTTTCGGTGCCGGTTTGATATCCAGCAGCTCTACGTCAAAGACCAGCGTAGAGTTAGCAGGGATACCCGGAACGCCGGTTTTGCCATAGGCCAGATCCGGTGGGATAACCATCTTGATCTTGCCGCCTTTCTTGATGTTTTTCAGGCCTTCAGTCCAGCCCGGGATCACACCATCCAGACGGAAGGAGAGCGGCTCACCGCGGGTGTAAGAGTTATCGAACTCTTTACCGTCGATCAGCGTACCTTTGTAGTTCACAACAACGGTGTCGCTGTCTTTAGGCGCATCGCCGGTGCCTTCTTTCTCAACTTTGTACACCAGGCCAGTAGAAGAGGTTTTCACACCTTTCTCTTTGGCAAAGGTGTCGCGGTAGGCTTTACCTTTCGCTTCGTTGTCTTTAGCGTCCGCGTCCATCTTGGTCTGCGCGGCACCCTTCACGCGCGCTTCGAACGCCTGCAGAGTCTGTTCAATTTCCTGGTCAGACAGCTTGCTCTTATCAGCAAATGCGTCCTGAACGCCCGCGATCAGCTGAGCTTTATCCAGTTTGATGCCCAGTTTCTCTTGTTCTTTCAGAGAGTTTTCCATGTAGCGACCCAGAGATGCGCCCAGTGCGTAGGCGGATTTCTGGTCGTCATTTTTGAACGCCGCTTTGCTGTCTGCAGTGGCAGCAGGCTTCGCAGCAGTATCAGCAGCGAATGACAGCGGCGCGTTCAGCGCAACAGCCATCGTCGTCGCCAGCAGCGTTACTTTAAACAGTGATTTCATCCATATCTCCAGGGCCTGGGGACTCTCACCCCAGCGTTAAACGTAAATGAGTTACGTACTATAAAACGTTGCGGAAGAAATCTACAGACAGACACTTCCAATTCTCGCCACTTTTCAGACTATTTTTGTTTAAATAAGTTTCCTGCCAAAGGGATGCAGACTGTACTTAAGGATAAACTCAGTTAAACTGCGCCGCCGCAGGGCCATTATGGCGAATCTGAAACAAACGAGGTGAATGATGAAGGATACAGCAATAGAAGCGAGAATGGCTGAGCTGGAAAGCCGCCTGGCTTTTCAGGACATCACCATCGAAGAGCTAAACCAGACCGTGACCGCACATGAGCTCGAAATGGCAAAACTGCGGGATCATATGCGCCTGCTGACGGAAAAGCTGAAGGCTACACAGCCGTCAAACATTGCCTCTCAGTCAGAAGAGACGCCACCTCCTCATTATTGAGGCGTAAAAAAAGCGGGATAATCCCGCTTTTTTTGTGCCCGGTGGCGCGAAGCTTACCGGGCCTACATACCAAATACCCTATGGATTTCGAGTCGCAGGAAGGCGGCAAGCTTGAAAATCCCCGGGAGCATAGATAACTATGTGACAGGGGTTTGAAAGCGCAGCCAACGCACCTGCGACTTGAAAGACGACGGGTATTAGTGGCAGCCGCAGCCGCCGTTACCGCAACCACCTTTACCGTGGTCGTGACCATGGTCGTGATCGTGGCCGTGACCACCGCAGCAGCCGTCGTGGCCGTGATCGTGGTCATGGTCGTGACCGTGTGCACCGTGAACGTGGCCATGAGCCAGCTCTTCTTCGGTCGCTTCACGGATCGCAACAACTTCTACGTTGAACTTCAGGTTCTGGCCAGCCAGCATGTGGTTACCGTCAACCACGACGTGGTCATCTTCCACTTCGGTGATTTCAACAGGAACCGGACCCTGGTCAGTTTCAGCCAGGAAGCGCATGCCAACCTGCAGTTCGTCAACGCCCATGAACACGTCTTTAGGAACGCGCTGAACCAGGTTGTCGTCATACTGACCGTAAGCGTCGTTCGCGCCTACAGCAACGTCAAATTTGTCGCCAACTTCATGACCTTCCAGCGCGTTTTCCAGGCCAGAAATCAGGGAACCGTGACCATGCAGGTAGTCAAGCGGCGCACTCACCGGAGACTCATCAACCAACACACCGTCTTCTGTACGTACCTGATAGGCCAGGCTGACCACCAGGTCTTTTGCTACTTTCATGATATCTCCTGAGCGTGGGAAAATTGCTGGCGCAGATTGTAGCGGAAATCTGCACCCGTGTACCCTTTAGCTTAAAAAAACTCAGGGCATATCGCTAGTCCGGATGAAAAATCCCGATAACTTGCTCTTCTTTGCGAACGTGATCGCGGGCCTCTTTATCGGCCTCACGCATCTGGTGACCGCACTTAACACACTCAACAACATCAACATTATTTTCCCGCCACATCGCCAGGGTATCTTGCGCCTGGCAGGTCGGGCATTTTGCACCCGCGATAAAGCGTTTACGTACAGCCATCTTTCGTTACCCTTTATTCAAATTCATCCCAGCCATCAAGCTGGCGTCGTTCCTGTTGCATCTCTCGCTGGAAGATCTCCTCCAGCTCGCGACGCGCTTCCCGCACGCGGGAGATCTGCGCCGTATCGGTATGTACCGGCATCAGCTCGCGCAACATCCGCATATCCAGCCGGCGGAAGTGCATCTGGGCGCGCTGCGCCTGATGCGGATGCATGCCGAGCGAGATCAGCGCCTTACGGCCCAGCTCCAGCGCACTGGAGAACGTCTCACGGGAGAAGTGTTTCACACCCGCCTGCAACAATTCGTGAGCTTCAACACGTCCCCGCGCACGCGCCAGAATATGCAGATGCGGGAAATGCTGCTGGCACAGCTCCACCAGCTTCATCGTGTCTTCCGGATCGTTACAGGTAATTACGATGGACTCTGCCGCTTCCGCCCCCGCCGATCGCAGCAGCTCGAGCTGGGTCGCGTCGCCGTAGTAAACCTTGTAGCCATATTTACGCATCAGGTTGACCGCGCTGATATCCCGCTCCAGTACCGTAATGCGCATTTTGTTCGCCATCAGCAAACGCCCGATAACCTGTCCGAAACGGCCAAAGCCCACCACAATCACCTGCGGCTTGTCGTCTTCCACCCACGGCGCTTCGTCTTCATCGTCAGTTGGATTCAGGCGACGCGACAGCAGTTTATCCACCAGCTTCATCAGCAGCGGCGTGGTCATCATAGACAGCGTGACCGTCACCAGCAAAAGCGCCATCTGATCGTCTTTAAACAGCTTCTGGGAGGATGCGGTGGAGAACAGCACAAACGCGAACTCGCCTCCCTGGCTCAACACGCTGGCAAACTGCATGCGTTCCGAACTGCGCAGCCCGTAGATACGTGACATCACGTACAGCACCAGCATCTTCACCGCCACCAGGATGGCGACGCTCACGACCACCCACAGCAGATGGGTATAGAGCACACCGAGGTTAAGCGCCATCCCCACCGAAATAAAGAACAGGCCTAACAGCAGCCCTTTGAAGGGATCGATGGCAATTTCCAGCTCGTGACGATACTCGCTCTCCGCCAGCAGCACCCCGGCGATAAAGGTCCCGAGCGCCATCGACAGCCCCAGCGCGTCCATAAACAACGCCGATCCCAGCACCAGCAGCAGCGTCGCGGCGGTAAACACCTCGCGAACGCCCGACGCGGCAATAAAGCGGAACACGGGACGTAACAGGAAACGACCGCCAATCAGCATGCCCGCGAAGGCCAGCACCTTCATGGCGATTTTAGCCCAGTCGAAGTGATCGTCCCCGGACCCCGCCAGCAGCGGCACAAGCGCCAGCGCCGGGATCACCGCCAAATCCTGGAACAGCAGCACCGAAAAGCCCAGCTGACCGGCTTCGTTGCGATTCATCCCCTTATCGCGCATCAGCTGCAGCGCCATCGCCGTTGACGACATCGCAAGGCCTATCCCGCCAATCACCGCCGCCTGCCATGAAAAGTTGGTCAGCATTAACAGGCCACCCAGGATCGCGGCGCTGAACAACACCTGCGCGGCGCCCACGCCAAAGATAGAGCGTCGGAGCTGCCACAATTTCGAAGGATTCAGCTCCAGGCCGATGATGAACATCAGGAACACCACGCCCAGCTCGGAGAAATGGAGAATCTCATCGACATCGCTGATGAATCCCAGCCCCCAGGGGCCAATCGCGATCCCCGCCAGCAGATACCCCAGCACCGCGCCGATACCAATCCGTGCAGCAAGCGGCACCGCGACGACGGCCGCAAATAAAAACAGCACCCCGGCGAGGAGCAAATTCGATCCTTCCATTAACGACCTCCTGCCGGAATGGGTGACGCCAGCCATTCACCATAGGCTCTGGCGTGGCTTGCCAGCTCTTTCGGATCCTGACGCCGCGCCCAGTAGACAATAATCGGGCTCATCCAGTGCATACGGCACATGGCCGCCGTCAGCTCGAATGGCCGCAGGATGTCGCTCATCGGATAACGGTTCAGCCCGTCGTGGCGGTAAGCGCTTTCGGGTTCACCGGTCGTAATCACGCTACGCCAGTACTTTCCCGCCAGCTGGTTGCCCCCCACCCCGCTGGAGAAGCCCCGGCTCAGCACTCGGTCCAGCCACTCTTTCAGCAGCGCCGGACAGCTATAGGTATAAAGCGGATGCTGGAACACAATCACGTCATGCTGACGCAGCAGTTCCTGCTCGTAAGGGATATCAATAAAGAAATCAGGATAGTGCGCGTAGAGATCATGCACCGTTACGTTACTAAGCTGTGTGGCCGGCTTAAGCAGCACCCGGTTTGCCACCGAGTCCTGAGATTCCGGATGGGCATACAGCAGCAGCACTTTTGCTGTCTGAGACATCATTCCCCTCCCGGTCTTGTTTCTGTTTTTGTGTATCGTCGCTGTTTTGGGCTACCATGGCGGCCCGGTGCGGAAAATGGCCCACACCTTACATTATCATAATGACAAATTAACATAGTCGGAACATACGGCGCTTCTATGATTGTTTTCTCCTCGTTACAAATTCGTCGCGGCGTGCGCGTCCTGCTGGATAACGCCACTGCTACCATCAACCCGGGCCAAAAAGTGGGTCTGGTCGGCAAAAACGGCTGCGGTAAATCCACCCTGCTGGCGCTGCTGAAAAACGAGATTAGCGCGGATGGCGGTAACTTTACCTTCCCGGGAAACTGGCAGCTCGCCTGGGTAAACCAGGAGACGCCGGCGCTGAGCGAACCGGCACTCGACTATGTTATCGACGGCGACCGTGAATACCGCAAGCTCGAAGCGGAACTTCATGCTGCTAACGAGCGCAACGACGGCCACGCCATCGCCACCGTTCACGGCAAGCTGGACGCCATCGACGCGTGGACCATTCGCTCCCGCGCCTCCAGCCTGCTGCACGGCCTGGGCTTCAGCAACGAACAGCTTGAACGCCCGGTCAGCGACTTCTCCGGCGGCTGGCGTATGCGTCTTAACCTGGCGCAGGCGCTGATCTGCCGCTCTGACCTGCTGTTGCTTGACGAACCGACCAACCACCTCGATCTCGATGCGGTTATTTGGCTGGAGAAGTGGCTCAAGAGCTATCAGGGCACTCTGATTCTGATCTCCCACGACCGCGACTTCCTTGACCCGGTAGTGGATAAAATCATTCATATCGAACAGCAAACGATGTTCGAGTACACCGGCAACTACAGCTCCTTCGAACGCCAGCGCGCGACGCGTCTCGCCCAGCAGCAGTCCATGTACGAAAGCCAGCAGCAGCGCGTGGCGCACCTGCAGAGCTTTGTGGATCGCTTTAAGGCCAAAGCCTCAAAAGCCAAGCAGGCCCAGAGCCGCATCAAGATGCTGGAACGTATGGAGATGATCGCCCCGGCGCACGTGGATAACCCGTTCCACTTCAGCTTCCGCGAGCCGGAAAGCCTGCCTAACCCACTGCTGAAGATGGAGAAAGTCAGCGCGGGCTATGCCGACCGCATTATTCTCGATTCCATCAAGCTCAACCTGGTGCCGGGTTCACGCATTGGCCTGCTGGGGCGTAACGGCGCCGGTAAATCGACGCTGATCAAACTGCTGGCGGGCGAGCTTAACCCGGTCAGCGGCGAAATCGGCCTCGCGAAGGGCATCAAGCTGGGTTACTTCGCCCAGCATCAGCTGGAATTTTTACGCGCGGATGAATCGCCGATTCAGCACCTCGCGCGTCTGGCGCCGCAGGAGATGGAGCAGAAGCTGCGCGACTATCTCGGCGGCTTTGGCTTCCAGGGCGATAAGGTGACTGAAAACACCGAGCGCTTCTCCGGCGGCGAAAAGGCCCGCCTGGTGCTGGCGCTGATCGTCTGGCAGCGCCCGAACCTGCTGCTGCTCGATGAACCGACCAACCACCTGGATCTCGACATGCGCCAGGCGCTGACCGAAGCGCTGATTGAGTTCGAAGGCGCGCTGGTGGTGGTTTCGCACGATCGTCACCTGATCCGCTCCACCACGGACGATCTCTATTTAGTGCACGGCGGCAAAGTTGAACCGTTCGACGGCGATCTGCAAGACTACCAGCAGTGGCTGACGGACGTGCAGAAGCAGGAAAACCAGCCGGAAGAGTCAGCGAAAGACAACGCCAACAGCGCGCAGGCGCGTAAAGACCAGAAGCGTCGTGAAGCGGAGCTTCGCACCCAGACGCAGCCGCTGCGTAAAGAGATTACCCGTCTCGAAAAAGAGATGGAAAAACTCAACGCCACGCTGGCTGTCGTTGAAGAGAAGCTTGGCGATAGCGGCCTGTATGACCAGAGCCGCAAAGAGGAGCTGACCGACTGCCTGCAAACCCAGGCGAAGACCAAATCCAGTCTCGAAGAGTGCGAGATGGCGTGGCTCGACGCGCAGGAACAGCTGGAAGCGATGCTGCAGGCTGACTGACCTGTTTACCCCGTTTGAAGAACAGAATCCGTACCGGGTTCGGAAATCCAGCTTAAACGGGGTACAATTCGGAAAGTCTCGTAAATTTCCGACAAGAATCAGCATCGCGCTTATGACCCAAATCATTCCATCAGACTTCGACATTGCGGCCGAAGACAGCACTGAGTTCGTGCCTATGCGCGGCGTGGCCAATCCCCATTTGCAGACCATGCTGCCGCGACTGATCCGCCGCAAGGTTCAGTTCACCCCGCACTGGCAACGGCTTGACCTGCCAGACGGTGATTTTCTGGATCTCGCCTGGAGCGAAGCGCCTGAACAGGCTCGCCATAAGCCGCGTCTGGTGGTTTTCCACGGTCTGGAAGGCAGCCTGCACAGCCCGTATGCGCATGGGCTAATTGAGGCGGCAAAAGCGCGCGGCTGGCTCGGCGTGGTGATGCATTTTCGCGGCTGCAGCGGCGAACCGAATCGTCAGAAACGCATTTATCACTCGGGTGAAACCGAAGACGGGACGTGGTTTTTACACTGGCTGCGGGAAAATTATGGCACCGTGCCAACGGCCGCCGTGGGCTACTCGCTGGGCGGCAATATGCTGGCCTGTCTGCTGGCCAAAGAGGGCGAAAGCGTCCCGCTGGATGCCGCCGTCATTGTCTCCGCGCCGTTTATGCTCGAGCAGTGCAGCTACCACATGGATAAGGGCTTTTCCCGCGTCTATCAGCGCTACCTGCTCAACCTTTTGAAGGCCAACGCGGCGCGTAAGCTGAAGGCCTACCCGGATACCCTGCCGGTCAGCCTGCGCCAGCTGAAAAAGGTGCGTCGTATCCGTGAGTTCGACGACCTGATCACCGCGAAAATCCACGGCTTCGCCGATGCGATTGACTATTATCGTCAGTGCAGCGCCA
This sequence comes from Enterobacter sp. 01-M-02-SI-ECC, assembly GCF_047530595.1. NCBI lineage: Bacteria > Pseudomonadati > Pseudomonadota > Gammaproteobacteria > Enterobacterales > Enterobacteriaceae > Enterobacter > Enterobacter sp. 01-M-02-SI-ECC. Next base: position 187,882 of record NZ_JBLKCZ010000008.1, on the reverse strand, counting down.
TGCCGCTGCTCAGCAAGATCACGCAGCCAACGTTGATTATTCATGCCAAAGATGACCCGTTTATGGATCATCACTCGATCCCCGCTCAGGAATTCCTGCCCGACAACGTTCACTATCAGTTGACCGAGCATGGCGGCCACGTCGGGTTTATCGGCGGCACGCTGCGCCGCCCGAAAATGTGGCTTGAGGCGCGTATTCCTGACTGGCTGACCCCTTATCTGGACGGTGCAAAATGATTATTCCCTGGCAGGATCTGGCTCCCGAAACGCTCGATAATCTGATTGAAAGCTTTGTATTACGCGAAGGCACCGATTATGGTGAACAGGAACGCTCGCTTGAGCAAAAGGTCAACGATGTTAAGCGCCAGCTGAAAAGCGGCGACGTGGTGCTGGTGTGGTCAGAACTGCATGAGACGGTCAATATCATGCCCCGCAACGCGTTTCACGGCTGATCTTCCACCCTTTTCAGTCAGGGAGTTGCTATGTCTGCCAGACATCCGGTTATTGCCGTTACGGGGTCGAGTGGTGCGGGAACCACCACCACCAGCCTCGCATTTCGCAAGATTTTCGCCCAGCTGAATCTCCGTGCGGCGGAGGTCGAAGGCGACAGCTTTCACCGCTACACGCGTCCGGAGATGGACATGGCCATTCGTAAGGCGCGCGATTCGGGTAAACACATCAGCTACTTCGGCCCGGAAGCCAATGACTTCGGCCTGCTGGAACAAACCTTTATAGAGTACGGTAAGAGCGGCAAAGGGCAGTCCCGCAAGTATCTGCACACCTATGATGAAGCCGTACCCTGGAATCAGGTGCCGGGCACCTTTACCCCCTGGCAGCCGCTGCCGGAACCCACCGACGTCCTGTTTTACGAAGGTTTGCACGGCGGTGTGGTCACGCCTCAACACGACGTGGCGCGCCACGTGGATCTGCTGGTCGGCGTGGTTCCTATCGTAAACCTGGAGTGGATCCAGAAGCTGACGCGCGACATGAGCGAACGTGGCCATTCGCGAGAGGCGGTAATGGACTCGGTGGTACGCTCCATGGAAGATTACATCAACTTCCTGACGCCGCAGTTCTCCCGCACCCATATCAACTTCCAGCGCGTGCCGACGGTGGACACCTCCAACCCGTTTGCCGCTAAAAGCATCCCGTCGTTGGATGAGAGCTTTGTGGTGATCCATTTCCGCAATCTCGAAGGCATTGATTACCCGTGGCTGCTGGCAATGCTGCAGGGCTCGTTTATTTCGCACATGAATACGTTAGTCGTGCCGGGCGGAAAAATGGGGCTGGCGATGGAGCTCATCATGACGCCGCTGGTGGAGCGACTGATGGAAGGGAAGCAGATCGCGTGAGCATGTTCCCTCTCCCTGTGGGAGAGGGTTAGGGTGAGAGCATCAACACGCACGATGCCCCAACAATCACGCCTCGATCACTTCATACGAATGCGTGATTTTTACCGCTTTCTCCAGCATTAACGCCACTGAGCAGTACTTCTCCGCAGACAGGTCCACCGCACGTGAGACCGCCGCGTCTTTCAGCTCTTTACCGGTGACCACAAAGTGCAGGTTAATATGGGTGAACAGGCGTGGCGCCTCTTCGCGACGCTCTGACGTGAGTTTAACCTCACAATCCGTCACGTTATGACGTCCTTTCTGCAGAATCGACACCACGTCAATTGCGCTGCATCCGCCTGCCGCCATCAGCACCATTTCCATTGGGCTGGGTGCTTTATCGCCGGAGTTACCGTCCATCAAAATCTGGTGCCCTGACGCGGACTCGCCCAGGAACGTTAAACCTTCAACCCATTTCACGCGCGCTTGCATATTCTTAAACTCCAACGTTGCATTTTTGGTGACAGATTACGCGTGCGTTACATTTCTCGCAATGGAAGGCGACCTGCATCATGCTGAAGCGAGACACCAGGAGACACGCGGCGAAAGCTATGCTAAAACACTCTGGATGCTACAGTAATACATTGACGTTACACATGTATGCAGAGGACATCAAACTTTACTGGCTGCGAAACGTTACGGTAGCCGACTTCCCAGGGTATGGGTAAGAATTCGATTGCAACCCCAGAGTCCGGATGCATCTGATGACTCTGGTGATAGCTTATAACAGAGGATAACAGCGCATGGTGCTTGGCAAACCGCAAACAGACCCGACTCTCGAATGGTTCTTGTCTCATTGCCACATTCATAAGTACCCATCGAAGAGCACGCTGATTCACCAGGGTGAAAAAGCGGAAACGTTGTATTACATCGTTAAAGGCTCGGTGGCAGTGCTGATCAAAGATGAAGAAGGGAAAGAGATGATCCTTTCTTATCTGAACCAGGGCGATTTCATCGGTGAACTGGGCCTGTTTGAAGAGGGCCAGGAACGTAGCGCCTGGGTTCGTGCAAAGACAGCATGTGAAGTGGCTGAAATTTCTTACAAGAAGTTCCGTCAGCTGATTCAGGTTAACCCTGACATCCTGATGCGTCTTTCTTCCCAGATGGCGCGCCGTCTGCAGGTCACGTCAGAGAAAGTGGGTAACCTCGCCTTCCTGGACGTTACCGGACGTATCGCACAAACCCTGTTGAACCTGGCGAAACAGCCAGACGCTATGACCCACCCGGACGGCATGCAAATTAAAATTACCCGTCAGGAAATTGGTCAGATCGTCGGTTGCTCCCGTGAAACAGTGGGCCGTATCCTGAAAATGCTGGAAGATCAAAACCTGATCTCCGCCCACGGTAAAACCATCGTGGTCTACGGAACGCGTTAATTCCGCTTAAACGGCGTGCCATCGCAAGGTGTCACGCCGTTTTTGTCTCTACTCCCCATGTGGCGCAGGCTGATCTATCACCCGGAAGTTAACTACGCACTGCGGCAAACGCTGGTGTTGTGTCTTCCTGTGGCCATAGGCCTGATCCTCGGACATCTTCAGCAAGGCCTGCTGTTTTCCCTCGTACCCGCCTGCTGCAACATCGCCGGTCTGGACACGCCGCATAAGCGCTTTTTCAAACGCCTGATTATCGGTGGCTGCCTGTTTGCCGGCTGTAGCCTCGCCGTGCAGCTTCTGCTTGCCCGGGATATCCCGCTGCCGCTGATCCTGACCGTGCTGGCGATGACGCTCGGCGTCACGGCGGAAATCAGTTCGCTGCACGCCCGCCTGCTTCCCGCCTCGCTGATTGCGGCTATTTTCACGCTGAGCCTCGCCGGGAACATGCCGGTGTGGGAGCCGCTGCTGATCTACGCCCTGGGAACATTATGGTACGGGCTGTTTAACTGGTTTTGGTTCTGGCTGTGGCGCGAACAGCCGCTGCGTGAATCCCTGAGCCTGCTCTATGTGCAGCTTGCGGATTACTGCGAGGCCAAATATACCCTGCTCACCCAGCATACCGACCCGGAAAAATCCTTACCGCCGCTGCTGACGCGCCAGCAGAAGGTGGTGGATCTCATAAGCCAGTGCTATCAGCAGCTGCATATGCTCGCCGCCAACAAGAACCACGAATACAAACGGCTGCTGCGCACCTTCCAGGTCGGGCTGGATCTGCAGGAGCACATCTCCGTAAGCCTTCATCACCCGCAGGAGGTGCAAAAGCTGGTCGAGCGCAGCCACGCCGAAGCGGTGATCCGCTGGAACGCACAAACCGTGTCCGCACGTCTGCGCGTGCTGGCTGACGATATTCTTTATCACCGCTACCCCACGCGCTTTAACATGGAAAAACAGCTGGGCGCGCTGGAGAAAATCGCCCGCCAGCATCCCGATAACCCGGTCGGCCAGTTTGCCGCCTGGCACTTCAGCCGCATCGCCCGCGTGTTGCGCACGCAGCGCCCGCTTTATCCCCGCGACCTGATGGCGGATAAGCAAAAACGGCTTCCGTTATTGCCCGCGCTCAAAAGCTATCTTTCCCTTAAATCGTCCGCCCTGCGCAACGCCGCCAGGATTAGCGTTATGCTCAGTACCGCCAGCCTGATGGGCATGGCGCTGCACCTGCCGAAACCGTACTGGATCTTAATGACCGTGCTGTTTGTCACCCAGAACGGATACGGCGCCACGCGGGTGCGTATTTTGCATCGGGCAGGCGGCACCATGGCCGGGCTGATCATTGCGGGCGTGACGCTGCACTTCCACGTGCCGGAAGGCTATACTCTGGCAGGCATGCTGGCGATCACGCTGGTGAGCTACCTGATTATCCGCAAAAATTACGGCTGGGCGATGGTGGGCTTTACGGTGACGGCGGTATATACCCTGCAGCTGCTCACGCTCAATGGCGAACAGTTTATTGTCGCCAGGCTGATTGATACCCTGATCGGCTGCCTGATTGCCTTTGGCGGAATGGTCTGGCTGTGGCCGCAGTGGCAGAGCGGGCTGCTGAGGCAGAACGCCCACGACGCGCTGGAAGCCGACCAGCAGGCTATTCGCCTGATCCTGAGCGACGACCCGCAGCCCTCCCCGCTGGCCTATCAGCGGATGAAGGTCAACCAGGCGCACAACGCCCTGTTTAACTCGCTCAACCAGGCGATGCAGGAGCCGGGCTTTAACTCGCACTATCTGGCAGACATGAAGCTCTGGGTGACGCACAGCCAGTTTATCGTCGAGCACATTAACGCCATGACCACGCTGGCGCGCGAGCACACGATGCTGACGCCGGATCTGGCGCAGCGCTATTTGCAGTCGTGTGAAATTGCGTTGCAGAGGTGTCAGCAGCGTCTGGAGTATGACGCGCCGGGCGAGTCGGGCGACTCAAACATTCTGGAAGCGCCGGAGACGTTAACCCACGGGCCAATGAGCACGCTGGAGCAGCATTTGCAGCGCGTTCTGGGGCATCTGAACACCATGCACACCATTTCGTCGGTGGCATGGCGTCAGCGTCCGCATCACGGCATTTGGTTAACGCGCCGGTTAAAGCGAACCGAGTATTAGCCTTTAACGATCTTCGCGACCGCCGAGGCAAAGCGGGTTAACCCCTCTTCGATGTCTTTGTCTTCTACCACCAGCGACGGCGCAAAGCGCATCACGTCCGGCCCGGCATTGAGCACCATCACTCCTTCGTGCGCGGCGGCGTGCAGGAAGTCGCGCGCGCGACCTTTGTACTGCGGCTTCAGCTCGGCGCCAATCAACAGCCCCATCCCGCGGATTTCGCTGAACACATCGTACTGCTCATCAATCTTTTGCAGGTGTTTTACGAACAGCTCGCGCTTCGCGCTCACGGCGTTCAACACCTCCGGCGTGTTGATAATGTCGAATGCAGCGCCCGCCACGGCGGTCGCCAGCGGGTTACCGCCGTAGGTAGAGCCGTGAGAGCCGACGTGGAACGCGGAGGCGATCTCCTGCGTCGTCAGTACCGCACTCACCGGGAAACCACCGCCGAGCGCTTTGGCGCTGGTCAGGATGTCCGGCGTAACGCCGTAGTGCATATACGCGAACAGATCGCCGGTACGCCCCATCCCGCACTGCACTTCATCAAAGACCAGCAGCGCCTGATGTTCGTCGCACAGCTCGCGCAGCCCTTTCAGGAATTCCGGAGTTGCCGCCGTCACGCCGCCTTCACCCTGGATCGGCTCAACGACTACCGCGCAGGTGTGATCGTCCATGACCGCTTTCACCGCGTGCAGATCGTTAAACGGCACGTGGACGATATCGGCTGGCTTCGGGCCAAACCCGTCAGAATACTTTGGCTGGCCGCCAACGGAGACGGTAAAGAAGGAGCGTCCGTGGAAGGCATTGTGGAAGGCGATGATTTTGGTTTTGTACGGGCTGTGGCGCGTTGTTGCGTAGTAGCGCGCCAGCTTAAAAGCGGTTTCGTTGGCTTCGGTGCCGGAGTTCATAAACAGCACGCGCTCGGCAAAGGTCGCATCAATGATCTTGCGGCCCAGGCGCAGCGCCGGTTCGTTGGTGAACACGTTGCTGGTGTGCCACAGGGTTTCGCCCTGGGTTTTCAGCGCCTCAACCAGCGCGGGATGGCAATGACCCAGCGCCGTGACCGCAATACCGCCCGCGAAATCCACATACTCTTTCCCCTGCTGATCCCAGACGCGGCTGCCCTTTCCCTTCACCGGGATAAACTCAGCCGGTGCATAAATCGGCAGGATCACTTCATCGAATGTCGCGCGGGTTATTGCTGGTTGTTCAGTTGCCATGTCATGACCATCCATTTTTATGTCACAGTTATTGTGAAAATATAATCACAAAATATGCATAAAAAATCACAGCAAGGCAACAGATATTCAGCGATTGAGGAAATTTGCCAGCAGCGCGTGCCCCTGCTCGCTGAGGATGCTTTCCGGGTGGAACTGCACGCCTTCGAGGTCCCATTCGCGGTGGCGAATCCCCATGATCTCCTGCGTATCGCTCCAGGCGGTCACCTCAAAGCAGTCGGGCAGGGTCGACGGGTCAATCACCAGGGAATGGTAGCGCGTCACGGTTAGCGGATTATTGAGCCCCGTGAATACCCCGGTGCCGGCGTGGGTGACCGGAGAGGTTTTACCGTGCATCACTTTCTCGGCGCGCACGATGGTGGCACCAAACGCCTGGGCAATCGCCTGATGGCCCAGACAGACGCCCAGGATCGGCAGCTTGCCGGCATAGTACTGGATAGCATCCAGAGAAATACCCGATTCCGACGGCGTACACGGCCCAGGAGAAATCACGATTTTCTGCGGAGCCAGCGTCCCGATATCGGCCAGTCCGATCTCGTCGTTACGGCGGACAACCACCTCTGCACCCAGTTCACAAAAATACTGGTAAAGGTTCCAGGTGAAGGAATCGTAGTTATCAATCAGCAGAATCATGGCGGCTCCCGAAAAAAATGCCGCCCTATTCTACTCAGATTCCCGCGCTTCGCTCACTACTTTGGCAAAGATAGCGTTTAGCGCGGTTAAATCTCCCGTTGCGCCGCTTCGGTTAGCCGCCACCCACTGGTCGGGATCGATATCGCGCCAGTCCAGCGAGTAGCCCGCGTGGAGCGCCAGCTGCTCGAAGAAAACGCGTTGGGCAATACCGTTGCCGCGCATAAACGGATGTAGCATGTTGATTTCGCAGTAATAGTGGCTAACCCGGTCAACAAACGCCGCTTTCTCAAGACCCACGAGATACTTTTCGCTTTCCAGCGCCGCCATCAGCTCGTTACCCATCTTCTCGATGTATTCGAAATGGCAGAAAGGAATGTCACCCTTAAAAATATCGTCAGTGCGGAACTCACCTGCCCGCTTCATCTCGCTGCGGTACAAATGACGATGAATAAGGCACAGATGGGGCAACCCGGGCGCGGAAGGCCCAAGCTCCAGCGTCTCAATATGGGGCTCTGAGGGACCATTACCTTTTTCAAGGAGACAACTGGCCTGTAAATTGACGTTACGCTGCTGTTCCCAGAGACGGGATTTTTGCTTGTCGGTGAGCTTTTTCACTTAACGCCTCCCTGAATAGTCCGTTTGCCACAAGTATAAGCAGCAAAACGCGCTTTCGCAGGGAGGGTTACAGAATGCGGGCAGGAGAAGCCCGCGTTCAGAAGAATTACGGCAGAACTTTTGCGGAGAGGATAACCACCGGTTTTGACGGCACATTCTGATACGGACCGACGTCGTGAGTAGGCACCTGAGAAATCTTGTCGGCCACGTCCATCCCTTTCACGATTTTACCGAAAACGGCATAGCCAAAGTCGCGCTGACCGTGGTCGAGGAAGGCGTTATCCGCCACGTTCAGGAAGAACTGGCTGGTCGCGCTGTCTTTGTCTGCGGTACGCGCCATGGAGATGGTGCCGCGTTTGTTCAGCAGGCCGTTGTCCGCTTCGTTTTTGATTGGCGGGTTAGGCTGTTTCTGCTGCATCTGCTCGTTGAAGCCGCCGCCCTGCACCATAAAGCCTGGGATCACGCGGTGGAAGGTGGTGTTGTTATAGAAACCACTGTTCACGTAGTCGAGGAAGTTTTTCACAGAAACCGGAGCTTTCTGGCTATTCAGTTCCAGCTCAATGTTCCCGGCGGAGGTGGTCAGCAGAACGTGAGGGTCCCCTTTGGCTGCCAGCGCAGCAGGGGAAACAGCAGAAAGAGCAAACACAGCTGCGACAGCCGCCAGTGTTGATTTGAGCATGAGAATTCCTTAACAAAGCGCAGTATAAAAAGCGAATGGCTTGATTCTAAAGAGCAGTATGAACGGAGACCAGCCTTTTACCTAATTTTACGAAATTGAAACAGTTGTAACCGCGCAAACGGTTGGCTTTGGCGCCATTTTGTGTGATCGAGATCACACAAAAACATGCAATGAAGTTCTAATTTCTCTTAAAAGATATGAATAGATCACTTTGATGTCTAAAATCTGCCCGCTCTCAGCGCCCTCCTGGGCGCTTTTCTTTTTCTGAACAGGCCAGACATGACTAACAGCAATCGCATCAAGCTCACATGGATCAGCTTCTTCTCCTACGCTCTGACCGGCGCGTTGGTGATCGTCACCGGGATGGTGATGGGGAATATCGCAGACTACTTCCAGCTGCCCGTTTCCAGCATGAGTAACACCTTCACCTTCCTCAACGCGGGGATCCTGATCTCTATCTTCCTGAATGCCTGGCTGATGGAAATCGTCCCGCTGAAAACCCAGCTGCGTTTTGGCTTTGTGCTGATGGTCGCCGCCGTGGCGGGCCTGATGCTGAGCCACAGCATCGCCCTGTTCTCCGCCGCCATGTTCGTGCTCGGTCTGGTGAGCGGGATCACCATGTCGATCGGTACGTTCCTCATTACCCACATGTATGAAGGCCGCCAGCGCGGCGCGCGTCTGCTGTTTACCGACTCCTTCTTCAGCATGGCCGGAATGATTTTCCCGATGGTCGCGGCCGTTCTGCTGGCGCGCAGCATCGAGTGGTACTGGGTCTATGCCTGCATCGGCCTGGTCTACGTGGCGATCTTTATTCTGACCTTCGGCTGTGAATTCCCGGTGCTGGGCAAGAAAGCGCAAACCACCGCCGAGCCCGTTGCGAAAGAAAAATGGGGCATCGGCGTGCTGTTCCTCTCCGTTGCCGCCCTGTGCTACATTCTGGGCCAGCTGGGCTTTATCTCCTGGGTACCGGAGTACGCCAAAGGTCTGGGCATGAGCCTGAACGACGCGGGTAAACTGGTGAGCGATTTCTGGATGTCTTACATGTTTGGCATGTGGGCGTTTAGCTTCATCCTGCGCTTCTTCGACCTTCAGCGCATTCTGACCGTGCTGGCCGGGCTGGCGACCGTGCTGATGTACCTGTTCATCAACGGTTCACCGGAGCATATGCCGTGGTTCATTCTGACCCTGGGCTTCTTCTCCAGCGCCATTTATACCTCGATCATCACCCTGGGCTCTCTGCAGACCAAAGTGGCCTCGCCGAAGCTGGTTAACTTCGTCCTGACCTGCGGCACCATCGGCACCATGCTGACCTTCGTGGTCACCGGCCCGATCGTCGCCCACAGCGGTCCGCTGGCGGCGCTGCACACCGCCAACGGTCTGTATGCCGTGGTGTTCATCATGTGCTTCATCCTGGGCTTCGTGACCCGCCACCGCCAGCACAACGCGGCAGCAGCGTCTCACTAACCCCTACGCCCCTTTGCGCTCGGCAGAGGGGCTGTTTCTGGCAAAGCTTACCTCTTCTCCTCCGATATCCATCTGGATCCACGTCTGCGCCAGCTGCGTCGTGGCGATCACCCGTCCCTGACGAATCGACCAGCGCACCGGCACCTGGCAGCGCACCGCTTCAAACCCGCTCTCGGCAGGCAGAATAATCAGGTTCGCCGGATTCCCCGTTTCAATACCGTAATCGCTCAGGCCGAAGGTACGGGCGCTGTTGTGGGTGATCAGGTTTAGGCCATTGTCGATTTGCGGATAGCCCATCATCTGACAGACGTGCAGCCCCATATGCAGCACCTGCAGCATGTTGCCGGTGCCGAGCGGGTACCACGGGTCGAAGACGTCGTCATGACCGAAGCAGACGTTAATGCCCGCTTCCTGCAGCTCTTTCACCCGGGTGATGCCGCGGCGCTTCGGATAGTCATCAAAGCGCCCCTGCAGGTGGATATTGACCAGCGGATTAGCGACGAAGTTAATTCCCGACATTTTGAGCAGACGGAAGAGCCGCGAGGTGTAAGCGCCGTTGTAGGAGTGCATGGCGGTGGTGTGGCTGGCCGTCACGCGCGGGCCAATGCCGGCCTCATACGCTAGCGCTGCCACCGTCTCGACAAACCGCGACTGCTCGTCGTCGATTTCATCGCAGTGGATATCCAGCGGACGGTCATACTTCTTCGCCAGTTCAAAAGCGATATGCAGCGACTGTACGCCATACTCGCGGGTGAACTCGAAGTGCGGGATCGCCCCCACCACGTCGGCGCCCAGCCTTAACGCCTCTTCCAGCAGCGCCGCGCCATTCGGGTAAGAGAGGATACCTTCCTGCGGGAACGCGACGATTTGCAGCGTTACCCACGGGGCAACCTCCTGCTTCACCTCCAGCATCGCCTTCAGGGCGGTGAGCGTCGGGTCAGAGACATCCACATGGGTGCGGACAAACTGGATGCCGTTGGCAATTTGCCACTTCAGCGTTTTCCAGGCGCGCGCTTTAACATCCTCATGGCTGAGCAACGCCTTGCGTTCCGCCCAGCGCTCAATGCCTTCGAAAAGCGTGCCGGACTGGTTCCAGTTCGGCTCACCCGCCGTCTGGGTCGTATCAAGATGGATATGCGGCTCAATGAACGGCGGGATCGCAAGCCCGCCGCGCGCGTTCAATACTTCATAACTTTCGGCGTGGGTGTCGTCCATCGGGGTGATGTCACCAAATCGCCCGTTCTCAATGGCTAGCTGCCACAGCCCTTCCTGACCCGGTAAACGAACATTCTGAACAAGCCATAACGGTGCTGTAGACATACCCTTCCCCTAAAAAATGCCGCTGATATTCAGGCGTATCGATTTTGGCAAAACTGCCCCTGATTTGTACACAAATTCGACGGGCACGAAAAGCCTGCGATTTCCGCTACTTATAAAAATCCTGACAAATCAGTCATATACCACCTAAGGGGTAGGCGAAGACGTATTTGATTTGCATCAATAAGCGCCCCTGCTGAATCGTTAAGGTAGGCAATAATAGAAAAGAAATCGAGGCAATAATGAGCAAAGTCAGACTCGCTATCATCGGTAACGGCATGGTCGGCCACCGCTTTATTGAGGATCTTCTCGATAAGGCCGATGCTGAGCAGTTCGATATTACCGTGTTCTGTGAAGAACCCCGCAAGGCGTACGACCGTGTACACCTGTCTTCCTACTTCTCCCATCATACCGCCGAAGAGCTCTCTCTGGTGCGCGAAGGTTTCTACGAGAAGCATGGCGTAAAAGTGCTGGTGGGCGAACGCGCTATCACCATCAATCGTCAGGAAAAAGTGATCCACTCCAGCGCCGGGCGTACGGTTTTTTACGACAAGCTGATCATGGCGACGGGCTCCTATCCGTGGATCCCGCCGATCAAAGGCTCGGAAACTCAGGATTGCTTCGTCTACCGTACCATTGAAGACCTCAACGCCATCGAATCCTGCGCCCGTCGCAGCCGTCGCGGCGCGGTCGTCGGCGGCGGTCTGCTGGGTCTGGAAGCGGCAGGCGCGCTGAAAAACCTCGGCGTTGAAACCCACGTCATCGAATTTGCCCCGATGCTGATGGCCGAACAGCTCGACCACATGGGCGGTGACCAGCTGCGTCGTAAAATCGAAAGCATGGGCGTGAAGGTTCACACCAGCAAGAACACCAAAGAGATCGTTCAGGAAGGGACTGAAGCGCGCAAAACCATGCGCTTTGCCGACGGCAGCGAGCTGGAAGTGGACTTCATCGTCTTCTCCACCGGTATTCGTCCGCGCGACAAGCTGGCGACCCAGTGCGGTCTGGCCGTGGCGCAGCGCGGCGGGATCATGATCAACGACACCTGCCAGACCTCCGATCCGGATATCTACGCGATTGGCGAATGCGCCAGCTGGAATAACCGCGTCTACGGTCTGGTAGCGCCGGGCTACAAAATGGCGCAGGTCGCCGTGGACCATATCCTCGGCAGCGAAAACGCGTTTACCGGTGCAGACATGAGCGCCAAGCTGAAGCTGCTGGGCGTGGACGTGGGAGGCATTGGCGATGCGCATGGCCGCACGGCCGGCGCTCGCAGCTATGTCTATCTCGACGAAAGCAAAGAAGTCTACAAACGCCTCATCGTTAGCCAGGACAACAAAACTCTGCTCGGTGCGGTGCTGGTGGGCGACACCAGCGACTTCGGCAACCTGCTGCAGCTGGTGCTGAACGCCATCGAGTTGCCGGAAAACCCGGACGCGCTGATCCTCCCGGCGCACGCGTCCAGCGGCAAGCCGTCTATCGGCGTGGATAAACTGCCGGACAGCGCGCAAATTTGCTCCTGCTTCGACGTCACCAAAGGCATGCTGATCTCCGCCATCAACAAAGGTTGCCACACCGTGGCGGCGCTGAAAGCGGAAACCAAAGCCGGTACCGGCTGCGGCGGCTGTATTCCGCTGGTCACTCAGGTGCTGAACGCCGAGCTGGCAAAACAGGGCATCGAAGTGAACAACAACCTGTGCGAGCACTTCGCGTATTCTCGCCAGGAGCTGTACCACCTGATCCGCGTGGAGGGCATTAAGTCCTTTGACGAGCTGCTGGCGAAGCACGGTCAGGGCTACGGCTGCGAAGTGTGTAAACCGACCGTCGGCTCCCTGCTGGCCTCCTGCTGGAACGAGTACGTGCTCAAGCCCGAGCATACGCCGCTGCAGGACACCAACGACAACTTCCTGGCGAACATCCAGAAAGACGGCACCTACTCCGTGATCCCGCGTTCCGCCGGGGGCGAAATCACGCCGGAAGGGCTGGTCGCCGTGGGTCGTATCGCCCGTGAATTTAACCTGTACACCAAAATCACCGGCTCCCAGCGTATCGGCCTGTTTGGCGCGCAGAAAGACGATCTGCCGGAAATCTGGCGTCAGCTGATTGAAGCCGGCTTCGAAACCGGGCACGCGTATGCCAAAGCGCTGCGCATGGCGAAAACCTGCGTGGGCAGCACCTGGTGCCGCTACGGCGTGGGCGACAGCGTGGGCTTCGGCGTGGAGCTGGAAAACCGCTACAAAGGCATCCGCACCCCGCACAAAATGAAGTTTGGCGTCTCCGGCTGTACCCGCGAATGTGCGGAAGCGCAGGGTAAAGACGTGGGTATCATCGCCACCGAGAAAGGCTGGAACCTGTACGTCTGCGGCAACGGCGGGATGAAGCCACGCCACGCGGACCTGCTGGCGGCGGATCTCGATCGCGATACGCTGATTCAGTATCTCGACCGCTTCATGATGTTCTATATCCGCACCGCCGATAAGCTGACCCGTACCGCCTCCTGGCTCGATAACCTGGAAGGCGGTATCGACTACCTGAAATCGGTGATCATCGACGACAAGCTGGGTCTGAAAGAACATCTGGAAGCGGAGATGGCGCGCCTGCGCGAGGCGGTGATCTGCGAGTGGACTGAAACCGTCGACACCCCGGCGGCGCAGACGCGCTTCAAACACTTCATCAACAGCGCCCAGCGCGACCCGAACGTACAGGTTGTGCCGGAGCGTGAACAGCATCGTCCGGCGACACCGTATGAACGAATTCCGGTCACGCTGGTGGAGGAAAACGCATGAGCCAGTGGATAAACATTTGCGATATTAACGACATCATCCCGGCCACCGGCGTATGCGCGCTGCTGGGAAGCGAGCAGGTTGCGATTTTCCGCCCTCGCCACGATGAACAGGTTTTTGCCATCAGCAATATCGACCCGTTCTTCGAGGCCAGCGTGCTCTCCCGCGGACTGATTGCCGAGCATCAGGGCGAACTGTGGGTCGCCAGCCCGCTGAAAAAGCAGCGTTTCCGCTTAAGCGACGGATACTGCATGGAAGATGAGAGTCATTCAGTGAAGCACTATGATGTCCGCGTGAAGGACGGCAAGGTGCAGCTGAAAGGCTAATCCTCCGCCTTTTCAATACGAAAAGCTTATGACCCCTTATGGGTAACGGCAGGAAAAACCGTATGTTTTGTACGATTCCTGCTGTTATCCTGACGTCAATTCTTACCCCCTCCATGAAAGCTGCGAGGTAACGTCGTGGATCACCTGCCGATTTTCTGTCAATTACGCAACCGCGACTGCCTTCTCGTGGGCGGCGGCGACGTGGCTGAACGCAAAGCGCGCCTGCTGTTAGAGGCTGGCGCCCGGCTCACCGTCAACGCCCTCACCTTCGCCCCACAGTTTGAGGTCTGGGCCCAGGAAGGGATGCTCACGCTGGAACAGGGTGAGTTTAATGAATCTCTGCTCGATACCTGCTGGCTGACGATTGCCGCGACGGATGATGATGAAGTGAACCAGCGCGTCAGCGACGCCTGCGAAGTGCGCCGAATCTTCTGTAACGTGGTCGATGCGCCGAAAGAGGCCAGCTTTATCATGCCGTCGATTATCGACCGCTCGCCGCTGATGATTGCGGTATCGTCCGGCGGACGCTCGCCGGTTCTCGCCCGCCTGCTGCGGGAAAAGCTGGAGGCCGTGCTGCCGCAGCACCTTGGTCAGATTGCCCATTACGCCGGGCAGCTCCGCTCCCGCGTGAAGCAAACCTTCTCGACCGTTGGCGAGCGCCGTCGCTTCTGGGAAAAATTCTTTGTGAACGACAGGCTGGCGCAGTCGCTGGCGAATCAGGACACCAAAGCCGTTGAAGAGACGACCGAACAGCTGCTGAGCGAGCCGCTGGACCATCGCGGCGAAGTGGTGCTGGTGGGCGCAGGCCCCGGCGATGCAGGCTTGCTGACGCTGAAAGGGCTACAGCAGATCCAGCAGGCCGATACCGTGGTTTACGATCGCCTGGTCTCTGATGACATCATGAACCTGGTACGCCGCGATGCCGACCGCGTCTTCGTAGGCAAACGGGCGGGCTATCACTGCGTTCCGCAGGAGGAGATTAACCAGATCCTGCTGCGCGAGGCGCAGAAAGGTAAGCGCGTGGTGCGCCTTAAGGGTGGCGATCCTTTTATCTTTGGTCGCGGCGGCGAGGAGCTGGAAACCCTGTGTGACGCGGGCATTCCGTTCTCCGTGGTGCCGGGCATTACGGCGGCATCCGGCTGCTCAGCTTACTCTGGCATTCCGCTGACCCACCGTGACTATGCCCAGAGCGTGCGTCTGGTAACGGGCCATCTGAAAACCGGCTGCGAGCTGGACTGGCATAACCTGGCCGCGGAAAAGCAGACGCTGGTCTTCTACATGGGGCTAAACCAGGCCGCTACGATTCAGGCGAAGCTGCTGGAGCACGGCATGGAGGCTGATATGCCGGTTGCGCTGGTGGAAAACGGTACGTCCATCAAGCAACGCGTGGTGGATGGCGTACTGACGCAGCTCGGTGAACTGGCGCAGCAGGTCGAAAGCCCGGCGCTGATTGTGGTGGGTCGCGTGGTTGAGCTGCGCGAGAAGCTGAACTGGTTCTCAAATCACTAACGCATATTCTTCCTTTGCGGAGTAGTCCTTATGTGGACTACTCCCCTCTTACCGCTGTCGATAACATACCGCCCCGAAGTGGAATTTCTCCCTTTACTCCCTTGAGTTACATCCAACTTTCGTTTTTAAGACAAGGAATGCGTATGTTCAAACTGGCAAAAGCCGCCGTTCTGGTTGGCCTGTTATCGACTCTGACTGCCTGCACCGGTCATGTACAGAACACCAAAAATAATTGCAGCTACGATTACCTGCTGCACCCGGCGATCTCCATTTCGAAGATCATCGGCGGTTGCGGCCCGGCGGCGCAGCAGTAAGCGATTTTCAGGCGTAAAAAAACCGGGATTTCCCGGTTTTTTAGTTTAGGGAAGTGCGGTCTGATGCCTTCACCCTGACCCTCTCCCACAGGCAGAGGGAACAAACCCTAAAAACGGTAACGTGGTTACCGTTTTGCTTTTACCTACGGTTTACCCACAAACCCAATCGCTTCGTACACCGCTTTCAGGGTTTCGGACGCACGCGCGCTGGCTTTTTCCGCGCCGTCTTTCATCACCTTCTGCAGGAAAGCTTCGTCGTTACGGTAGCGGTGATAACGCTCCTGCAGCTCGGTCAGCATACCGGAAACGGCGTCTGCCACTTCACCTTTCAGGTGGCCGTACATCTTGCCTTCGAAGTGTTTTTCCAGTTCAGGAATGCTCTGGCCAGTCACGCCGGAGAGGATATCCAGCAGGTTGGAAACGCCCGCTTTGTTCTGCACGTCGTAGCGCACCACAGGCGGCTCGTCAGAGTCGGTGACCGCGCGCTTGAGCTTTTTGACGACGGATTTCGGATCTTCCAGCAGGCCGATAACGTTGTTGCGGTTATCGTCAGACTTGGACATCTTCTTGGTCGGCTCCAGCAGCGACATCACGCGCGCGCCGGACTTCGGAATAAACGGCTCTGGCACTTTGAACACATCGCCGTAAATCGCGTTAAAGCGCTGGGCGATATCGCGGCTCAGCTCCAGATGCTGCTTCTGGTCTTCACCCACCGGCACCTGGTTGGTTTGATACAGCAGGATGTCTGCCGCCATCAGCACCGGATAGTCGAACAGACCGGCATTGATGTTTTCAGAGTAGCGTGCGGATTTATCCTTGAACTGCGTCATGCGGCTCAGCTCGCCGAAATAGGTGTAGCAGTTCAGCGCCCAGCCCAGCTGCGCGTGCTCCGGCACGTGAGACTGAACGAAAATGGTGCTCTTCTCAGGATCGATGCCGCAGGCCAGGTACAGCGCCAGCGTATCCAGGGTGGCTTTACGCAGCTTCTCAGGATCCTGACGCGCGGTAATCGCGTGGAGATCGACGATGCAGTAAATGCAATGGTACTCATCCTGCATGCTGACCCACTGACGTAACGCACCCATGTAGTTACCAATGGTCAATTCACCTGAAGGCTGTGCGCCACTAAAAACGATGGGCTTAGTCATTATTCAATTCCTGATGTTCACTGTGCGAAAGCCCGAGGGCGGGCAACAAATCTTTGAAGTGGTCGAAGACCACATCCGGCTCACTTAGCGTGATGGCTTCACCGTAGTTGTAGCCATAGGTTAATCCGACGGAAGGACACCCTGCCGCTCGGGCAGCCAGAATATCATTGCGCGAATCCCCAACAAAGAGCAGCTCCGCAGGGGTTAAGGATAATTTTCCTGCCACCAGCAACAGCGGTTCCGGATGCGGCTTTTTGTTCTGCACGTCGTCACCGCCCACAATCACGGAGAAATACTTAGCGATATCCAGCGCTTCCAGCAGAGGCGCAACAAACGGCGTCGGTTTGTTGGTCACCAGCCCCAGCGGAATGCCCTTCGCGTGCAGCGCGCTCAGCGTTTCCTGAACGTCCGGGAACAGGAAGCTGCCCTCCTCGACGGTCTCTTCGTAGAAACGATCGAACAGTTTGCGCAGAATCCGCAGCTGCTCATCCTTAGGGATGTCAGCGTGGTCAACGCTCGGTTTACCCTGCGCGGAACGCTGCGACGCGCGCTCCTGACGCGCCCACGTCAACGCGCGCTCCATCAGAACATCGGCACCGTTGCCAATCCACGTTACCACGCGCTCTTCCCCCGCAACGGGGAGTTCAAGGGCGTACAGCGCCTGGTCTACGGCGCTCGTTAAGCCCGGCGCGCTGTCGACCAGCGTGCCGTCGAGGTCAAATGCGATACCCCGAATTGCCTGCAATTTATCCATGACTTACCTTCGCCAGCTCGCGGCGCATTTCATCAATGACTTTTTTGTAATCCGGTTGGTCGAAAATGGCTGAACCGGCAACAAACATATCCGCACCGGCTGCCGCAATTTCACCAATGTTATTCACTTTCACACCGCCGTCCACTTCCAGACGAATATCGTAGCCTGACTCGTCAATACGACGGCGCACCTCACGCAGCTTATCCAGCGTGTGGGGGATAAACGACTGACCGCCAAAGCCCGGGTTAACGGACATCAGCAGAATCACATCCAGCTTGTCCATGACATAGTCGAGATAGCTCAGCGGCGTGGCCGGATTAAACACCAGGCCCGCCTTGCAGCCGTTCTCTTTGATCAGCTGCAGCGTGCGGTCCACGTGTTCAGAGGCTTCCGGATGGAAAGTGATGATGCTGGCACCCGCTGCGGCGAAATCAGGCACGATGCGATCGACAGGCTTCACCATCAGGTGGACGTCGATCGGCGCGGTAATGCCATAGTTGCGTAATGCCTTGAGCACCATTGGGCCAATGGTCAGGTTAGGGACGTAGTGGTTGTCCATCACGTCGAAATGGACCACATCTGCGCCAGCCGCGAGAGCTTTGGCGGTGTCTTCACCCAGGCGGGCAAAATCGGCCGACAGAATTGAGGGAGCAATCAAAAACTGTTTCATCCGCTTCTCCTTGAAATGTGTTTACCGGCGGGCAAAACGGCTCAGGGGCGATAAAGAGCCAGAAGTTCGTCCACCTTTTTACGTGTGCCGCCGTTGCTGCTAATGCTACGCCGCACTTTGACCTGAAAATGCTTCGCGGCTTTGTACCATTCGCGCGTATCAGGCGTGTCGTGATTCGAAATTAACACCGGAATTCTTTTGCTGACCAGCTTTTCCGCCATCTCCGCCAGACGAGCCTGCTCGGCCGGGCTGAAGCTGTTGGTGTGATAAGCGGTGAAATTCGCCGTTGCAGACAGTGGTGCGTAAGGCGGGTCACAGTAAACCACCGAGTTTACGCCTGCCAGTTCCATACACTCTTCATATGAGAGGCAATGAAACTCTGCGTTCTGCGCTTTTTCGGCAAAGTGGTACAGCTCGTCCTGCGGGAAATACGGACGCTTATAGCGACCAAACGGCACGTTAAATTCCCCGCGCAGGTTATAGCGGCACAGGCCGTTGTAACCATGACGGTTGAGATAGAGGAACAGCAACGCTCTGCGGAACGGATCCTGGCTCTGATTAAACTCGGTGCGGAACTGGTAGTAAACGTCCGGGTGATTATTCTCCGGCGTAAACAGTTTGCGCGCCTCTGCGACATACTCTTCGGTACGCAGCTTAACAATGTTATAGAGGCTGATAAGGTCGTTGTTGATATCCGCCAGGATATAACGAGAAAAATCGGTGTTGAGGAACACCGATCCCGCACCTACGAAAGGCTCGATTAGACACTCGCCTTTTGGCAGGTGCTTTTTAATATCATCGAGCAGGGGGTATTTCCCCCCTGCCCATTTCAGAAAAGCGCGATTTTTTTTCATGCTGACTAACTGATTACACCTTCTCCGGCTGTGGAGAAAGCTCCGACAGCATCCTGCGCTTTAAACATTACTTCAGATCGGCCTGAACCTGATGAATCGGCTTCGCCCACGGGTTTTTCGCCTGAACATCAGCTGGCAGTGCCGCTACGGCACGTTTCGCTTCATCTTTGGACGAATAAACGCCGCTGACCAGCACATACCACGGCTGACCGTTGCGGGTCGTCTGATAAACAACGTAGTTTTTCAGATTTGATTTCTTCGCCCAACCGTTGAGGTTGTCATAGTTAGACGAACTGCTCAGCTGCAGCGTGTAGTTGCTGGATGGCGCAGACTTCAGCGAGCCAACGTTACCTGCCGTTTTGCCTGCTGCGGCGCTGGAGGCTGCTGCCGTGGCTGCCGGAGCTGTTGCTGCAGGTGCAGCTGTGGTCGCCGTTGCTTTCGGCGCGGTCTGCGTGACTGGCGCTTTAGCAGGCTCGCTCACCGCAGCCGTTTCGGTGTGTTTCGGCTGTGCCGGTGCAGCTTTCACTTCAGGCGCTTTCACGACTGCCTGAGGTTTGGTTTCACGCTTAGGCTCAATCACCGCCTGCTTACGTTCAGGACGCGTCGCAGCTTGCGTCTGGCGCGGTTTGGTTTCCGTCGCAGCCGTTTGTGGCTGAGCGTTACCACCGCGAATCGGGGCAACGGTTGCCGGCTCAGTTGGCAGCGTAGAGTTAACCACGACGTTATCAACCTGCTGCTGGTTCTGCGGCTGCGTCAGCGCATTGTTCAGATCTCCCTGAACTTCTACGCGCTGCTGGCCTTCAGGCGTAGCAGGTGCCTGACCCTGAGCAGGGGTTGAAGAAACGGGCGGTAGAGAAACATCCTGCGGCGCTGTGGTGTTACCTGCGGTCTGCTCTGCGGAAGTCGCACCCGGCGCAGGCTGTGCGCCATTCGCCTGATTAGTCGCATCGTTACCGGACAGGTTGATGCTCTTCTCAGCGGAAGCAGTTTGCTCGGTTGAGTTCGTTGACGGTGCTTTAAGCGCGGAGCCAATGCCGACAATCAGCAGCACTAGCACCAGAACGCCAAGACCCATCATAATGTACTGGCGGGAAGCCGGTTTCGGCGCAGCGGCTTTTTTACGTTTACGCGGGCGACGCTCTACAGGCTGTTCGTCCATTGAATCTTCTTCGGACTCATAATCCTCTTCTGCTCGCTCTTCGTGCGCGTTGCGGCTGCGCGAAGGGCGACGATCGTCTGCATCCAGATCAACATCGTCAAAGTTGATCTGCGGCTCGTTATCACGTTCTGAAGATTGACGAGAACGACCAGTACGACGATCGCTGGGATCGGGTTTCAGCTCGTCTTCTGGTTTGAATTCATCCATTTAACACCCCACTCAAAGGCTTATGCTAACGACTTTGCATTTCACCTGAAGCTAAACGACCACCTGCGACAGTGGCCTGACCTTTCTAGTTGTTACGCCTGCTGACAATCAGCGATAGCGCCAAGAACGACATCGTGCGGCACTCCGCCGCGCACTTCACTCTTCCCTATTGCAAGCGGGAGTACAAGACGCATCTCACCTGCCAATACTTTTTTATCGCGCATCATGTGGGGTAAATACGCTTGCGCCGACATCTCCTGCGGCCCGGTTACCGGCAAACCTGCACGTTCAAGCAGCGCAATGATGCGCGCCGTCTCTTCAGGTTTAAACTGCCCCAGACGTTCAGAGGTGCGGGCTGCCATGACCATACCGGCCGCGACGGCTTCACCGTGCAGCCAGTTGCCGTAACCCATCTCGGCTTCAATGGCGTGGCCAAACGTATGCCCAAGATTCAGTAAAGCACGTAAGCCCGTTTCACGCTCGTCTGCTGCAACAACTTCTGCTTTCAGTTCACAACAACGACGAATGCAGTATGCCAGTTTAGCCTCATCCAGGCACAGCAGCGCATCCATATCCTCTTCAAGCCAGCTAAAGAACTCGCCATCAAGAATAATGCCGTATTTGATCACTTCCGCCAGACCCGAAGCCAGCTCGCGCTTCGGCAGCGTTTTCAGACAGTCGAGATCGACCACCACCGATGCGGGCTGGTAGAACGCGCCAATCATGTTTTTGCCGAGCGGATGGTTGACTGCCGTTTTGCCACCCACAGAGGAGTCGACCTGGGACAGCAACGTGGTCGGGATTTGAATAAAACGGACGCCACGTTGATAGCTTGCGGCCGCAAAGCCGGTCAGATCGCCCACAACACCGCCACCCAGGGCAAGCAGTGTTGTATCGCGACCGTGCGGTTTTTGCAGCAATGCGGTAAAGACGGTATCCAGCACCGTCAGGCTTTTATACTGCTCGCCATCGGGGAGAATCACACTGTCGACTTTTACGCCCGCCTGCTCAAGCAGGTGGCGTACGCGGTCGAGATAAAGCGGAGCCAGCGTCTCATTGGTGACCAGCATCGCCTGATCACCCGCTTTCAGTGGTAAAAAGGAAGCTGGGTCGTTAAACAAACCAGCCGCGATGGTGATAGGGTAACTACGTTCCCCGAGAGTAACTGTAATCCTCTCCATGACGCGACATCCACCTTTAATGCTTTTACCCGCAGGCGAGTGTATATAAAGCCAGAATCAGTTGCTTTCCAGCATATGAATAATCTGGTTTGCAACCACTTTAGCGCTCTGGTCGTCAGTACGAATGGTCACATCGGCAATCTCTTCATACAGCGGATTGCGTTCATCGGCCAATGCTTCCAGAACTTCGCGTGGTGGCGTTTCAACCTGCAGCAGCGGGCGCTTTTTATCGCGCTGCGTACGTGCCAGCTGTTTCTCGATAGTCGTCTCAAGATAGACCACTACGCCACGGGCGGAGAGACGGTTACGGGTTTCGCGAGATTTCACAGAACCGCCGCCTGTTGCCAGAACGATGCCCTGTTTTTCCGTGAGTTCGTTGATCACTTTTTCTTCTCGGTCACGGAAACCTTCTTCGCCTTCTACATCGAAAACCCAGCCCACATCAGCTCCGGTTCGTTTCTCAATCTCTTGATCAGAATCGTAAAATTCCATATTGAGTTGTTGAGCTAACTGACGCCCAATAGTGCTTTTGCCGGCACCCATAGGCCCAACCAGAAAGATATTGCGTTTCTCTGCCATTTTATCGGTACTACTAAGACTATTCGTTAATGGTAATCCCCGCTTCGCAGACACCCAGCGTAGCAGGACATGAACTGAAACCTCATATGCAATAGAGCGAGAGTCAGACTAAAAATTATCTCAATACTCCGGCTTGTTTGGCAACTGATTAAATCACCGCGTCGGGCGCATAAGGTAATAAGACGTAAGTCCAACTCAAATCGGTACTCCTTGTATGCTAATTCATGCCCCACGTCAAACATCTGCAACAAACTGAATGCAAAATCATTGCGGGGATCGTTACCCGTCAGCGAATACCGACCAGACGTGGTGTAATAAACACCACTAGCTCGCGCCGTTCATTATCCTTACCATCGTGGCGAAAAAGCTGTCCAAGCCAGGGGATTTTCCCCAGCCCAGGCACGCTGTCGCTGCCGGTTTTGTTCTTCTGCGAAAAAATTCCGCCCAACGCCAGCGTTTCTCCACTTTTTACCTCCACCTGGGTTTCTATCTCCTGTTTGTCGATCGCCAGCGTTTCGCCGTCAGCCTGCTGCAGAACCTGTCCCGGCATATTTTCGCTGATGTGCAATTTCAGGCGCACGCGCCCACCCGGTAAGACCACCGGTGTGACCTCCATTCCTAATACCGCCTCTTTAAACTCAACGGAGGTTGCCCCGCTTTCACCGCTTGAGACCTGATACGGGATTTCACTCCCCTGCTTGATGCTGGCCGGCTGCATATGCGAGGCCAGCAGCCGCGGGCTGGCGATGATATCGACCTGCTGTTTTTGCTCCAGCGCAGAGAGCTCCAGATCCAGCAGCCGACCATTGATCCGTCCGATGTTAAAACCCACGTGGCTGGTGGCGCTGGCGACGGATAGATCGCTGCCAAGCGTGGTGAGCTGGCCAACCTTGCCCGCGTCGGCGGCGTCGGCGAGATTCCACTTCACCCCCAGCTCACGCAGGCTTTTTTCATTAATGGTCACAATATGCGCCGCCAGCTCGACCTGTTCGACTGGAATATCCATCTGAGCGGCCCAGCGCTGCAGCGTCTCCACCACCGTCTGGTTATCCCGAATCAGCAGCCGGTTGGTGCGTTTGTCGAGAGACAAACTTCCCTTTGGGCTCAGGAGCTTTTCCGCGTCTTTTTGCAGCTCTCCGGCATCGGCATAGGACAAAGCGATGCTGTGAGACACCAGCGGCGCATCAAGCTGTCGACGCGTTCGCTCCTGTTCTGAACGTTCCTGCTGCTCACGCTGCCAGGCCGCGGTATGCACATAAAAAATGCCGTCCTCCTCTCGCAAAACAAGGCCAGCGCTGGTGGCAACCGTCTGTAACGCTTGACGCCAGGGGACGCGCGTCAGGTTGAGCGAAAGCGTGCCGCCGACATCAGGCGATATCACCAGATTTCTATTCTCCTGGGCAACCAGACTCTGTAGTACCTGGGCTACAGGAACGTCATCCACCACCAGCGTGACCGGTTTTGGCGCGGCGGCCCACAGCGGATGGCTGAACGCCAGCAGCCACAGCATTATCCGTAAATTCATTCTTATCCGTTCCTTCTCGTTGCCACGTCCATTTTCCTGGTTCACATGTGTCACCCACATCAACAACCAGTTCCGTTTCATTGATGGTTGTTATCGTCCAGCCTGCCGGAAAGCGCTCATGCGTTTTCAGCCGATACCAGCGCTTTTGCCCATCCTGTAAAATGCCGATAGCCTGCTGTCCTCCCACCATGCCGCGATAGTGCCACTGCGCCACCTCGGCAATGGCGCAGGGATCGTCCGGCGGGTGAAAGGGATCGCGCATACCGGTCAGTAGCAGCGCAGAGCAAACCAGCAAACATCGCGTGCTATTTCGCATGTTCTAGCTCCAGCCGCAGGCGCAACGCTGTGCCATGTGGTGTAATCGCGAAAGCGGCGATCTGCACATCCCGCTGCGTCAGCCGGGAAAAAAGCGCCGGGATAGCCTGCCACTCCACCTCAAGCATCAGTTCTCCTCCGTTCTGTAGCGGCTTCCAGTGAACGAGCTTCTCGTCATCGCCCTGAAAATCGAGCGGGGAGAACGGCGTCTTCTCCAGTGCTTCCGTTATTTTCGGACGAAACGGCGTCTTTCTGACGGCAGACCATAACGCTGCATTCGTCCTCACGTCCTGAATCAGCTGGCGTTGTCGTTCGGCACTCTGCCCGTCTACCGGTCTGAGCATGGTGCCCCACGCTGCCAGTCCAGCCAGGAGGCTCGCCAGAAACCAGAAGAGCACCCGATTCCAGGGACGGCTTTCGCACCAGCGTTCTAACAGGGTATCCACGCGTTACCCCTCGCTTTTAAGATGAAGGGTGAACATCCATCGCCCCTGGCTGTCCTGCCGAAGCTCACCCGTCGTCCCGGGCGTAAAATCCGCTATTTGGCCCAGCGCATCGCGCAGAGCAGACAGGGCTGACAGGGTTATGGCATACCCGCTCAGCGTCAGAGCAGGAGGCTGATAGCGAAGCTCTGTCAGCCAGACCTGTGAAGGAGTGGCGCGGGAAAGGGACTCCAGCACCGGTTGCCATGCGCGTCGTTGAAGGGTCTGCGCTGGCTTCTGCGCCTGTGAGGCGAGTTTCTGCCGGGAGGCAAGCGCATGCTGCACGGTCTGCGTTCCCGTCAGCTCCGTTTGCAGCGCGTGCAGCCTCATAAGAGGGTTTATCCGCAGGCAGAAAATGATCGCGAACATTAACAGCACGGTGCCGACACACATTCCGCCCCAGAAGTGCAGGCATCGCGCGCGTCTCTGCTGTCGCCAGGGCAGAAAGTTCATGATGCTCATCCGGGCACCTCGCTCATGGCCAACGCCAGCGCAACGGTATAATCAGCGCCGCAGTCCGGTAGCGGGGCATGGCAGCGTTCCAGGATTTCCCACGGATCACGTCGGCTATCAAACAGCGCGATGTCATCCGAACCAAGCCCCAGCAGCGCTGAAAGCTCAGACACGTTTTCGGCTTCTGTGGTAATGCGGCGTCCCCACTGGTGGCGCATCGCCCACAGCCACTGCCGATCGTCCCACCAGGCGACGCACGTCGCTGGCGCCACCGCGGGAAGAAGATTCGCCAGCGCGCTGGCATCCGGCGTAATGGCCACCAGCCGCAAACGCAGCGTTTTCGCCAGTGCCAGTAGGGTGTCGATCTCGTTGTTTTGCGCGGCGGTCACGTGAAAGGTATTGCTGAAGGTATCCTGCGCGTAATCGAAACAGAGCGTATCAGCAGACATCTCCAGTTCGCGCGCGAGCGCCGCACCAAGCCATGAGAGCTGCTCGCTGTCGCGCAGCGCAACGGTCGGGCGGGGGAGCGCCCGTTGCAGAGTGCGTGCTGCCGGGAAAGAGAGGAATACCCGATGGTAGTGCGGCAGCGTTTTGCGCCAGTCGCGTAACGCATCAACCAGCTGTTCTGGCTGACAAATTTTGCCGTCACGAATGATGCCCTCGTCCAGAGGAATCGCCCACCAGCGGCGCATGCACCAGCCCAACTTCTCCCGGGCCAGGGCGACGATCAGCACCCTATCCTGTTGAATATGAACGCCCGTTTGCCATATTTTGAAAGCCATGCTTCACGATCTCCTTATCGCCCGTCGGGTTGACGGCTATATCAATGAATCAGGCTTGCCTTTATACTACCGCGCGATTGTTTAGAAACTGCCCAAGTGAAACCAAATGGGAAATCTCCGGTGAAGTTCGTAAAGTATTTATTCATCCTTGCAGTCTGTTGCATTCTGCTGGGAGCAGGCTCGATTTACGGTTTGTACAAATATATTGAGCCACAGCTACCTGATGTCGCCACGCTTCGCGATGTGCGCCTCCAGATCCCGATGCAAGTCTATAGCGCCGATGGCGAGCTGATGGCGCAGTATGGCGAGAAGCGTCGTATTCCGCTGACCTTAAACCAAATTCCACCCGTGATGGTAAAAGCCTTTATCGCCACGGAGGACAGCCGTTTTTACGAGCACCACGGTGTCGATCCGGTGGGGATTTTCCGTGCCGCGAGCATTGCGTTGTTCTCTGGTCACGCCTCTCAGGGGGCAAGTACCATCACGCAGCAGCTGGCGCGTAACTTCTTCCTCAGCCCTGAAAAGACGCTGATACGTAAGATCAAAGAGGTGTTCCTCGCGATCCGTATTGAGCAGCTGCTGAGCAAAGACGAAATCCTTGAGCTGTACCTCAACAAAATCTACCTGGGTTACCGAGCCTATGGCGTGGGGGCTGCCGCACAGGTGTACTTCGGTAAGCCCGTTGAGCAACTCACCTTAAGCGAAATGGCAACCATTGCTGGTCTGCCGAAAGCGCCGTCCACGTTTAACCCGCTCTACTCGCTCGATCGCGCCACCGCGCGCCGTAACGTCGTTCTGTCACGTATGCTGAGCGAAGGCTACATCAGCCAGAGCGAGTACGACCAGGCGCGTAACGATGTGATTGACGCTAACTACCACGCCCCTGAAATCGCCTTCGCATCCCCTTACCTGACCGAAATGGTTCGTCAGGAGATGGTGAATCGCTATGGTGACAAGGCCTATGAAGATGGCTATCGCGTGTACACCACCGTCACCCGTAAGGTCCAGCAGGCGGCTCAGGAAGCGGTGCGGAACAACGTGATGGACTACGATATGCGTCACGGCTATCGCGGCCCGTCAAACGTGCTCTGGAAAGTGGGCGAAAGCGCGTGGGACAGTAAAAAAATCACCAGTACGCTGAAGGCGCTGCCAACCTATGGTCCGCTCCTTCCTGCCGTGGTGACGCAGGCCGATCCTCAGGAAGCCGTTGCGACGCTCGCGGACGGTACTTCCGTCTCGCTGCGTATGGACGGTATCCGCTGGGCGCGTCCTTACCGCTCGGATACCCTGCAGGGCGCAACGCCGCGTAAAGTGACCGATGCCGTGCAGACCGGACAGCAAATCTGGGTGCGGAAGGTAGGCGAATCCTGGTGGCTGGCACAGGTGCCGGACGTCAACTCGGCCCTGGTCTCTATCAATCCACAGAACGGTGCCATCCTGGCCCTGGTCGGCGGGTTTGATTTCAACCAGAGCAAATTTAACCGCGCCACCCAGGCGCTGCGTCAGGTCGGTTCCAATATCAAACCGTTCCTCTACACGGCAGCAATGGATAAAGGCTTGACCCTCGCCAGCATCCTTAACGACGTGCCAATCTCCCGCTGGGATGCCGGTGCCGGTTCCGACTGGCAGCCGAAGAACTCCCCTGCGGAGTATGCCGGCCCAATTCGTCTCCGTCAGGGCCTGGGACAGTCGAAAAACGTGGTGATGGTGCGCGCCATGCGCGCGATGGGCGTCGACTATGCCGCAGAGTATCTGCAGCGCTTCGGTTTCCCGGCGCAGAACATCGTTCGCACCGAGTCGCTGGCGTTAGGCTCCGCCTCGTTTACGCCGCTTCAGGTCGCACGCGGGTACTCGGTGATGGCCAACGGCGGCTTCCTGATTGATCCGTACTTCATCAGCAAGATTGAAAACGATCAGGGCGGCGTGCTGTTCGAAGCGAAGCCGAAGATTGCCTGCCCTGACTGCGATATTCCGGTCATTTATGGCAATACGCCGAAATCCGACGTGCTTGAAAACAAGGACATGGAAGACCCTGCCGTGTCTCAGGAGCAGCAGAACGGCGTCGTGCCGCAGCCGCAGCTCGAGCAGGCTAACCAGTCTCTGGTGGCACAGACCGGCGCGCCGGAGTATGCCCCGCATGTGATCAACACGCCGCTGTCCTTCCTGATCAAAAGCGCGCTGAACACCAACATCTTCGGTGAACCGGGCTGGCAGGGCACAGGCTGGCGCGCAGGGCGTGATTTGCAGCGCCATGATATCGGCGGTAAAACGGGGACAACCAACAGCTCGAAAGACGCGTGGTTCTCCGGCTACGGCCCGGGCGTGGTGACATCGGTTTGGATCGGTTTCGACGATCACCGCCGTGACTTAGGTCGTACAACGGCCTCCGGCGCGATTAAGGATCAGATCTCCGGCTACGAAGGCGGTGCGAAGAGCGCGCAGCCGGCCTGGGACGCCTACATGAAGTCCGTTCTTGAAGGCGTGCCGGAGCAGCCGTTAACGCCACCGCCAGGCGTGGTGACGGTTAATATCGACCGCAGCACCGGTCAGCTCGCCAACGGCGGTAATAGTCGCGAAGAGTATTTCATCGAGGGCACGCAGCCAACCACGCAGGCGGTGCACGAGGTGGGGACAGAGATTATTGATAACGGCGAGACGCACGAGCTGTTCTGACAACAAAGCAAAACGGCAACCTCTGGTTGCCGGTTTTGTGTTTACTCCCTCTCCCGTGGGAGAGGGTTGGGGTGAGGGCATCAGGCCACTACAGTCGCCCCTGCCCCTTCAACCATTCCCGTACCAGGAACAGCGCGCTCACGTTGCGAGCCTCATTAAAGTCAGGGTCTTCCAGAAGATCCATCAGGTGCGCTAGCGGCCAGCGAACCTGCGGCAGCGGCTCCGGCTCATCCCCTTCCAGCGATTCAGGATAGAGGTCTTCAGCCACCACGATATTCATTTTGCTGGAAAAATAGGACGGCGCCATGCTCAGCTTTTTCAGGAATGAAAGCTCATTCGCACCAAAGCCCACCTCTTCTTTTAGCTCGCGGTTTGCCGCTTCAAAGACGGTTTCACCCGGGTCGATAAGCCCTTTCGAGAACCCAAGCTCGTAAGATTCCGTTCCCACAGCGTATTCGCGGATCAAAATCAGATGATCGTCGACAATGGGAACAATCATCACCGCTTCGCGCGAAGAGGGGCGCATACGTTCATAAACGCGACGCACACCGTTGCTGAACTCCAGGTCCACACTTTCGACATTAAACAGGCGCGATTTGGCGACAGTTTCTACATTCAGAATGGTGGGTTTTTGTAGTGGTTTGCTCATCTTGATGGGTCTTAGCAGTGAGAACTGGCGTTATTGTGCGATATGCCGCACGGTTTCGGCAATGTCAATCGCTCTTTATTTACATTTATGCAACGTATTTGGGATCAATCCTCAATTCAAAACAAATGTCAAGAGGTTGAAATGTTTCCAGGAATTTGCTGATATCGCGCCATAACAGGCTTTGCTATCATCACCGGTCACTGGGATGCGCTTCAGAATGCTCAAGTTCGACTCCATACTTGCCGATAGCCAGCCACAGACTCTCATTCAATGTAAAGGTGCTACTGACTACACCTGTAAGAAGATAAGTAAGATGGGGAAAGCATGAGCACCATTTTGATTGTTCTCGCTGCTATGCTGGCCGGCGCGTTTGTTGCAGGATGGTTGTACAGGCGCCGCGAACAGCGCCGTTATCGTCTGCCCTTTTTAAATGCATTTGCGGGTGCGAACACGCGTAAACTCACGCAGGACGAGCGCGATGCGGTTGAAAACTATCTCGAAATCCTGAACCGTACCCAGTTAACGCCTGGCCCAACGGGAGCCACTGCTGCGCCCGTCGCGCTAAAGCTTAATGCGCAAAGTGATACCGTGCTCTGCGTGACGCGCTCCATCACGCGCTATGGCATCACCACTGATGACCCCAACAAATGGCGTTATTACCTTGATTCCGTCGAAGTGCATCTGCCCCCGTCCTGGGAGCAGTACATTAATGACGAAAACAGCGTTGAGCTGATTCACACCGATTCATTGCCTCTGGTTATCACACTTAACGGCCATACGCTGAATGAATACCTTCAGGAAGCCCCGCGTTTTGCGCTGGAACGCGCGAGTTCAACACAGGCGTCCATTCGTGGCGAAGAGACAGAGCAGATCGAACTGCTGAACATTCGCCAGGAGACGCATGAAGAGTACGCCCTGAGCCGCCCGGACGGCATCCGTGAAGCCATTCTGATTGTTGCTGCCTTCCTGCTCTTTTTTATCTGCCTGCTCACGCCGGATGTGTTTGTCCCCTGGCTGGCTGGCGGCGCGGTGCTGCTGCTGGCCGGCGGGCTTTGGGGTCTCTTTGCCCCCCCGGCCAAAACCTCGTTGCGCGAGATCCACTGCCTGCGCGGGACGCCAAAGCGCTGGGGCCTGTTCGGTGAAAACGATCAGGAGCATCTCAACAATATCTCGCTCGGTATTATCGACCTGATCTACCCGCGCCACTGGCAGCCGTGGATCGCGCAGGACTTAGGGCAGAAAACCGATATTGATATCTACCTTGACCGCCACGTTGTGCGCCAGGGGCGCTTCTTATCCCTGCATGATGAAGTGAAAAATTTCCCGCTTCAGCACTGGCTAC
Organism: Enterobacter sp. 01-M-02-SI-ECC; assembly: GCF_047530595.1. Classification (NCBI taxonomy): domain Bacteria; kingdom Pseudomonadati; phylum Pseudomonadota; class Gammaproteobacteria; order Enterobacterales; family Enterobacteriaceae; genus Enterobacter; species Enterobacter sp. 01-M-02-SI-ECC. The sequence continues at coordinate 157,323 of NZ_JBLKCZ010000008.1, read as the reverse complement.
GCAGTACGGTCATTGCTGGCGGCGCCGCGCTGGTCTTAGCCATGCTGCTGCTTTTCGTGCCGCTGGATATGCCCATTAAATTCACCCTGTCGTGGATCAAAGGGGCGCAAACCATTGAAGCGAGCAGCGTCAATAAACTGGATGAAGCCGGTGTACGCGTGGGGGACACGCTGCGCCTGAAGGGGACCGGGATGTGTAATATTCACACGCCGGGGGCGTGGAACACGCGTCAGAACTCGCCGTTCATGCCGTTCGACTGTTCGCAAATTATCTGGAACGACGCGCCGCCGCTGCCGCTGCCGGAATCCGAAGTGGTGAACAAGGCCACGGCTCTCACCCAGACGGTTAACCGCCAGCTGCACCCGAAACCGGACGATGATTCGCGCGTCAGCCCCGCGCTGCGCTCGGCCATTCAGAAATCAGGCATGGTTCTGCTGGATGATTTTGGTGACATCGTCCTGAAAACGCAGGATTTATGCTCCTCTCAGGATGAGTGCATACGCCTTAAAAACGCCCTGGTAAACCTGGGGAACAGCAAAGACTGGGACTCGCTGGTGAAACGCGCCGAAGCGGGACGACTGGATGGCGTTAATGTCCTGCTACGTCCGGTGAGCGCTGAATCGCTGGATAACCTGGTCGCCACCTCGACGTCGCCGTTCATGATGCGCGAGACCACCCGTGCGGCTCAGGCGCTGAACAGCCCGGCGCCGGGCGGCTTTGTAATAGCAAGCGATGAAGGCAGCGACCTGGTCGATCAGCCCTACCCGCAGGTTGCGCTTTATGACTACCCGGCTCAGGAGCAGTGGAGCCAGTTCCAGCGCCTGGCGCAGATGCTGATGCAAACGCCGTTCAGCGCCGAAGGGATTGTCACGAGTATTTATACCGACGCCAACGGCACTCGCCATATCGGCCTGCACCGGATGCCGGATAGCGCAGGCTTGTGGCGTTACATCGGCACCTCTCTGCTAATGACCGCGATGCTGATCGCCATTTTCTGGAACGGCTTTATGGCCCTGCGCCGCTACCAGCGCTCGCGCACCCGGCTTGCCGACATCCAGCAGTATTATGAAAACTGCCTCAATCCTAAGCTGATCCCCTCGTCTGAGAGCCTGATCTGATAACGTCGTTGCGCGGCAAGATGTGCTACCCTGTCGCGCACGTTTCTTCTGGCTGGAGTTCCCCCTTATGCATCTTGATATCGCCTGGCAGGAGGTAGATACCGTTCTGCTGGATATGGACGGTACGCTGCTCGATCTCGCCTTTGATAACTATTTCTGGCAAACGCTGGTTCCAGAAACCTATGGCGAGCAGCAGGGGATCTCCCCGGCGGAAGCGCAGGCATTCATTCGTTCGCAATATAGCGCAGTGCAACATACGCTAAACTGGTACTGTCTTGACTACTGGAGCGAGCGCCTCGGTTTGGATATTTGTGCCATGACCACCGCCCAGGGCCCGCGCGCCGTTCTGCGCGAGGACACCGTGCCCTTTCTGGATGCGCTGAAAGCAAGCGGCAAGCGCCGTATTTTGCTGACCAACGCGCATCCACATAATCTGGCGGTGAAGCTGGAGCATACGGGTCTGGCGTCGCACCTTGATTTATTACTTTCCACCCACACATTTGGTTATCCGAAAGAGGATCAGCGGTTGTGGCATGCGGTGAGGGAAGAGACGGGTTTGCAGCCAGAACGTACGCTGTTCATTGATGACAGCGAGCCCATTCTGGATTCTGCGGCAAGGTTTGGCATTCGCTACTGTCTGGGCGTGACCAATCCTGACTCTGGCCTAGCTGAAAAAAGCTATCTGCGCCACCCTGGGCTGAACGACTATCGCCAGATGATCCCCTCACTGACCGTGAAGGAGACGCCATGAAAGAAAAACCCTCTGACGGGGTAAGACTGGATAAATGGCTGTGGGCAGCGCGTTTTTACAAAACACGCGCCCTTGCCCGCGAGATGGTTGACGGCGGAAAAGTGCATTACAACGGCCAGCGCAGCAAACCGAGCAAGCTGGTTGAGCTGAATGCCACCTTAACGCTGCGTCAGGGCAACGATGAACGTACTGTGGTGATTAAAGCCATTACCGAACAGCGTCGACCCGCAGCGGAAGCCGTACTGCTTTATGAAGAAACGGCGGAGAGCATTGAAAAGCGCGAGAAGACCGCGCTGGCGCGCAAAATGAACGCGCTGACGATGCCCCACCCGGACCGGCGACCGGATAAAAAAGAGCGCCGCGATCTGATGAAATTTAAACACGGTGAGACTGATTAACCTCACCCGCACGAGAGATGAAAATGGCCCAACACGACCAATTACACCGCTATCTGTTTGAACAATTCGCCGTGCGCGGCGAGCTGGTCACCGTATCCGAAACCTGGAAACAGATTCTGGAAAACCACAACTACCCGCTGCCGGTGAAGACCCTGTTGGGCGAACTGCTGGTTGCCACCAGCCTGCTGACGGCGACGCTGAAGTTTGCCGGTGATATCACCGTGCAGCTGCAGGGTGACGGCCCGATGACGCTGGCGGTGATCAACGGCAATAACCAGCAGCAGATGCGCGGCGTGGCGCGCGTTCAGGGCGACGTGCCTGAAAATGCAGACCTCAAAACGCTGGTGGGTAATGGCTACCTGGTGATCACCATCTCCCCTGAGGAAGGCGAGCGCTATCAGGGCGTGGTGGGTCTGGAAGGCGATACCCTGGCAGCCTGCCTGGAAGATTACTTCATGCGTTCTGAACAGCTGCCGACGCGTCTCTTCATCCGCACCGGTGAAGTGGACGGTCAGCCTGCTGCGGGCGGCATGCTGCTGCAGGTTCTGCCTGCGCAGGACGCGCAGACCAATGACTTTGAGCACCTGGCAACGCTGACCGAAACCATCAAAGCGGAAGAGCTGTTCAACCTGTCGGCGACCGACGTGCTGTGGCGTCTGTACCACGAAGAAGAAGTGACGGTTTACGATCCGCAGTCCGTGGAATTTAAGTGCACCTGCTCCCGCGAGCGCTGCGCTGGCGCGCTGAAAACCCTGCCGGATGAAGAGATCGACAGCATCATGGCGGAAGACGGCGAAATTGATATGCACTGTGACTACTGCGGTACGCACTACGTGTTCAATTCGATGGATATCGCTGAGATCCGCAATAACGCCTCCCCGGCGGATCCGCAGGTTCACTAAACCCCTTTCCCCTCACCCTAACCCTCTCCCCAAAGGGGAGAGGGCTGGGGTGAGGGGTAAAAAACTCCCCCAAGCTGAATCGTTTTCCTTATGTAACTCTTACGTAATTTTCTTACGTGTATGCGATTACATTCACATTCTTTCCGATAAAATCACCACTCTTTAACCTTTTCGGAACATTTTCCCCAACCAAAAAGCGATTCCTGCGATAATCCGCCTGCGCTGTGACTGGAGTCGCAGCGTTTTCCGTTAGTAAGGGTTTTGTCCAGATGCGTAAATCTATGAGCCCCGTCGCGGTTAACAACCTCAGAAAAACCCTACAATTTCAGGCAGTACATATTGGCTAAGGAGCAGTGATATGCGTGTTACTGGTTTAACCCCGCAAGATCTCAAGGCTTATGGTATTCACGACGTCCAGGAAATCGTCTACAACCCCGACTACGATACGCTGTATCAGGAAGAGCTCAATCCAGCACTGGAAGGATACGAGCGTGGTGTGTTGACGAATCTTGGTGCTATCGCCGTCGATACCGGTATCTTTACCGGTCGTTCGCCGAAAGATAAGTATATCGTCCGAGACGAAACCACCCGCGATACGCTGTGGTGGGCTGACAAGGGCAAAGGGAAGAACGACAACAAACCGCTCTCCCCGGAAACCTGGCAGCACCTGAAAGGGCTCGTCACCCATCAACTTTCCGGCAAGCGTCTGTTTATTGTCGACGCTTTCTGCGGCGCTAACGCCGATACCCGTCTCTCCGTGCGTTTTATCACTGAAGTGGCCTGGCAGGCGCATTTCGTGAAAAACATGTTTATTCGTCCAACCGACGAAGAGCTGCAGGATTTCACCCCGGATTTCATCGTGATGAACGGTGCGAAATGCACTAACCCACAGTGGAAAGAGCAGGGTCTGAACTCCGAAAACTTTGTGGCCTTCAACCTGACCGAACGTATCCAGCTGATCGGCGGTACCTGGTACGGTGGCGAAATGAAGAAAGGGATGTTCTCGGTCATGAACTACCTGCTGCCGCTGCGCGGTATCGCCTCCATGCACTGCTCGGCTAACGTCGGTGAAAAAGGCGACGTGGCGGTATTCTTCGGCCTGTCCGGCACCGGGAAAACCACCCTGTCCACCGATCCAAAACGTCGCCTGATTGGCGATGACGAACACGGCTGGGATGACGACGGCGTATTCAACTTTGAAGGCGGCTGCTACGCGAAGACCATTCGCCTGTCTGAAGAGGCCGAGCCGGATATCTTCCATGCGATCCGTCGCGATGCGCTGCTGGAAAACGTCACCGTGCGTGCCGACGGCTCCATCGACTTCGACGATGCGTCGAAAACGGAAAACACCCGCGTCTCTTACCCGATCTACCACATCGACAATATCGTGAAGCCTGTGTCAAAAGCGGGTCATGCCACGAAGGTCATTTTCCTGACGGCGGATGCGTTCGGCGTGCTGCCTCCGGTGTCTCGCCTGACGGCCAGCCAGACGCAGTACCACTTCCTCTCCGGCTTCACCGCCAAGCTGGCGGGTACCGAGCGTGGCGTGACGGAGCCAACCCCAACCTTCTCCGCCTGCTTCGGCGCGGCTTTCCTGTCGCTGCACCCGACGCAGTACGCTGAAGTGCTGGTGAAACGCATGCAGGCATCCGGCGCGCAGGCCTACCTGGTGAACACCGGCTGGAACGGTACCGGCAAACGTATCTCTATCAAAGATACCCGCGCGATTATCGACGCCATTCTGGATGGTTCTCTGGACGACGCCGAAACCTTTACGCTGCCGATGTTTGACCTGGCGATCCCAACGTCGCTGCCGGGTGTGGATACGCATATCCTCGACCCACGCAACACGTACGGTTCTCCGGAGCAGTGGCGCGAGAAAGCGGAATCGCTGGCGAAGCTGTTTATCGAGAACTTCGAGAAGTATACCGATACCCCGGCGGGTGCTGCGCTGGTGAGCGCAGGACCGAAGCTGTAGGTAAAAACAAAAAGGCAACGAAAGTTGCCTTTTTTAATGTTTTCTCCCTCTCCCGTGGGAGAGGGGCGGGGTGAGGGCATCAGACCGCAGAGACCGCATTTTGTCGGGTGGCGGCTTCACTTTACCCGACCTATAAAAAAGGGTGGCAATTGCCACCCTTTTTTTAACTCTCTTTCACCTGCCCCCGCGTCACCGGTACCGGCAGCCAGGCGCGAATGCTCAACCCACCCCGCTCGCTGGTGCCAATCTCCAGCAGTCCGTTGTGGTTATCGATGATACGCTGAACAATTGCCAGACCTAAGCCCGTGCCGCTGGTGCTGCGCGCGCTGTCGCCGCGCACAAACGGCTGAAACAGATGCTTACGCTGCTCGGGCTTGATGCCCGGACCGTCGTCTTCCACCTGGAACCAGGCGCGGTTGAGTTCAGACCCGCTGCTGACTTTAATCCAGCCATTGCCGTAGCGCGCCGCGTTGACCACCATGTTCGCCACTGCACGCTTAATGGAGAGCGGGTGCATGCGTACCTGAATCTCACCCGCCTGCAGGTCGGTATCAATTTCACGCTCGTAGCCGCTTTCCGCAGCCACCACCTCGCCCAGCACCGCGTTCAGATCCGCCATCTCCATCGGCATCTCCTGCCCGGTGCGCAGGTAGTCGATGAACTGCTCGATGATGGCGTTACACTCTTCGATGTCTTTGTTGATGGACTCTGCGAGATAACCGTCCTCTTCCCCCATCATCTCCGTCGCCAGACGAATACGCGTCAGCGGCGTGCGCAGGTCATGGCTTACGCCCGCCATCAGCAGCGTACGATCGTCCGCCAGCTGCTTCACGCCTGCCGCCATATGGTTAAACGCGCGCGTCACCGAACGGACCTCCGAGGCGCCATACTCGCGCAGAGGAGGTGGAATAATCCCTTTACCGACCTGCAGCGCGGCGTGCTCCAGGTCGACCAGCGGTCGGTTCTGTATACGGATAAATAGCCACGCACCGCCTATCGCCAGCAGCATAATCGCCAGGGTGTAGCGGAACAGCGGCGAGAAGTCGCCCTGATGGATTTCGGTCAGCGGAACGCGCACCCAGATATTGGGTGACAGCCAGGTTTTCAGCCAGACGACGGGCGAGCTTTTGTTGACCTCAACGCGCACTTCCGTCGGGCCGCCCAGCTGCTGCGCCATCTGCTGGCTGAGAAATTCGTAGTGCTGCGCCCAGCGCAGGCCAGCGTCTTCCGCCGCTTCGTTGGAGTAGAGCGAAATGCCCAGCTCACGGTAGATTTCACGGCGAAACGCCGGGGGAACGACGAGCTGCGTGCCGTCCTCCAGCTGCAGTTTATCGGTCATCAGCATACGGACTTCGTAGGCCAGGACCTTATTAAACTGCTGGAGGCTCGGCAGGATCGCAAAGTTCAGCACCACCAGATAGGTCGTCACCAGGCTGACGAACAGCAGGGTGACGATCAGTAACAGGGTGCGGGCAAACGAGCTACGCGGCGAGAAGCGCATTCGCCTCATGCTTTAGAGCCGTCCGGGACGAACACGTAGCCCAGACCCCATACGGTCTGAATATAACGAGGATGAGCAGGATCTTCTTCCACCATGCGGCGCAGGCGAGAGATCTGCACGTCAATAGAGCGTTCCATTGCGGAGTATTCGCGACCGCGCGCCAGGTTCATCAGCTTGTCACGGGAAAGCGGTTCACGCGGGTGGCTGACCAGCGCTTTTAGTACCGCAAACTCGCCGCTGGTGAGCGGCATTGGCTCGTCTTCACGGAACATCTCGCGCGTGCCGAGGTTCAGCTTGAACTTGCCGAAGGCGATGACGGCTTCTTCCTGCGACGGTGCACCAGGCAGTTCGTTCGCCTGACGGCGGAGAACAGCGCGAATACGCGCCAGCAGTTCACGCGGGTTAAACGGTTTTGGAATATAGTCGTCCGCGCCGATTTCGAGGCCCACGATACGGTCAACTTCCTCGCCCTTCGCCGTCACCATGATGATCGGCATCGGGTTGCTCTGGCTGCGCAGACGGCGGCAAATAGAAAGCCCGTCTTCGCCAGGCAGCATCAGGTCGAGAACCATCAGGTGGAAAGATTCACGGGTCAGCAGACGGTCCATCTGCTCAGCGTTCGCGACGCTACGAACCTGGAAGCCCTGCTCGGTCAGATAACGTTCCAGCAGCGCGCGCAGGCGCATGTCGTCATCCACGACCAGAATTTTGTAGTTCTCTTGCATTGTGTGTACTCCCAAAGGTTCGGATAGTCTTTGTAACAGCGTATTCTAAAAAAGTGCACGTATTCGACCAGTTAATTCTGGTATAAATTCTAGTCGAAATTGTTACAAAGCATATTTAACAGCAGCTTATCTGCTCATTTCATCACATAAATCATTATTAATCCTGTCTGTTACACTGTGTGGTACGTATTGTGCGCAAGACAGTTAACCGGCAGGCAGCAAAGGCTTTACCATGAAAACGCCCCTGATCACCCGCGAAGGGTACGAAAAGCTCAAAAAAGAGATGGATTACCTCTGGCGCGAAGAGCGTCCTGAAGTAACCAAAAAGGTGACCTGGGCGGCAAGCCTGGGCGATCGCAGCGAAAACGCTGACTACCAGTACAACAAAAAGCGGCTGCGCGAAATTGACCGCCGGGTTCGCTATCTGACGAAGTGCCTCGAGAATCTCAAAATTGTCGATTACTCCCCGCAGCAGGAGGGCAAAGTATTCTTCGGCGCGTGGGTGGAGATTGAAAACGACGATGGCGACACCCTGCGTTTTCGCATTGTCGGCTACGATGAAATTTTTGGTCGTAAGGATTACATCTCCATCGACTCCCCGATGGCCCGCGCGCTGCTGAAAAAGGAAGTGGGCGATCTGGCCGTCGTTCAGACCCCTGGTGGTGAAGCCAGCTGGTACGTCAATGAGATCGTCTACGTAAAATAGTCCGAGAGCGCCCTCCCCGGCTGGCATTTTGCCGTATCAGCCCGTATAACTATCCCCTGATTTTTTCGACTCAACAGATGATAAAGCCATGATGAAAGATTCGCTCTGCCGCATTATTGCGGGTGATATTCAGGCCAGAGCCGAACAGGTAGAAGCTGCCGTTCGCCTGCTTGATGAAGGGAACACCGTGCCGTTTATTGCACGCTATCGTAAGGAAGTCACCGGCGGTCTGGATGACACGCAGCTGCGTAACCTGGAGACCCGTCTGGGCTATCTGCGCGAGCTGGAAGAACGTCGTCAGGCGATCCTCAAATCCATCGGCGAACAGGGCAAGCTGACCAGCGAGCTGGAAAGCGCCATCAACGGCACCCTGAGCAAAACCGAACTCGAAGATCTCTATCTGCCGTACAAACCGAAGCGCCGCACGCGCGGGCAGATTGCGATTGAAGCGGGTCTTGAGCCGCTGGCCGACCTGCTGTGGAACGAGCCGTCCCACGACCCGGAAACCGAAGCGGCGAAATTCATCGACGCCGACAAAGGCGTAGCGGACACCAAGGCCGCCCTCGACGGCGCGCGCTACATTCTGATGGAGCGCTTCGCCGAAGACGCCGCCCTGCTCGCTAAAGTGCGTGATTACCTGTGGAAGAATGCCCACATCGTCTCTACCGTCGTCGCGGGTAAAGAGGAAGAAGGCGCGAAATTCCGCGACTACTTCGATCACCACGAACCGATCTCTACCGCCCCTTCACACCGTGCGCTGGCGATGTTCCGCGGCCGCAACGAAGGCGTGCTCCAGCTCTCCCTGAACGCCGACCCGCAGTTTGACGAGCCGCCGAAAGAGAGCCACTGCGAGCAGATCATTATCGACCATCTCGGCCTGCGCCTGAACAACGCCCCGGCGGACAGCTGGCGCAAAGGCGTGGTGAGCTGGACCTGGCGCATCAAGGTGCTGATGCACCTCGAAACCGAGCTGATGGGCACCGTGCGCGAGCGCGCCGAAGATGAAGCAATCAACGTCTTCGCCCGTAACCTGCACGACCTGCTGATGGCCGCCCCTGCCGGCCTGCGTGCGACCATGGGTCTCGATCCGGGCCTGCGTACCGGCGTGAAGGTCGCTGTGGTGGACGGTACCGGCAAGCTGGTGGCGACCGATACCATCTATCCGCACACCGGCCAGGCAGCGAAAGCGGCCGTCGTGGTGGCGGCGCTGTGCGAAAAATACAACGTGGAGCTGGTTGCCATCGGCAACGGTACGGCCTCACGCGAAACCGAGCGTTTCTACCTCGACGTGCAGAAGCAGTTCCCGAAAGTGACGGCGCAGAAAGTGATCGTCAGCGAAGCGGGGGCATCCGTCTATTCCGCGTCCGAGCTGGCGGCCCAGGAGTTCCCGGACCTGGACGTTTCCCTGCGCGGTGCGGTCTCTATCGCACGCCGCCTGCAGGATCCGCTGGCGGAGCTGGTGAAGATCGACCCGAAATCCATCGGCGTGGGCCAGTATCAGCACGACGTGAGCCAGACTCAGCTGGCGCGCAAGCTGGATGCGGTGGTGGAAGACTGCGTAAACGCCGTCGGCGTTGACCTGAACACCGCCTCCGTTCCCCTGCTGACCCGCGTGGCGGGCTTAACCCGCATGATGGCGCAGAACATCGTCGCCTGGCGTGATGAGAACGGCCAGTTCCAGAACCGTCAGCAGCTGCTGAAGGTGAGCCGTCTGGGGCCAAAAGCCTTTGAGCAGTGTGCAGGCTTCCTGCGAATCAACCACGGCGATAACCCGCTGGATGCCTCCACCGTTCACCCGGAAGCGTACCCTGTGGTGGAACGCATTCTGGCCGCCACCCAGCAGGCGCTGAAAGATCTCATGGGTGACAGCAGCGCCCTGCGCAACCTGAAAGCCGTTGATTTCACCGACGACAAGTTTGGTGTCCCAACCGTCACCGACATCATCAAAGAGCTGGAAAAGCCGGGCCGCGATCCGCGTCCTGAGTTCAAAACGGCGACCTTTGCTGACGGCGTGGAAACCATGAACGACCTCCTGCCGGGCATGGTGCTGGAGGGCGCGGTGACCAACGTCACCAACTTTGGCGCGTTTGTGGATATCGGCGTGCATCAGGACGGTCTGGTGCATATCTCTTCCCTCGCCGACAAGTTCGTTGAAGACCCGCACACCGTGGTTAAAGCGGGTGACATCGTGAAGGTCAAAGTGCTGGAAGTGGATCTGCAGCGCAAGCGTATCGCGCTGACCATGCGTCTGGACGAGCAGCCGGGCGACACCAGCGCGCGCCGCGGCGGCAATGGCGGTGGCCGCGAGCAGCAGCGCCCGGCCGCGAAAGCGGCAAAACCGCGCGGACGTGATGCTCAGCCTGCTGGCAACAGCGCGATGATGGATGCGCTGGCGGCTGCGATGGGTAAGAAACGCTAAGGCTGTCAATGCCCCTCACCCTAACCCTCTCCCCAAAGGGGAGAGGGGATCGCACGGTGCGGTCTTTTCCCCTCGTCCTCATAGGTGGGGGGAATAAATTCATATCGAAATATATGAAACCGATTGCATAGCCATATTTAAACCACGAATTATCACCCCGTTAACAAATACTCCCCTTTTCGTTTTCCAGGCAATTCAGCAAATATTGAGCAAGGTCAAACAGGCCGTAAATTAATACCGTAAACAACATTCCGTCACAGTTTTAATATTGCTGATAAAAACTATTCTCATTATCATCCCATAGTAGATAATTTAACCTTTCGTGGAATCAGGCGTTATGCAATTCACTCCAGACAGTGCATGGAAGATTACCGGTTTTACCCGCGAAATTAGCCCGGCCTATCGGCAAAAGCTGCTGTCGCTGGGCATGCTGCCCGGCTCGTCATTCCAGGTCGTGCGCGTGGCGCCGCTGGGCGATCCGGTTCACATCGAAACCCGCCGCGTGAATCTGGTGCTGCGTAAGAAAGACCTCGCGTTAATAGAAGTCGAAGCCTTATCCCGATAACAAGCCAGCGGTTTCAGTGAGTCTAAAAAAATGAAAAAGTTAACTATTGGCTTAATTGGCAATCCTAATTCCGGCAAGACCACCCTTTTTAACCAGCTGACCGGCGCACGCCAGCGCGTGGGCAACTGGGCGGGCGTGACGGTTGAGCGTAAAGAGGGCCAGTTCACGACAACAGACAACCAGGTGACGCTGGTCGACCTTCCCGGCACATACTCCTTAACCACCATTTCGTCGCAAACCTCGCTCGATGAGCAGATTGCCTGCCACTATATTCTTGGCGGCGACGCGGACCTGCTGATCAACGTGGTCGACGCCTCCAATCTCGAGCGTAACCTTTATCTGACGCTGCAGCTGCTGGAGCTGGGGATCCCCTGCATTGTGGCGCTCAACATGCTCGACATTGCGGAGAAACAAAAGCTGCGTATCGACGTCGATGCCCTCTCCGCGCGCCTGGGTTGCCCGGTCGTTCCGCTGGTCTCGACGCGCGCTCGCGGTATTGATGCGCTGAAGCTGGCCATTGACCGTCACCAGGGCAATCATGACATTGAGCTGGTGCATTACGCGCAGCCTCTCCTGCGCGAAGCCAACGTGCTGGCGCAGGAAATGGACACCGGTATGCCAGCAAAACAGCGCCTGTGGCTTGGCCTGCAGATGCTGGAAGGGGATATCTACAGCCGCGCTTACGCCGGGCATGCGGCCGATAAGCTGGACGCCACGTTGGCCCGTCTTAGCGACGAGCTGGACGACCCGGCGCTGCACATCGCCGATGCACGTTACCAGGCCATCGCCTCGATTTGCGACGTTGTCAGCAACGCCCTGACGGCAGAGCCCAGCCGCTTTACGGCGGCGGTGGACAAGGTTGTGCTTAACCGCTTCCTCGGTTTGCCCATCTTCCTGCTGGTCATGTACGTGATGTTCCTGCTCGCCATTAACATCGGCGGCGCCCTCCAGCCCATTTTCGACGCCGGTTCCGTCGCGGTCTTCGTCCACGGAATTCAGTGGGTAGGGTATACCCTTCACTTCCCGGAATGGTTGACCATCTTCCTCGCGCAGGGGATCGGCGGCGGTATCAATACCGTTCTGCCGCTGGTGCCGCAGATCGGCATGATGTACCTGTTCCTCTCGTTCCTGGAAGATTCCGGCTACATGGCGCGCGCCGCGTTCGTGATGGATCGTCTGATGCAGGCGCTGGGTCTGCCGGGTAAATCCTTCGTCCCGCTGATTGTCGGCTTCGGCTGTAACGTGCCGTCGGTGATGGGAGCCCGCACCCTGGATGCGCCGCGTGAACGTCTGATGACCATCATGATGGCGCCATTTATGTCCTGCGGTGCCCGTCTGGCCATTTTTGCGGTCTTTGCCGCAGCCTTCTTTGGTCAGCAGGGCGCGCTGGCGGTCTTCTCGCTCTACGTGCTGGGCATCGTGATGGCGATCCTGACCGGTTTAATGCTGAAACACACCATCATGCGCGGTGAAGCGTCACCGTTCGTGATGGAGCTGCCGGTGTACCACGTCCCCCATCTGAAAAGCCTGGCGATCCAGACCTGGCAGCGCCTGAAAGGCTTCGTGCTGCGCGCCGGTAAGGTGATTGTCATCGTCAGCATTTTCCTGAGCGCCCTGAACAGCTTTACCCTCAGCGGACAGGCAGCGGATAACATTAACGACTCTGCCCTCGCCTCCGTCAGCCGCGTCATCACGCCGGTCTTCAAACCGATTGGCGTGCATGAAGATAACTGGCAGGCAACCGTCGGCCTGTTCACCGGCGCGATGGCAAAAGAGGTGGTTGTCGGTACCCTGAACACGCTCTACACCGCTGAGAACATTCAGGAGCAGGACTTTAATCCGGCAGAGTTTCATCTCGGTCATGAACTGCTGGGTGCCGTAGAGGAAACCTGGCAGAGCCTGAAGGACACCTTCAGCCTGAGCGTGCTGGCGAACCCGATTGAGGCCAGCAAAGGTGACGGCGAAATGGCGACGGGTGCCATGGGCGTGATGGGCGAGAAATTTGGCAGCGCGTCCGCGGCCTACAGCTACCTCATCTTTGTTCTGCTCTACATTCCGTGCATCTCCGTGATGGGAGCGATTGCCCGCGAGTCCAGCCGCGGCTGGATGGGCTTCTCCATCCTGTGGGGGTTAAACATTGCCTACTCGCTGGCGACGCTGTTTTATCAAATCGTTAACTTCAGCCAGCATCCGCGCTACAGCCTGGTCTGCATTCTCGCGGTTGTGCTGTTTAACGTGTTAGTGCTCGGCCTGCTGCGGCGTGCGCGCAGCCGCGTCGACATCGACCTGCTGGCAAACCGTAAAACCGCCGCAACCTGCTGCAGCAGCCCGGCGGGCGACTGTCACTAAGGAGCAACCTATGGCATCGTTGATTCAGGTTCGTGACCTGCTGGCACTGCAAGGGCGAATGCAGGCGAAACAGCTGAGCCTCAGCCTGCATACGCCGCAGCCGATGATCGATGCCATGCTGGAAAGACTGGAAGCCATGGGGAAAGCCGTACGGATTCAGGAAGACGCGGAGGGCTGTCTCTCCGGCAGCTGTAAAAGCTGTCCGGAAGGAAAGGCCTGCCTCAAGGAGTGGTGGGCGCTGCGTTAATAAAGCCGGGCATAGCTGCCCGGCTTTATCGTATTACTTGTAGACGTCCGCCGTTGCGCGCACGTTTTTGGTCTGCTTTTCAGCGCTGGTGACGACGTAGTACGTTCCGCCCAGCTCATCCGCTTTCTTCGACAGCTCTTTTCTAGCGTCCATCGGCGCGGTGGTGTCAGACGTAGAAATCTCACCAATTTTCGTCAAATTCATACCGGCAACTTTATCTTTTTCCAGCTCTTTTGCCGCAAAGACGCCAAATGACAGTGACCCAATAACCAGAGAAGTGACAATACCTGTAACAAGTTTCATAGCCTGACTCTCCATAGGATTGTTGTTTTGATTATCGTAGGCAGAACAACCGCAACGACATCTGGAGTATGGTTGCGGTGTGTTATTTTTTCCAGGAGGGATAGAAAATAATCAGTCGAAACGTTGACTTAACGCAATGAGCGCTGAACAAAATTCCGTCGGATGAGAGATAAACGGGGCATGCGCGGCCTTGGCAATAATCTGCGATTCGCTGTCCGGCCAGAGCGAATCCAGCAGCGGAACCACTTTGCGCGGCACAATCCCGTCGAGATAACCGTAGATACGCAGGTGCGGCACCGTCAGAGCTGCCAGCGGTTCGCGCAGGTCAACCGTTTTCAGGAGCTCAAGACCGCCGTTAAGCACCTCAACCTCCGGCATCGGCAGCGAAAGCACGGTCTGCTTCAGCGTACGGGCATCCTGACGCGCGGTTTCAGTACCCATTGTCTGCAATGCCAGGAACCGCTCTACGGTCCGCTGGAAATCTTCACTCAGCTGCTGCTGGAAGCCCGCCAGCACGTCAGGCTTGATCCCCGGCCACTCTTCCTGCGCGCTAAAACAGGGCGATGACGCCACCGTCACCAGCGCTTTTACGCGGTCAGGGTGCGACAGCGCAATCTGGCTCGCCACCAGCCCGCCCAGGCTCCAGCCCAGCCAGACCGCGTTTTGCGGCGCAGCGTCCAGAACCTGCTGCGCCATCTCATCAAGCGACAACGCGCCATACCCGCGGCTGCGGCCAAAGCCGGGTAAGTCCACCAGATGCAGCGTGAAATGCGAGGCAAGTTCCTCACGTATGCAATGCCATATCTCCGCGTTCAGTCCCCATCCGTGCAGCAGCACAAGATGGCAATTTCCTGTCCCTACGGTCTGCCACCACAGCGTCTTCATCAGTTACTGTTCTCTTTTTTCACATGGAGGTTGCACATGCTAACAGTACCCGGCTTGTGCTGGCTATGCCAAATGCCGCTGGCGCTCAGCGGGTGGGGCGTATGCTCCGTCTGCACGCGATCGCTGCAATGGCGTATCGGGATCTGTCCACAATGTGGTTTACCGGCCACAAACCCCTCGTTGCCCTGTGGCCGCTGCCTGAAAAAATCCCCGCCGTGGAGCGCGCTGGTGGCCGTGGATGATTATGTCCCCCCGCTGAGCAGACTGGTTCATGCGCTGAAGTTTTCCGGGCAGAGCTCGCTGGCACAGCCCCTTGCCCGGCTGCTGTTGCTGGCGGTTCTGCAAGCGCGACGTCACCGGGCATTGCCTAAAATTGACATGGTGGTGAATGTTCCCTTATACCGGCGTCGGCACTGGCGGCGCGGCTATAACCAGAGTGACCTGATCTGCCGTCCCCTCGCGCGGTCGCTCGGCTGCCGGTATGAGGCCCACGCGCTGACACGCGTTCATGCCACCGCCATCCAGCATCAGCTCAGCGCCCGGCTTCGCAAAAGAAACCTCAAAAATGCCTTTCGCCTTGAATTGCCGGTCGACGGTCTCCATATCGCGATTGTGGATGATGTCGTCACCACGGGCAGTACCGTTGCTGAACTTTCCCGACTGCTTTTGCGAAGCGGCGCCGCGTCGGTTCAGGTATGGTGTCTGTGCCGTACCTTGTAGCCCTTCTTCAATGGGCGTATGATTATACCCAGGTAATTTAGTCAACTATTAGGCCAAAGCTATGATCCGTATTTCCGATTCTGCACAAGCGCACTTTGCCAAACTGCTGGCAAATCAGGAAGAAGGGACGCAGATCCGCGTGTTTGTGATTAATCCAGGCACTCCGAATGCAGAATGTGGTGTTTCTTATTGTCCTCCGGACGCTGTGGAAGCTACTGACACTGCCCTTAAGTTTGAACAGCTCACCGCCTACGTTGATGAGCTGAGCGCACCGTATCTTGAAGATGCGGAGATCGACTTCGTCACCGATCAGCTGGGTTCTCAGCTGACACTGAAGGCGCCGAACGCGAAAATGCGTAAAGTGTCTGACGAAGCCCCTCTGATGGAGCGCGTTGAGTATCTGCTGCAATCCCAGATCAACCCACAGCTGGCGGGCCACGGCGGCCGTGTTTCCCTGATGGAAATCACCGACGAAGGTTTTGCCATCCTGCAGTTTGGCGGCGGTTGTAACGGTTGTTCAATGGTCGATGTCACCCTGAAAGAAGGGATCGAGAAGCAGCTGCTGAACGAGTTCCCGGAACTGAAAGGCGTGCGTGACCTGACCGAACACCAGCGCGGCGAGCACTCTTACTACTGATTCATTGCCCATCTGTATTGCCCGGTGGCGCTGCGCTTACCGGGCCTACAAAACCCTGCTCCCCCTCTTCGCTCCCCTCTATATGTTGACCTGCGTCTCATAATTCACATTTTGCCTGCCAGGGTGATTCTCAATCACGTCATGTTACCCGTATCATTCTCATGGGCACTAAGCACACCCATAACAGCCGACTAAACTTAATCGTTTAAAAGGCATCAGTATTAGTGCCGTTACTTCTCTGTTCCCAGTTGGGACAATCGGAATTTGTCGTTGAAACAATGACGTTACCCATAACAATTCAAAGGCCAGGTAAATCATGCCATTAGTCATCGTTGCTATCGGTGTTGTGTTATTACTGCTCTTGATGATCCGTTTCAAAATGAACGGATTTATCGCTCTGGTTCTGGTGGCACTTGCAGTCGGTCTGATGCAAGGGATGCCGCTGGTGAAAGTTATCAGCTCGATTAAAGCCGGTGTCGGCGGCACGCTCGGCAGCCTGGCATTGATCATGGGCTTCGGCGCCATGCTCGGCAAAATGCTGGCAGACTGCGGGGGCGCGCAGCGTATTGCCACCACGCTTATCGACAAATTCGGTAAGAAGAACATTCAGTGGGCAGTAGTGTTAACCGGCTTTACCGTTGGTTTCGCGCTGTTCTATGAAGTGGGCTTCGTATTGATGCTGCCGCTGGTGTTCACCATTGCGGCTGCCGCGAGCATCCCGCTGCTCTATGTCGGCGTGCCAATGGCTGCGGCGCTGTCCGTGACCCACGGCTTCCTGCCGCCGCACCCGGGTCCAACCGCTATCGCGACCATCTTCCACGCGGATATGGGTAAAACTCTGCTGTTCGGTACGATTCTGGCGATCCCGACGGTGATTCTGGCCGGCCCGGTTTATGCCCGCTTCCTGAAAGGCATTGATAAGCCGATTCCGGAAGGTCTGTACAGCGCCAAAACCTTCACCGAAGAAGAGATGCCGGGCTTTGGCGTCAGCGTCTGGACCTCCCTGGTACCGGTGATCCTGATGGCGATGCGCGCCGTGGCAGAGATGATCCTGCCTAAAGGTCATGCGTTCCTGTCCGTGGCGGAATTCCTGGGTGACCCGGTGATGGCAACGCTGATTGCCGTGCTGATCGCGATGTTCACCTTCGGCCTGAACCGCGGCCGTTCAATGGATCAGATCAACGATACGCTGACCTCTTCCATCAAAATCATTGCCATGATGCTCCTGATCATCGGCGGTGGCGGTGCATTCAAGCAGGTTCTGGTCGACAGCGGCGTGGACAAATACATCGCCGCCATGATGCATGAAACCAACGTATCGCCGCTCCTGATGGCCTGGTCTATTGCCGCGGTTCTGCGTATTGCGCTGGGTTCAGCGACCGTTGCGGCGATCACCGCAGGCGGTATCGTTGCCCCGCTGATTGCGACCACGGGCGTCAGCCCTGAGCTGATGGTTATCGCCGTCGGTTCCGGTAGCGTGATTTTCTCTCACGTTAACGATCCGGGCTTCTGGCTGTTCAAGGAGTACTTCAACCTGACTATCGGTGAAACCATCAAGTCCTGGTCCGCGCTGGAAACCATTATTTCGGTGTGCGGTCTGGTCGGGGTGCTGCTGTTGAATATGGTGGTCTGATGTAAAAAAGCCGGGTGACGCTGACGCTTACCCGGCCTATATTCTATTCCCTCTCCCTCTGGGAGAGGGTTAGGGTGAGGGTAGAATTACTACTTCTTGCCCACCGCCCTTCTGCGCTTATCCAAATCCTTGATCAGCCTGTTCACCCCGTCATCGGCAAACATCGCCTCAAGCGTGGTGGACAGCTTTCGACGCCAGTTCTTGTACTGATAGCTGGTGCCTGGGATGTTCACCGGCTCCGCCATATCAATCCAGTCTTCCGGCTGCAGCCCCAGCAGCGCGCTGTTGCTGTCGGCAATATAGCGCTGCAAACCACGGTTGAGGGTCGCGGTCATCGACATCAATGACGCCTTATGTCCGGCACGTTTCGGCAGACAGCCCTGCTTGTGCAGCGCATCCAGCAGCCCCTGCTTAGAGAGCTCGCGATCCTGATACAGGCCGCGCAAAACCTCTTCATCAGGATACAGACCCAGCGTTTTACCGAGCGTCAGATCGCCGCTTTCCCAATAGCCACGAAGCGTAGGAAGGTCATGCGTCGTCGCGACTGCCATTGACTGTTCAGGGTACGCTTTCGGCGCGCGGAAGGTTTTCTCATGGTCGTTTTCAAAATAGAGCACTTTATAGGAGTAGACGCCGCTGTCGCGGAGCTTGCTGACAATTTCCACCGGCACGGTACCGAGATCTTCACCGATCACCATGCACTGATGGCGCTTGCTTTCCAGCGCGAGGATCGACAGCAGATCGTCAACCGGATACTGCACGTACGCGCCGTGATCGGCCGTTTCACCGTACGGGATCCACCACAGACGCAGCACGGACATCACATGGTCGATACGCAGCGCCCCGCAGTTCTGCATGTTGGCGCGCAGCAGGTCGATAAATGGCTCGTAGGCGCGCGCCGCCATGACGTGCGGATCCATCGGCGGCAATCCCCAGTTCTGGCCGAGCGGGCCAAGGATATCCGGTGGCGCGCCGACGGAGGCTTTCAGACAGTAAAGCTCGCGGTCGCACCAGGTTTCCGCGCCGCCTTCCGCCACGCCCACGGCCAGATCGCGATACAGGCCGATCGGCATCTTATAGCCCTGGCTCACCTGCCAGCAGGCGGCAAACTGGCTGTACGCCAGCCACTGCAGCCACAGGTAGAAGTCCACTTCATCGGCATATTTTTTACAGAACGCTTTTACTTCAGGCGTGTCGACGGACTGATACGCTTCCGGCCAGACCGGCCAGCCCCAGCGCATTTCGTCCTCTTTCACCTGATACGCGTGCAGCGCATCAAACGCCGCCTGCCAGTACAGGCTCTCGCCCTCCTGCGTTACAAACTGGCGGAACGCGGCCATCTGCTCGTCATCACGCTGCGAAAAGCCTTTCCACGCCAGACGCAGCGCGGCCATTTTCAGCGCCGTGACGGTGGAATAGTCCACCCAGTCCGCGTCGCGCGCCTGCTTCAGTGCCTGCTGCGTGGTGCTGAGTTTCCACCACGCCTGCGCCTCTTTGCTGTTTTTGAAGTCATCTAACGCGTTAACGTCGATATAAATCACGTTCAGCCAGCGGCGGGACGACGGGCTATACGGGCTGGCGCTCTCCGGGTTGGCCGGATAGAGCGCGTGGATCGGGTTGAGCCCGATAAACGCGCCGCCGCGCTCGCCTACATCCACCAGCATCTTTTTCAGATCGCCAAAGTCACCGATGCCCCAGTTACTGTCGGAGCGCAGGGTGTAGAGCTGCACGCAGGCGCCCCACAGCTTTTTGCCTTCGAGCAGCGCCTGCGGCTCGTAGCAGCGTTTTGGCGCGACGATCACCCGGCAGTGGAAACGCAGGTCATCCTGGGTGAGCGTGAGGGTGTGATACCCCTCCGGCAGCTTCGCCGGAAGGTTTAACGTTTTGCCGCCGGTGGCGTGGCCTTTATGCTGATGCCCCTCTTCGGTGGTAAGCAGCCAGCTAAACTCGCCGCGCCCCTCCACCGCCAGCGGCATCTTTTTGCCTGCGGTGAACACCTTCACGTTCGGCACCGGCGCAACCGACGCTTTCGCGTCGGCTTTGTGCATGGCATCAAGCAAACGTCTTTTGGTGTCGGCGCCAATAGACTGCGGTTTGCCGTGCGCATTAATGTAACTGAGGCTGATCCCCGCCGCCTGCGCGGCGCTGTCCAGACGTTTACTCTCCATCGCGCTTCCTTAGCGTTTTGCCTGCCAGATACGGGCCTGATAATCACGGATTGAACGGTCAGAGCTGAACATACCGCAGCGGGCAGTGTTCAGAATGCACGCGCGGGTCCAGGCCTCCTGGTCGCGATACAGCACGTCGACCTGCTTTTGCGCTTCAACGTAGGCCGTGAAGTCCGCCATCACCAGATACGGGTCACCGCCGTGTTTGTCCATGCTGTGCAGCATCTGGTCAAACGCGTGCTTGTCGCCGTCGCTGTATTTACCGCTTTCCAGCTCCTTCAGCACCGCGTCGAGCACCTTGTCTTTCTTACGCCATTTCACCGGGTCATAGCCTTTAGCCTTGATGGCTTTCACCTCTTCCACGGTGTGGCCGAAGATAAAGATGTTCTCTTCACCCACCTTCTCGGCGATTTCGACGTTGGCCCCGTCGAGCGTACCGACGGTCAGCGCGCCGTTCAACGCCAGCTTCATGTTGCCGGTACCGGATGCTTCTTTACCTGCGGTAGAGATCTGCTCGGAAATATCCGCCGCCGGGATCAGCATTTCAGCCGCCGAGACGCAGTAGTCCGGCAGGAACACCACCTTCAGCTTGTCGCCCACTTTCGGATCGCTGTTGATCGCCGCCGCCACTTTATTGATGGCGAGGATAATGTTTTTCGCCAGGTAGTAGCCCGGCGCCGCTTTCGCACCGAACAGGAACACGCGCGGCACGCGGTCGGCCTGCGGGTTCTCGCGGATCTCTTTGTACAGCGCCAGAATGTGCAGCAGGTTCAGGTGCTGACGTTTGTACTCGTGCAGACGTTTGATCTGAATGTCGAAAATGGCATTCGGGTTGATCTCAATCCCGGTACGCATTTTCACGAACTCAGCCAGGCGAACCTTGTTCTCCAGCTTGATCGCGCGGTACTGCTCGCGGAATTTCGCGTCGTCAGCCTGTTTTTCCAGGTTGATGAGCTGGTCCAGATCGTTGGCCCACTCTTTCTTCAGGGTCTTATCCAGCAGACCGGCCAGCAGCGGGTTGCACTGCTTGATCCAGCGACGCGGCGTGATGCCGTTGGTCACGTTGTGGAATTTGGTCGGCCACAGCTGGTGGTATTCCGGGAAGAGATCTTTGACCACCAGATCCGAGTGCAGCGCCGCCACGCCGTTCACCGCAAAGCCGCTGACCACGCACATGTTCGCCATGCGCACCTGCTTATCGTGAACCACCGCCAGCTTCGCCCAGACCGCTTTGCTGCCTGGCCAGGTTTTATCCACCAGGATTTTAAACTGGTCGTTAATCTTGTTGATGATCTGCATGTGGCGCGGCAGCAGCGTTTTCACCAGCTTCTCATCCCAGCACTCGAGCGCCTCTGGCATCAGAGTGTGGTTGGTGTAGGCAAAGGTACGGCTGGTGATGGCCCAGGCGTCGTCCCAGCTCAGCTGATGCTCGTCGATCAGCACGCGCAGCAGTTCCGGGATCGCAATGGTCGGGTGCGTGTCATTGAGCTGAATCACTTCGAAGTCCGGCAGCTGCGCCAGCTTGCGGCCCGCCAGGTGATGGCGACGCAGAATGTCCGCCACGGAGCAGGCGCACTGGAAGTACTGTTGCATCAGGCGCAGCTTTTTACCGGCCAGGTGGTTGTCGTTCGGGTAGAGGACTTTGGTCAGCTTCTCGGCGTCGATGCCCTGCTGCTCGGCGCGCAGGAAATCGCCGTCGTTAAATTTGGTCAGGTTAAACGGATGCGCGTGCTTCGCCTGCCACAGACGCAGCGGCTGCGCCACGCCGTTACGATAGCCGAGCACCGGCAGATCCCAGGCTTCACCGGTAATGGTGAACGCCGGTTCCCAGAGCCCCTGCTTTGTCACTTTCCCGCCAATGCCGACCTGCACATCCAGCTGCGCGTTGTGGCGGAACCACGGATAGGTATTGCGATGCCAGTCGTCCGGCGCTTCCATCTGATGGCCATCGGCAAACGACTGACGGAACAGGCCGTACTGGTAGTTCAGACCATAGCCGATCGCCGACTGGCCGACGGTCGCCATGGAGTCAAGGAAACAGGCTGCCAGGCGGCCCAGGCCGCCGTTGCCCAGCGCCGGGTCAATCTCTTCTTCGAGCAGGTCGGTCAGGTTAATGTCGTGTTCTTTGAGGACGTCACCGACGTCCTGATACCAGCCAAGGTTCAACAGGTTGTTGCCCGTCAGACGGCCAATCAGGAATTCCATAGAGATATAGTTCACGTGACGCTGGCCTTTAACAGGCTTCGCCACCGGTTGAGCATCCAGCTGCTCTGCGAGCGCACCGCTCACGGCCTGCCACCACTGGTGAGGCGTCATCTCGTTTGCAGCATGAAGGCCAAAACGCTGCCACTGACGCGTCAGGGCAGCCTGGAATTGAGCTTTGTTGAAGGTAGGCTGTGACATAGGGGATCGGCATCCTTTAGAAAGAAAACACAAGTTGGCGCTAGTGTGCCTGGCTCATTTCCCCTCTTCCTCCTCCTGTGGGGGATTAGACAGGGAGGAGTAGCGGGGATGAGCATAAAAGTGTGATCGAGGCCACTCTCAGAGCATAGTTCGAGTGTGCCCGGAAGATAAAAAAGTAATCGGGGAGAATGTCAAAGAAATGAAATGCAGTTTCGGGTGAGATTAATCCGTTCTGAAATGATTACTTACGTAGAATAATAATTTAGTCATCGGGTTACATCTCCGGAGACTATTACTCTCACTCAACTTTACCCGCACTTTATTAAATTTGACGTCACTATACCTTTCTGAAACCAGTTTCAGCGCAGCGGCAATGTATACAGACAAGCCAGCAGTGACGCGGCGTTACGGCCCTTTCGAGAAAGTTCCAACATTTGCCTGAATGTTTTGTGACAGAGTGCAAATTCAGAACCACAAAACCCAGACATAACTTGCAATAGTTCTCTTTCTGTTCGACCTTATATCGTATTAATTACGAAGCGCAAAAAAAATAAAATCTCTCGTTCCCCACAGTGAAGTGAAACCTATGTTGATTCCGTCTAAATTAAGTCGCCCGGTTCGTCTTGACCATACAGTGGTCCGCGAGCGTCTGTTGGCTAAACTTTCCGGCGCGCATAATTTCCGACTGGCGCTGGTTACGAGCCCTGCAGGCTATGGAAAAACAACGCTCATTTCGCAATGGGCCGCGGGTAAAAGCGATCTTGGCTGGTACTCCCTCGACGAGGGTGATAACCAGCAGGAGCGTTTTGCCAGCTATCTGATTGCCGCCATACAGCAAGCCACCCATGGACACTGCGTCGCCAGTGAGGTGATGGTGCAAAAGCGCCAGTACGCCAGCCTGTCCTCCCTTTTCTCTCAGCTGTTTATCGAACTGGCCGAATGGCATCGCCCGCTTTACGTGGTGATCGACGATTACCATCTCATCACGAATCCGGTGATTCATGAATCGATGCGTTTCTTCCTGCGCCATCAGCCGGAAAACCTGACTTTAGTGGTGCTGTCACGCAACCTGCCGCAGCTGGGCATTGCCAACCTGCGCGTGCGCGATCAGCTTCTGGAAGTGGGCAGCCAGCAGCTGGCCTTTACCCACCAGGAAGCGAAACAGTTCTTTGACTGCCGCCTGACATCACCGATTGAGGCCGCCGAAAGCAGCCGTCTGTGTGATGACGTTGCCGGCTGGGCCACGGCGCTGCAGCTTATCGCGCTCTCTGCCCGACAAAACAACAGTCCGGCGCATCAGTCTGCGCGGCGTCTGGCGGGCATCAACGCCAGTCACCTTTCTGACTACCTGGTGGATGAGGTGCTGGACAGCGTCGATCCCTCGACGCGTAATTTCCTGCTGAAAAGCTCTCTGCTGCGCTCCATGAACGATGCGCTCATCGTGCGCGTGACGGGGTGTGAAAACGGTCAGCTGCAGCTCGAAGAGATTGAACGTCAGGGCCTTTTCCTGACGCGCATGGACGATCCCGGCGAGTGGTTTAGCTATCATCCGCTGTTTGGTAGCTTCCTGCGCCAGCGCTGTCAGTGGGAACTGGCGGTTGAACTGCCGGAGATCCACCGCGCCGCTGCCGAAAGCTGGATGGCGCAAGGCTTCCCGAGCGAGGCCATCCACCACGCGCTGGCCGCCGGTGATGCCAGCATGCTGCGCGATATCCTCCTCAATCATGCGTGGGGCCTGTTTAACCACAGCGAGCTGACGCTGCTGGAAGAGTCTCTCAAAGCCCTGCCGTGGGAAAGCCTGCTGGAGAACCCGCGTCTGGTGCTGCTGCAGGCCTGGCTGATGCAGAGCCAGCACCGCTACAGCGAAGTGAACACCCTGCTGGCGCGCGCCGAGCAGGAGATGGAAAGCGAGATGGATACCACCCTGCACGGCGAGTTCAACGCGCTGCGCGCTCAGGTGGCCATTAACGACGGCGACCCGGACGAAGCTGAACGGCTGGCGATGGTCGCGCTGGATGAACTGCCGCTGGCCAACTTCTACAGCCGCATCGTTGCGACCTCCGTCCACGGCGAAGTGCTGCACTGCAAAGGCGATCTCACGCGCTCGCTTTCACTGATGCAGCAAACCGAACAGATGGCGCGTCGTCATGATGTCTGGCACTACGCGCTGTGGAGCCTGATCCAGCAGAGCGAGATTTTATTCGCGCAGGGGTTCCTGCAGGCCGCCTGGGAAAACCAGGAGAAAGCGTTCCAGCTGATTCGCGAGCAGCATCTGGAACAGCTGCCGATGCACGAGTTCCTGTTGCGTATTCGCGCTCAGCTGCTGTGGGCCTGGTCGCGTCTGGATGAAGCGGAAAGCTGCGCCCGCCAGGGTGTGGATGTCCTTTCCAGCTTCCAGCCTCAGCAGCAGCTGCAGTGCCTGGCGCTGCTGGTGCAATGCTCGCTGGCGCGCGGCGATCTCGATAACGCCCGCAACCATCTGAACCGCCTGGAGAACCTGCTCGGCAACGGTCAGTATCATAGCGACTGGGTGTCAAACGCCGACAAGGTCCGGGTGATTTACTGGCAGATGACCGGCGATAAAAAATCTGCCGCCAACTGGCTGCGCCAGACGCCAAAACCGGAATTTGCCAACAACCACTTCCTGCAGAGCCAGTGGCGCAACATTGCCCGCGCGCAGATCCTGCTCGGTGAATTAGAGCCCGCTGAGATTGTGCTGGAGGAGCTGAACGAGAACGCGCGCAGCCTGCGTCTGATGAGCGACCTGAACCGTAACCTGCTGCTGCTGAACCAGCTTTACTGGCAGGCGGGTCGTAAAAACGATGCCCAGCGCGTGCTGCTGGAAGCGCTGCAGCTGGCTAACCGCACCGGGTTTATCAGCCACTTTGTGATTGAAGGTGAAGTGATGGCGCAGCAGCTGCGTCAGCTTATTCAGCTCAACACGCTGCCGGAACTGGATCAGCATCGCGCCCAGCGCATTCTGCGCGAGATTAACCAGCATCATCGGCACAAGTTCGCGCATTTCGATGAGAACTTTGTTGAACGTCTGCTGAACCACCCGGAAGTGCCGGAGCTTATCCGCACCAGCCCGCTCACCCAGCGCGAATGGCAGGTTCTGGGGCTGATTTATTCAGGCTACAGCAACGAGCAGATTGCCGGCGAGCTGGCGGTGGCGGCGACCACCATCAAAACGCATATCCGCAATCTGTATCAGAAGCTGGGCGTGGCGCATCGTCAGGATGCGGTACAGCATGCGCAGCAGCTGTTGAAGATGATGGGGTATGGCGTTTAGGTTTTGTGCGGCCTGATGCCCTCACCCGGGCCCTCTCCCACAGGGAGAGGGAGAAAGTTTTGTAGGTCGGGTGAGCGCAGCGCCACCCGACACAAGTCCTAGCACAATTCCAGCTGCAAATTATTATCTTTAATCACCTGCATCACGCCCGCTGGCGGCATCACGTCGGTGTAGACCGCATCCACCATGCTGATGCTGCCCATGTTCACCATCGCATTTCGGCCAAACTTCGAATGGTCTACCACCAGCATCACGTGGCGTGAGTTCTCAATAATCGCGCGCTTGGTGCGCACCTCGTGATAATCAAACTCCAGCAGCGAGCCGTCGCTGTCGATGCCGCTGATCCCGAGAATGCCGAAGTCGAGGCGGAACTGAGAGATAAAATCGAGGGTCGCTTCGCCGATAATCCCGCCGTCGCGGCTGCGCAGTTCGCCGCCCGCGAGGATGATGCGGAAGTCATCTTTCTGCATCAGGGTATTGGCCACGTTCAGGTTGTTGGTGACCACGCGCAGGTTCTCGTGATCCAGCAGCGCATGGGCGACCGCTTCCGGCGTCGTGCCGATATCAATAAACAGCGTCGCGCCGTTCGGGATCTGGCTGGCGACCTTGCGGGCAATGCGCTCTTTCTCTGCCGTCTGCGTGGCTTTACGGTCGTGCCAGGAGGTATTGACCGAACTGGACGGCAGCGCCGCGCCGCCGTGGTGGCGAAGAATGCGGTTCTGATCGGCCAGGTCGTTCAGGTCACGACGAATGGTTTGTGGGCTGACGGCAAACTGCTCCACCAGCTCTTCGGTGCTGACGTATCCCTGTTTTTTTACCAGTTCGATAATAGCGTCATGACGTTGTGTTTGTTTCATCAATTATCCCTGAGAATTATGTTCGTTTTCGCGCATGGAGCGTGTCGGCAAAGGCCATCGCCAGCCCCACGACCAGCCCGGCAACGTGTGCACCGTTGGCGATAGACATACCAAACAGATCAAACCACCCGGCAATTAGCCATATTAACGCAAAGGTTATTAATCCGCGCTGCAGATAAATGCCGCTTTCCGGATCGCGCTCCCCGCGAAGCCAGACATAGCCCATCAGGGCATACACGACGCCCGACAGCCCGCCGAACCACGGCCCGCTGAACTTGTGCTGCACATAGCCGCTGAGCAGGGCGCTGATAAGGGTGATAACGATCAGCTTGCCGCTGCCCAGACGCTTTTCAACGGCGCCGCCGAGATACCACCACCAGAGCAGGTTGAAGAGGATATGCATCACCGAGAAGTGCATCAGCGCGTGGCTAAAGTAGCGCCAGACGTCAAACTCAAGAGACGGGTCATAGGGCCAGGCCAGAGCAATCATCACGCTCTGGTCGCCCACCACGTTCATGATAATGAAGACGATAATGCAGGCCGCCATCAGCAGCAGCGTAAACGGGCCGGCGCGCTCGCGGATGGTGGCGAGGAAGGGAAAACGGCTGTAGTGCAATCCGCTGTCGGTCTGCCCGGACTGCCAGCTGGCCGCCAGATAGCGCGGGTCGCCGGGGTTCTCAAGAAAACGCGCCAGCTCTTCGTTTACGTGCGCGGCCTGGCTCTCGTCGGCCAGCCAGACGTCGGTCTGGTTATGTTGCTGAATGGTCAGAATAACGCCCTGCGTCGCCATATAGTCGACAAACGCCTGGGCGACGCGCGGGTTGGTAAAAGAGGTGATCATCAACATGGGCAGCGGTCGCTTATTTCCACACAAAAGGGGACAGTATAGCGGGATCAGCGCTCAAAAGCGTATTCCACTTCTGCCGGGAAATGACGATGCCAGGCATCGAAGCCGCCGTCGACGCTGTATACCGCGTCGTAGCCCTGCTGAAGCAGATACTGCGCCGCGCCCTTGCTGCTGTTGCCGTGGTAGCACATGACCATGACCGGCGTCTCGAAGTCGTTATCGCGCATAAACGCGCTCAGCGTGTCGTTAGTGAGATGAAACGCGCCCGGCGTATGGCCCATCGCAAAACTCTGCGGATCGCGGATGTCCACCAACACCGCTTTTCCCTGGTGCATCTTCTGGTGGGCTTCTTCTACGTTAATACATTCAAACTGATCCATGGTGTTCTCTTTCTGTTGTTCAGGTTGGGTGCGCGCTGATGCCCTCACCCCAGCCCTCTCCCACGGGGAGAGGGAGAAAAGTTAGTCGCACTATTTTACCCCGTAGTGTACGTCCTGGCGGCGGGTAAACGCCATTATGTTATCCATATCACTCTAAATTGTTTTTTTGATGTTACCAAAAGCGCGTTCCTTTGCTATTATGAGCGATATCGAACATTTCTGAGCTTTAACGAAAGTGCATGAGGGTGTTATGGAAACCAAAGATCTGATTGTGATAGGCGGTGGCATCAACGGTGCCGGTATTGCGGTCGATGCCGCAGGACGCGGTTTATCCGTACTGATGCTGGAAGCTAACGATCTCGCCTGCGCGACGTCGTCCGCCAGCTCCAAACTGATTCACGGTGGCCTGCGCTACCTGGAACACTACGAATTCCGCCTGGTCAGTGAAGCACTGGCCGAACGTGAAGTGTTGCTGAAAATGGCACCGCATCTGGCGATTCCGATGCGCTTCCGCCTGCCCCATCGCCCGCATCTGCGTCCGGCGTGGATGATCCGTATTGGTCTGTTTATGTACGATCATCTGGGTAAACGCACCAGCCTCCCGGGTTCGAAAGGTTTGCGTTTTGGCTCAGAATCGGTCCTTAAGCCAGAAATTGTGCGCGGTTTCGAATATTCAGACTGCTGGGTGGACGACGCGCGCCTGGTGCTGGCGAATGCCCAGATGGTCGAGAAGAAAGGTGGCGAGGTGAAAACCCGCACCCGCGCGACCTCTGCACGTCGTGAAAACGGCCTGTGGATTGTGGAAGCGGAAGACATCGATACCGGCGAGAAATTTAGCTGGAAAGCGCGCGGTCTGGTGAACGCTACCGGCCCGTGGGTGAAGCAGTTCTTCGACGACGGCATGCATCTGCCTTCGCCGTACGGCATTCGCCTGATCAAGGGCAGCCACATTGTGGTACCGCGCGTGCATACGCAGAAGCAGGCCTACATTCTGCAGAACGAAGACAAGCGCATCGTGTTTGTGATCCCGTGGATGGACGAATTCTCGATCATCGGCACCACCGACGTGGAGTACAAAGGCGATCCGAAGAACGTCGAGATCGACGAGAGCGAAGTGAACTACCTGCTCAAAGTGTATAACGCGCACTTCAGGAAGCAGCTGTCACGCGATGACGTGGTCTGGACCTACTCCGGCGTGCGTCCGCTGTGCGATGACGAGTCTGATTCACCGCAGGCGATTACCCGCGACTATACGCTCGATATTCACGACGTTGACGGCCAGGCGCCGCTGCTTTCCGTGTTTGGCGGCAAGCTGACCACCTACCGCAAGCTGGCCGAGCACGCGCTGGAAAAACTGGCGCCGTACTATAAAGGCATTGGCCCGGCATGGACCAAAGGCGCGGTACTGCCCGGCGGTGATATCGGCGACAATCGCGATGATTACGCCGCCAAGCTGCGCCGTCGCTTCCCGTTCATCACCGAAGGGATGGCGCGCCACTATGCCCGCACCTACGGCAGCAATACCGAGCTGTTCCTGGGCGATGCGAAGGACATTGCGGATCTGGGCGAGCATTTCGGCCACGAGCTGTATGAAGCCGAGCTGCGCTACCTGGTTGAGCACGAGTGGGTTCGTCGTCTGGATGATGCTATCTGGCGTCGTACCAAAGAAGGTATGTGGCTCAACGCCGAGCAGCAGTCTCGCGTGGCGCAGTGGTTACAGCAAAATGCGGGGAAACGTGAGCTGTCGCTGGCGTCGTAATACGATCGGTGCGGGCTGTTGCCCTCATTCTGACCCTCCCCCACAGGGAGAGGGAACAAACACTAAAAACGGCAACCGAGGTTGCCGTTTTGCTTTTACAACCTCACCGGATCAATATGCCAGATCGTCTCGGCATACTCCTTGATGGTCCTGTCGGACGAGAAATAGCCCATATTAGCGATGTTATACATCGCGGCGCTGGTCCACTTCTCCTGCTGACGGTACAGTTCGTCCACCTTATCCTGACAGTCCACGTAGCTGCGATAATCCGCCAGCACCTGGTAGTGATCGCCAAAGTTAATCAGCGAATCCACCAGATCGCGATAGCGGCTCGGTTCATCCGGGCTAAACACGCCGGTCGCGATCTGCGTCAGCACCTGACGTAACTCTTCATCCTCTTCGTAATATTGACGCGGCGAGTAGCCTTTCCTGCGCAGCGCCTCCACCTCTTCCGTCGTGTTACCGAAGATAAAGATATTTTCTTCGCCCACGTGCTCCAGCATCTCGACGTTCGCCCCGTCCAGCGTACCAATGGTCAGCGCGCCGTTAAGGGCAAACTTCATGTTACTGGTGCCGGATGCTTCCGTACCCGCCGTGGAAATCTGCTCAGAGAGATCCGCCGCCGGGATGATCATCTGCGCCAGGCTTACGCTGTAGTTTGGAATGAATACCACCTTCAGCTTGTCGCCAATATCCGGATCCTGGTTAACCACCTTCGCCACATCGTTGATGAGATGAATAATGTGCTTCGCCATGTAGTAGGCGGAAGCCGCCTTACCGGCGAAGATCTTCACGCGCGGCACCCATTCGGCCGTTGGATCGGCCTTGATGCGGTTGTAATGGGTGATCACGTGCAGCACGTTCATCAGCTGACGCTTGTATTCGTGGATGCGTTTGATCTGAACGTCGAACAGCGCTTTCGGGTTTGCCACCACGTTGAGGTGCATCGCCAGCCAGACCGCCAGACGCTTTTTGTTCAGCAGCTTGGCTTCGCGCACGGCTTTGTTCACCGTCGGGAAATCAATATGCTGTTCCAGCTCGCTCAGCTGGCTCAAATCGGTACGCCAGGTACGGCCGATATTCTCGTCCAGCACCTCAGAGAGCGGCTGGTTGGCCAGCGCCAGCCAGCGGCGCGGCGTGACGCCGTTGGTCACGTTGCAGAACCGCGTCGGGAAGATCTTCGCGAAGTCCGC
Source organism: Enterobacter sp. 01-M-02-SI-ECC (assembly GCF_047530595.1). Classification (NCBI taxonomy): domain Bacteria; kingdom Pseudomonadati; phylum Pseudomonadota; class Gammaproteobacteria; order Enterobacterales; family Enterobacteriaceae; genus Enterobacter; species Enterobacter sp. 01-M-02-SI-ECC. Next base: position 126,587 of record NZ_JBLKCZ010000008.1, on the reverse strand, counting down.
AAACAGCGACTGCACCATCAGGTTCGAGTGGAGCTCGGACACGCCGTTGACCTTGTGGCTGATGACAACCGCCAGCCAGGCCATGCGCACGCGACGACCGTTCGACTCATCAATGATGGACGCACGGCTCAGCAGGCCGGTATCGTTCGGATACTGCTCCTGCAGCGTCTTAAGGAAGTAGTCGTTAATCTCAAATATAATCTGCAGATGGCGCGGCAGGATTTTGCCGAGCATGTCCACCGGCCACGTCTCCAGCGCTTCGCTCATCAGCGTGTGGTTGGTGTATGAAAACACCTGGCAGGTCACCTCAAAGGCGTCATCCCAGCTGAACTTATGCTCGTCGATCAGCAGGCGCATCAGCTCCGGAATTGAGAGCACCGGGTGGGTGTCGTTAAGGTGGATCGCGGTTTTCTCCGCCAGGTTGGCGTAGGTTTTGTGCAGCTGATGGTGGCGGCTGAGGATGTCCTGAATGGTCGCCGAAACGAGGAAATACTCCTGACGCAGGCGCAGCTCGCGACCCGAGTAGGTCGAGTCATCCGGGTACAGCACGCGGGACACGTTCTCGGAGTGGTTTTTATCCTCCACCGCCGCGAAGTAGTCACCCTGGTTAAATTTACCGAGGTTAATTTCGCTACTGGCCTGGGCACTCCACAGGCGCAGCGTGTTGGTGGCGTCGGTATCGTAGCCGGGGATAATCTGGTCGTAGGCCACGGCCAGGATCTCTTCCGTTTCCACCCAGCGGGATTTTTTCCCTTCCTGCTGGATACGCCCGCCAAAGCGCACCTTGTAACGCGTGTTGTGGCGCTTGAATTCCCACGGGTTGCCGTACTCCAGCCAGTAGTCCGGCGACTCTTTCTGGCGCCCGTCGACGATGTTCTGTTTGAACATACCGTAGTCGTAGCGAATACCGTAGCCGCGGCCCGGCAGCGCCAGCGTCGCCAGCGAGTCGAGGAAGCAGGCGGCGAGACGCCCCAGGCCGCCGTTACCGAGGCCCGGGTCGTTCTCTTCGTCGATCAGCTCTTCTAAATCTAACCCCATCTCTTCGAGTGCGGTTTTGACATCGTCATAAATACCGAGCGACAACAGCGCGTTGGACAGCGTGCGGCCAATCAAAAATTCCATCGACAGGTAGTAAACCTGACGCGTTTCCTGCGAGAGCTGGGCGCGGTTTGAGCGCAGCCAGCGTTCAACTAAGCGGTCACGCACCGCAAACAGGGTGGCGTTCAGCCACTCGTGCTTGTTGGCGATAACCGGATCTTTCCCGATGGTGAACATCAGCTTGTAGGCGATGGAGTGCTTTAACGCCTCAACGCTGAGCGTGGGTGAAGAGTAGCTAAATGGAGCGTTCATATCAGTAACTTCGCCTCGTTACATCAAGCGTTGATAGAGATCGCGGTATGACTGCGCCGCGACATGCCAGCTAAAGTCCATGGACATCGCCTGACGCTGAACGTAACGCCAGAGCGATGGACGGGACCACAAGACGAAAGCACGCCGAATCGCCCGAAGCAGCGACCAGGCATTACTGTCCTCAAAGACAAACCCGCTGGCGATACCGTCCGCCAGGTTTTCCAGAGAGCTATCGGATACGGTGTCCGCCAGCCCGCCCGTGCGGCGCACCAGCGGCAGCGTGCCGTATTTCAGGCCGTAAAGCTGCGTCAGGCCGCAGGGTTCGAAACGGCTCGGCACCAGGATGACGTCCGCACCGCCCATGATGCGGTGCGAGAACGCTTCGTGGTAGCCAATCTGCACGCCCACCTGCCCCGGATGTTCCGCCGCGGCGGCAAGGAAACCTTCCTGCAGCACCGGGTCGCCCGCGCCGAGCAGCGCCAGCTGTCCGCCCTGCTCCAGTAAACCGGGCAACGCCTCCAGCACCAGATCCAGCCCTTTCTGGCTGGTCAGGCGGCTGACCACCGCGAACAGCGGCACTTTGTCGTTAACCTTCAGGCCCATCGCAATCTGCAGCTGGCGTTTGTTTTCCGCTTTGTCCTCCACGGAATCACGTCCATAGCGCGCCGCCAGCAGGAGATCGGTCTCCGGGCTCCAGATCTGTTCATCCACGCCGTTCAGGATGCCCGACAGGCGACCTTCGCGGTGGCGCTGCTGCAGCAACCCTTCCATGCCGTAGCCAAACTCCGGCTGGGTGATCTCACGCGCGTAGGTCGGGCTCACCGCCGTGATGTGATCGGCGTAGTACAGCCCGGCTTTCAGGAACGAGATCTGCCCGTTAAATTCCAGCCCGTGCATGTTATAGAACGATAATGGCAGATCGATTTCACTCATGTGATGGGCATAGTACATCCCCTGATACGCCAGGTTGTGCACGGTAAAGACCGATTTGGCCGGATGGCCGCGCGCCGCGAGATACGCCGGGGCAAGCCCGGCGTGCCAGTCGTGCGCGTGCACCACATCCGGGCGCCAGAACGGATCCAGCCCCGTCGCCATTTCTGCCCCGACCCAGCCGAGCAGCGCAAAGCGCAGCACGTTATCGGTGTAGGCGAACAGGTTCGTATCGTGATACGGGCTGCCCGGTCGATCGTATAAGTGCGGCGCGTCGATCAGGTAAATCCCTACGCCATTGTAATGTCCAAACAGCAGGGTGATGCGTCCGGCGAAGGTCTCACGGCGGGTCACCACTTTTGCATCGGGAATACCGCGCCGGATATCCGGAAAGGCGGGCAGCAGGACTCGGGTATCCACGCCTCCGGCGATTTGCGCTGCCGGTAATGCGCCCAGAACATCTGCCAGACCGCCCGTTTTTAACAACGGGAACATCTCAGAACATACATGTAAAACCTGCATCATCGCTCCTGTTTGATCTGCAGCTTCCGCAACATTTCCCGTGTGACTAACACGATCCCCTCTTCCGAACGATAGAAACGACGCGCGTCTTCTTCCGCGTTCTCACCAATCACCATCCCTTCTGGAATGACGCAGGCACGATCGATAACGCAGCGACGCAGACGGCACGAGCGCCCTACCCAGACATCAGGCAGTAAGACTGCCGAATCGATATTACAGAATGAATTTATCCGCACGCGGGGGAACAGCACCGACTGCACCACCACCGAGCCTGAAATAATGCACCCGCCGGACACCAGCGAGTTCAGCGTCATACCGTGGCTGCCGGAGCGATCCTGCACGAATTTGGCCGGGGGCAGCGATTCCATATGGGTACGAATCGGCCAGTTCTGGTCGTACATATCCAGCTCAGGCGTGACCGATGCCAGATCGAGGTTCGCTTTCCAGTAGGCTTCCAGGGTTCCCACATCGCGCCAGTAAGGTTCCGCATTGGGGTCGGACTGCACGCAGGACAGCGGGAAAGGATGTGCATACGCCATGCCAGCTTTAGTGATTTTCGGAATGATGTCTTTACCGAAGTCGTGGCTGGAGTTTTCGTCTTTGTCATCGTCTTCCAGCAGCTCATAAAGATAATCTGCATCAAAGACATAAATCCCCATGCTGGCGAGCGATTTGGTGTCATCGCCCGGCATGGTTGGCGGGTTAGCCGGTTTTTCAACAAAGTCGATAATTTTGTCGTCGGCATCCACGTGCATCACGCCAAACGCCGTCGCTTCAGCAACGGGCACAGGCAGACACGCCACGGTGCAGCGCGCCCCTTTTTCGACGTGGTCGATGAGCATGTGGGAGTAATCTTGCTTGTAGATATGGTCCCCGGCGAGGATCACGATGTATTCCGCGCTGTAGCGGCGAATGATGTCGAGGTTCTGCGTCACCGCATCCGCCGTTCCGCGATACCAGTTCTCGCCGTGGACGCGTTGCTGAGCGGGAAGGAGATCGACAAACTCGTTCATCTCTTCGCTGAAGAATGACCAGCCGCGCTGGATATGCTGAACCAGCGTGTGCGACTGATACTGCGTAATGACGCCAATACGGCGAATGCCCGAGTTGAGACAGTTGGAGAGCGCAAAGTCGATGATACGGAACTTACCACCAAAGTGAACGGCCGGTTTCGCGCGCTTGATGGTCAAATCTTTCAGACGGGTACCACGTCCACCCGCAAGTATCAGGGCAACCGTTTTTAATGGTAGCTGGCGCGCCAACATTAAGGGATCGTTCTTCTCTAATCTAACCATGACTAACTCCTTTTTTATCATCTTTGGAATACGCACACTCCGTGCGCAGGCCCGTGCCAGACAGCCATTACTACCGGATTATCCGCTCCGGCAAAGGGGGGAACAGCTCGCCATTCCCCTTCAGGTAAAACAATCGCTGCGACGTCATCCGTCGCGTTCAGCGTGACCAGCCATTTATCCGACAGCAGGATTTGCAGGCGTGGTACGCCGTGTTGCCACTCTTGCGCGCTTAAGGGTTGCGCGTCTTGATTCAACCAGCGAACGTTGCCGTCACCCTCTTCCCACCAGCGGTCGGCGGTCAGCGCGGGGATCTGCTGGCGAAGATGGATCAGCGCAGCGGTAAAATGAATCAGCCCGCTGTTGGCTTCACCCCAGTCGAGCCAGGTTAACGTGTTGTCCTGGCAATACGCATTGTTGTTACCGTGCTGGCTATGGCCGTGTTCATCGCCTGCCAGCAGCATCGGCGTGCCCTGCGACAATAAAAGCGTTGTCAGCAAAGCGTGAACGCTGGCGCGTCGCCGCTCGATGACGTCCAGGCTTCCGCCTAACCCTTCTATACCATGATTAAAGCTATGGTTATTGTTAGTGCCATCGCGATTCTCTTCGCCGTTTGCCTCATTGTGTTTCTGATTGAAACAAACGCAGTCCCTGAGCGTAAAACCGTCGTGTGCCGTCAACAGATTGACGGTGGCCGACGGGCGTTTGCCGTCGCGCTTAAAGAGATCGCTTGAAGCGGCAAAGCGTCCGGCGAACTCCCCCAGCGACAGATTCCGTTCCAGCCAGAAGCGGCGCGCGGCATCGCGGTAGTGATCGTTCCACTCGGCAAACAGCGGCGGGAAATTCCCGACCTGATAACCGCCTTCCCCGATGTCCCACGGCTCGGCAATGAGCTTCACCTGCGAGAGCACCGGACAGTTTTTTATCGCCTCAAACAGCGGAGCCTGCTGGCTGAACGCCGGCGTGCGCCCCATTACGGGCGCCAGGTCGAAACGAAAACCGTCGACGTGGAACGTCTCCACCCAGTATTTCAGGCATTCATAAGCAAAATGCGTGACCGCCGGATGGCTGAGGTTGAGCGTGTTACCGCAGCCGGTCCAGTTCTCATAATCACCATCCTGCCTGATCCAATAATAGCTACGGTTATCAATTCCGCGCATGGAGAGCGTCGGACCGTCGAGATCGCTTTCGGCACTGTGGTTCAGCACGACGTCCAGAATGACCTCAATGCCCGCCGCGTGGAGCGCCTTCACCGCATCGCGAAACTCGTCCCGCGCCTTTTCCGGATGGGCGGCATAGCGCGGCTCAAGCGCGAACATCGCCAGCGGGTTGTAGCCCCAGTAGTTGCTAAGCCCCAGCCGCTGCAGACGCGGCTCGCTGGCAAAATGGGCGACGGGAAGCAGTTCCAGGGCGGTGATGCCGAGGTGCTTCAGGTAGGCGATCATGGTTGGATGCCCGAGCGCCTTATAGGTGCCGCGCATCTCTTTGGGGATCGACGGGTGCAGGTACGTCAGCCCTTTGACGTGGGCTTCATAAATAACGGTATTGCCCCACGGCGTCTGCGGCGGGGCATCGTCTTCCCAGTCATAAAGATCGTTCACCACCACGCTTTTTGGCGCGACGGGCGCGCTGTCGCGGTGGTCGGGCTCGCCGTAGCCCACGTGGAAGAGCGGGTCGTCTTTAAATTCGCCGTCCACGCGGTGCGCGCACGGGTCAATCAACAGCTTCGCCGGGTTAAACCAGTGGCCCTTCGCCGGATCCCACGGACCGTGTACGCGAAAGCCATAGTGCACGCCTGGCCGTCCTCCGGCCAGGTAGCCGTGCCAGGTATCCCCCGTGCGCGCGGGTAAATCGTAACGGTGCTCGTTACCTTCCCCATCAAACACGCACAGTTCTACCCGCTCAGCATGAGCGGAAAAGAGGGTGAAATTGACACCCTTTCCGTCAAAACGCGCGCCGAGCGGTTCGGGTTCACCTGCCGTAAGCTGCGTCATTCGCCCTCCCGCATCAGCCAGATGGTGCCAAGCGGCGGCAGCGTCAGGCTCAGTGAGTTGGGTCGCCCGTGACTTTCGATGGCATCGCTCTGGACCAGCCCGCCGTTACCGGCGTTGCTGCCGTGATAGTGCATCGAGTCGGTATTCAGGATCTCGCGCCATTTGCCCGGCTGGTTAATGCCGAAGCGGTAGTGTTCGCGCGGCACCGGCGTGAAGTTGCTGGCGACGATGATCTCGTTACCCGCTTTGTCACGACGCACAAAGACAAACACCGAGCGCTCGTGGTCGTCCACCACCAGCCACTCAAAGCCGTACGGATCGAAGTCGAGCTCGTGCAGCGCTTTGTGGTGGCGGTAGGTCAGGTTCAGGTCGCGCACCAGACGCTGCACCCCGTGGTGCCAGTTGTCGCCGCCTTCCAGCAGGTGCCAGTCGAGGCTGGCGTCGTGGTTCCACTCGCGTCCCTGGGCGAACTCATTGCCCATAAACAGCAGTTTCTTGCCCGGGAAGGCAAACATCCAGCCGTAGTAGGCGCGCAGGTTGGCAAACTTCTGCCACGCGTCGCCCGGCATGCGGTCGAGAATCGATTTTTTGCCGTGCACCACTTCATCGTGCGACAGCGGCAGCATGAAGTTTTCGGTGTAGTTGTAGAGCATCCCGAACGTCAGCTTATCGTGATGATACTTACGGTGAACCGGATCCAGCTTCATGTAGTCGAGCGTGTCGTGCATCCAGCCCAGGTTCCACTTGTACCAGAACCCCAGGCCGCCTGATGACGGCGGACGGGAGACGCCCGCAAAGTCGGTCGACTCTTCCGCCATGGTCACGGCACCGTCCACCTGTTCGCCGATAATGCGGTTGGTATTGCGCAGGAATTCAATCGCTTCCAGGTTTTCACGGCCGCCAAACTCGTTCGGGATCCACTCGCCCTCTTTGCGGCTGTAGTCGCGGTAGATCATCGACGCCACCGCATCGACGCGCAGGGCGTCAATGCCAAACCGCTCGATCCAGTACAGGGCATTCCCGACCAGGTAGTTTGCGACCTCACGGCGACCGTAGTTGTAGATCAGCGTGTTCCAGTCCTGGTGATAGCCTTCGCGCGGGTCGCTGTGCTCGTACAGCTTCGTGCCGTCAAACTCTGCCAGCGCGAAATCATCCGATGGGAAATGTCCCGGCACCCAGTCGAGGATGACGTTCAGCCCGGCGGCGTGCGCGGCATCAATGAAATAGCGGAAGTCATCGCGGGTGCCAAAGCGGCGCGTTGGCGCATACAGCCCGGTAGGCTGATAGCCCCAGCTGCCGTCGAACGGGTGCTCGTTGACCGGCAGCAGCTCAAGGTGGGTAAAGCCCATCCATTTGGCATAGGGCACCAGCTGGTCGGCAAGCTCACGGTAGCTGAGCCAGAAGTTGTTATCGGTGTGGCGACGCCAGGAGCCAAGGTGTACCTCATAGACGGAGATGGGCGCGTCAAAACGGTTGGCCTGTTTACGCTCCTCCGTCTGGACGACCTTCTCCGGCAGGCCGCAAATCAGCGACGCGGTATCCGGGCGCATCTGCGCTTCGAAGGCATACGGGTCGGCTTTAATGCGCAGCTTGCCGTTAGCGTCGATCATCTCGAATTTATAAAGCTGCCCGGGGTGCGCTCCGGGGATAAACAGCTCCCAGATGCCGCTTTCCCGGCGCAGGCGCATCGGATGGCGGCGACCGTCCCAGTAGTTGAACTGGCCGACAACGGAGACGCGCTGGGCGTTAGGCGCCCACACGGAGAACCGCGTGCCGGTAATGCCGTCCATGGTATCGGCATGGGCACCCAGGGTTTCATAAGGGCGAAGATGCGTTCCTTCGGAGAGCAGCCAGGCGTCCATCTCTTTAAGCAGAGGACCGAAGCTGTAAGGATCGTCAATCAGGTTTTGCTGACCGTGCCAGAGAACGGCGAGCTGATAGCGAAAAGGATTTTTACGGCGGGGCATTACGCCCGAGAAGAAGCCACGGGAATCGAGGCATTCAAGATTACCGACCTTGCGGCCGGTTTTGGGTTCAATCACCCAGACTTCTGTGGCATCCGGTAACAGTGCCCTAACTTCAAGGCCATCCTCAGTTTGATGCATCCCAAGCACAGAAAAGGGGTCAGCAAAATGACCCGCAATAAGCGCATTAATCACGTCTCTATCCACACGATCGGACATGGTATTCATCCTGTTTTTTATGTCGTCCTTTTTAAGCGCTCCGGGACGACTTTTAATGTGACCTGAACGGGACAGCACAAAAATGTGCATCCATTCTGCTCCGTTCGAACCTCAGGTAAGAAATGACTCTTCCTTAAAGCATAGCCAACGCTCTAGATGACTCCTGATAAAAAATAAGACATACGCGTGTTACTCCATGTAGTACGCAAAAAAAGGGGGTGAAAATCACCCCCGGTAGTTAACAAATTATTACGCCAGCTGGCGCAGCATGCGGCGCAGCGGCTCGGCGGCGCCCCACAGGAGCTGGTCGCCGACGGTGAACGCGGAGAGATACTCCGGCCCCATGTTCAGCTTGCGCAGACGGCCAACCGGCGTAGTCAGCGTGCCGGTAACGGCAGCCGGGGTCAGCTCGCGCATGGTGATATCGCGATCGTTTGGCACCACTTTCGCCCACGGGTTGTGCGCGGCCAGCAGCTCTTCCACGGTCGGAATAGACACATCTTTTTTCAGTTTAATGGTGAAGGCCTGGCTGTGGCAGCGCAGCGCGCCGATACGCACGCACAGACCGTCAACCGGAATGGTGTTCGCGGTCGCGAGGATTTTGTTAGTCTCAGCCTGGCCCTTCCACTCTTCGCGGGTCTGGCCGTTATCCAGCTGTTTGTCGATCCACGGGATCAGGCCACCGGCCAGCGGTACGCCGAAGTTATCCACCGGCAGCTCGCCGCTTCGGGTCAGCTGAGTGACCTTACGTTCAATATCGAGGATCGCGGACGCCGGGTTTGCCAGCTCGGTCGCGACGCTTTGGTGCAGCTGGCCCATCTGGGTCAGCAGCTCGCGCATATGACGCGCGCCGCCGCCGGACGCCGCCTGGTAGGTCGCCACGGAGACCCACTCAACCAGATCCTGCGCGAACAGGCCGCCGAGGGACATCAGCATCAGGCTGACGGTACAGTTACCGCCGACAAAGGTTTTCACGCCGTTGTTCAGGCCGTCGGTGATGACGCCCTGGTTCACCGGGTCGAGAATGATGATGGCATCGTCTTTCATGCGCAGCGAAGAAGCCGCGTCAATCCAGTAGCCCTGCCAGCCGCTTTCACGCAGCTTTGGATAGATTTCGTTGGTATAATCGCCGCCCTGGCACGTCACAATAATATCGAGTGCCTTCAGCGCTTCCAGATCGTAAGCATCCTGCAACGTGCCTGTGGTACCACCAAAGGACGGAGCAGCCTGGCCGAGCTGGGAAGTGGAGAAGAAGACCGGGCGGATAGCGTCGAAATCGCGCTCTTCAACCATGCGTTGCATGAGTACAGAGCCGACCATACCGCGCCAGCCGATAAAACCAACGTTTTTCATAGCATTTTTTTCCTGCTGAGGGTGTGTGCTGATTGTGCAAGCCAGTATTGAACTGGGATATGCTTCACATTACAAAATGCTGCCAAAGTCGCAAGCGAAATTAATCGATGATTGCCCGGCAATCAGAAAAAGCGCTAATCATCGAAATAACACTACTAAGTATCAGGGATAATTTAAAGATGAGTGAAATCATTTCCGCGGCGGTTTTATTGATCCTGATTATGGATCCACTGGGAAACCTGCCTATCTTCATGTCGGTGCTGAAGCACACCGAGCCGAAGCGCCGCCGGGCGATTATGATCCGCGAGCTGCTCATCGCCCTGCTGGTGATGTTTATCTTCCTGTTTGCCGGTGAGAAAATTCTCGCATTCCTCAACCTGCGCGCCGAAACCGTTTCGATTTCCGGCGGGATTATTCTGTTCCTGATTGCCATTAAGATGATTTTCCCGAGCGCGGAAGGCAGCAGCAGCGGCCTGCCCGCGGGTGAAGAGCCGTTTATCGTGCCGCTGGCGATTCCACTCGTCGCCGGGCCAACGATTCTGGCCACGCTGATGCTGCTGTCGCATCAGTATCCGAACCAGATGAGCCATCTGGTGATTGCCCTGCTGATCGCCTGGGGCGGGACGTTTATCATCCTGCTGCAGTCGTCGCTGTTCCTGCGCCTGCTGGGTGAGAAAGGGGTGAACGCGCTGGAACGCCTGATGGGGCTGATTCTGGTGATGATGGCAACGCAGATGTTCCTGGACGGGATCCGCGCGTGGATGAAGGGATGACTTTCTCCCTCTCCCTGTGGGAGAGGGGCGGGGTGAGGGCATCAGGCCGCAGAGGACTACCCATCTACCCCTTACGAATCAAATACCGGTACGGCAGCGCTTCGGTCTGCTGTGCCACCAGTTCATGCTCCATAAAGGTACAAAAGCCGGGAATATCGCGGGTCGTGGCCGGGTCGTCGGCAATAATCAGCAGCGTTTCACCGGTCTGCATGTTGCGCACGGTTTTGCGTACCATCATTACCGGCTCCGGGCAGCGAAGGCCCTGGGCATCAAGAGTGTGGTCTGGGCTGGAAAACAGGTCGGTCATGGTCTTCTCGGTCTGGTAAAAACGGCTGTAGTTTACGCCCGGTTGCGATCAATGCAAACCAGGTTAACGATTGCGTAAAAACTAACCATTGCAATGTCCTGACAAAGCAGTATCATGCTGCGGTTTTTATTGGGTTCCCTCACCCCAACGTATAAAAAGGTCACAATATGACGTCGTTTTCTGAATCACAGCGCGTAAAAGCGTTGTTCTGGCTTTCGCTTTTCCATTTGCTGGTGATCACCTCCAGCAACTATCTGGTGCAGCTGCCGATCTCCATCTTTGGTTTTCACACCACCTGGGGCGCATTCAGCTTCCCGTTTATTTTCCTCGCGACGGATTTGACCGTGCGTATCTTTGGCGCACCGCTGGCTCGCCGTATTATTTTTTCGGTCATGCTCCCGGCGCTGTTCATCTCGTACGTGGTTTCGTCTCTGTTTTATATGGGAAGCTGGCAGGGCTTTGAGGCGTTAACCCACTTCAACCTGTTTGTTGCCCGTATCGCTGCCGCAAGCTTTATGGCCTACGCGCTGGGGCAGATCCTCGACGTGCACGTGTTTAACCGCCTGCGTCAGAATCATCGCTGGTGGATGGCGCCAACCGCCTCCACGCTGTTCGGTAACGTGAGCGATACGCTGGCCTTCTTCTTCATCGCCTTCTGGCGCAGCCCGGATGCGTTCATGGCCGAACACTGGATGGAAATCGCGCTGGTGGACTACTGCTTCAAGGTCCTCATCAGCATTGTTTTCTTCCTGCCGATGTACGGCGTACTGCTCAATATGCTGCTGAAAAGGCTGGCAGATAAATCTGAAATCACGGCATTGCAGGCTGGTTAAGGGTTCGCTTTATCAGTTGTGATAAGATGAACGAATGAGCCGTTATGGCCGTTTATCGAAAGGAAGAAGTCAATGCGCAATCTGGTTAAATATGTCGGGATTGGCCTGCTGGTTGTGGGTCTTGCAGCCTGTGATAACAGCGACACGAAAACGCCTGCTCAGGGCGCATCCGCAGAGAGCAACGCGACCGGCCAGCCGGTGAATCTGATGGATGGCAAACTCAGCTTCTCTCTGCCAGCCGATATGACCGATCAGAGCGGCAAGCTGGGGACCCAGGCGAACAACATGCACGTTTACTCCGACGCAACCGGGCAGAAAGCGGTCATTGTGATTGTGGGCGACGACACCAGCGAAGATCTGGCCGTCCTGTCCAAACGTCTGGAAGATCAGCAGCGCGGCCGCGATCCTCAGCTGCAGGTCGTGACCAATAAATCCATCGAGCTGAAAGGCCACACGCTGCAACAGCTCGACAGCATCATCTCTGCAAAAGGCCAGACCGCATACTCTTCTGTGGTGCTGGGCAAGGTTGATAACAAACTGCTGACCCTGCAGATCACCCTGCCAGCCGAAGATCAGCAGAAAGCGCAGACGGCTGCTGAAAACATCATTAACACCATCGTGATCCAGTAACGCTTCACGATGATGACGTGGCCTCCGGTGCCTGCACCGGGGGCCATTTTTTTAGCCGCCACGTCAGCAGGAGCGCAATCACCACCAGCCCCGCCGCGGCAAGATAGATCACCGGCACGCCTGCCCAGGACATCACCAGCCCCGCCAGCGGGCCGGTAATCCCTAAAGACATATCCATAAACACCGTATAGGTCGCCAGCGCTGCCCCCTGGTTCTGCTGCGGCACGGCTTTTACCGCCACCACGCCCAGCGCCGGGAAGACCAGGGAAAAGCCAGCCCCCGCGAGGAACACGCCCACTTTCGCGACCCAGGGCACCATCGCTATTCCGGTCAGCAGCAGCCCGACAATCTCTATCGCAAAGCAGATCATCGCCACGTTCAGCCCGCCAAGACGGTTGATGCCGTTAGGGAAAAGCAGGCGGGCGCCAACAAACGCACAGCTAAACAGGGTTAACGCAAAGGCTGCGCCGTCCCAGCCTTTGGCGTCGTAGAACAGGGTAATGAAGGTCGCAATCACGCCGAAGCCGGTGGTCGCCAGCGCCAGCGCCATGCCGTACGGCCAGACGCGCCCCAGCACCGCCCGAAACGGCAGCGGCTTGCCTTTGCTGGCCTTCACTTTCGGGCGCGGCAGCGCAAAGAGGATTGCCAGCAGCGCGACCGCCATAATGGTGATAGCCAGCCCATACAGCCCGCCAAGCGCATAGCAGGCCACGCCGAGCGGCGCCCCGAGCGCCATCGCACCGTAGGTGACAATCCCGTTCCAGGAGATCACCCGACCAATGTGCGGCGCGCCTACCACCCCCACGCCCCACAGCGTTGAGCCGGTTCCCGCCAGACTTTGCCCGATGCCAAGAATGACGCGGCCCAGGCAGAGCAGCGCCAGGCTGACCAGCGGCCAGTGGCCGGTGGCGGCAGCCAGCAGGTAGCTCAGGCCACTGAGAAAACAGCCGCACAGTCCCACCACCACGATGCTTTTTGGACCGAACATGTCCGCGTAGCGCCCGGCATGCGGGCGGCTGAGAAGCGTGGCGAAATATTGCAGGCTTATCACCAGCCCCGCCCAGAAGGCGCTGAAGCCCATCACGTCATGGACATAGCCCGGCAGGACCGCCAGCGGCAGGCCAATGGTCAGATAGCTGGCAAAGTTGAAAATCACAACGGAAACGATGCGCAGATTGAGGCGCAGTCCGCTCAGTGCCGGTTCAGCGGCAGGTTCGGGCATGGGGTTCTACCTGGATTTTTTACAACAGTGTTTCACTATTACCACGGCGCAATAAGAAAATCAGCCCCGACTTTCAGATTAACGGTGCCAGACGAAGCGAAGCCCGGGCACTACACTTATCGGGTCATCATATTAAGGAACACGCATGATCGCTAACCCGTCCGACAAAGCAGGACTCCACATCTTATTAAAACTCGCCTGTCTGGTGGTTATCCTTGCGGGTATCCATGCTGCCGCTGACATTATTGTTCAGCTCCTGCTGGCGCTCTTTTTTGCCATCGTGCTTAATCCTCTGGTCACCTGGTTTTTACGCCGGGGTGTCAGCCGTCCGGTAGCTATCACCATCGTCGTCATCGTGATGCTGATTGGCCTGACGGCGCTCTTCGGCGTGCTGGCGGCATCGCTGAGCGAATTCTCCACCATGCTGCCGCAGTACAACAAAGAGCTGACGCGTAAAATTGTCGCGCTGCAGGAGATGGTGCCCTTCCTTAATCTGCATATCTCACCCGAACGGATGCTGCGCAGGATGGACTCCGAGAAGGTCATGACCTATGCCACCACCTTGATGACGGGGCTTTCCGGCGCGATGGCCAGCATTCTGCTGCTGGTCATGACCGTTGTGTTTATGCTGTTCGAAGTCCGCCACGTCCCCTATAAGCTGCGCTTTGCGCTGAACAATCCGCAAATTCACATTGCCGGCTTACACCGGGCCCTGAAGGGCGTCTCCAAATATCTGGCGCTGAAAACGCTCCTGAGCGTATGGACCGGGGTGATTGTCTGGCTGGGGCTGATGCTGATGAACGTGCAGTTCGCGCTGATGTGGGGCGTGCTGGCCTTTCTGCTGAACTACGTGCCCAATATTGGCGCGGTGCTTTCCGCCGTGCCGCCGATGATTCAGGCGTTTCTGTTTAACGGCTTCTACGAATGCATGCTGGTCGGCGCGCTGTTCCTCGCGGTGCATATGGTGCTGGGCAATATTCTTGAGCCGCGCATGATGGGGCACCGGCTGGGCATGTCGACGCTGGTGGTCTTTTTATCCTTACTGATTTGGGGATGGCTGCTGGGCCCGGTCGGTATGCTGCTGTCGGTCCCCCTTACCAGCGTATGTAAAATCTGGATGGAAACCACCAAAGGCGGCAGCAAGCTGGCGATCCTGCTCGGCCCGGGGAGGCCGAAAAGCCGATTACCCGGGTAACGGACCCGCCTGTACAGGTAGGTTTAAACCGTCAGTAATACATCATGAATTACCGCGTCCCTAATCCGTCGCGGTATTTTTATTTGCGTTAAGGCAATATTCATTCCGGTTTTAATTACGCCGCGCGCATTACGTTCAAACGCAATTCATGATTTAACGCAAATTATAAAAAATGAAATCCTTATTTATTTTCCATGCTATTATTCCCGCCTTCGCTTCAACGTAATGTAACCATTAATATTGATTAAAAATTACACCTGGCGATAACAAAAAGCCGGATGAGTATTATTTGTAAAAACCACTGCCTTTAATTGTTATTATTGATATGGAGTTGTTGATGAAAAAGATCGTTAAATGGTGTGCTGCTGCCGTATTCGTTGGCGCGCTGGCAGGCTGCGCGCGTACCGCGCCAATCGCTCAGGTTCACTCTATTGTAAGCGCGGGCCATACTGCCGATCAGGTAAAAACGGCAATTTTGAAAGCAGGCCAAAAACGCGACTGGATCATGACGGAAACCGGCCCGGGAATGATTAAGGGGCGTCTGCAGTCACGCGATCACTCGGTCCAGGTGAGTATTCCGTACACGGCCACAAGCTATTCAATCAACTATGAAAACAGCCTTAACCTGAAAGCGGCAGACGGTAAAATCCACAAAAATTATAACCGCTGGGTGAATAACCTCGACCACGACATTCAGCTGAACCTCTCCGCTGGCGCCGCGCTGTAATTTTTTTCTAAAGTCGGGCCGCGTATGGCCCGATAACCTCTCTTTATTAGCCTCAAAGGTTACGCAGGAATGTACGAAAAGGACACACTCAGCGCACTGGATGCCATTACCGAAGCGCAACGCATCGCCTTTGCCCCGATGTTATTCCAGACTGCGCTTTGTCTGCGTAACTCAGGCGTTCTCGCCTGGCTCGATAAACAAGGAAAAGAGGGGGCAAGCCTCGAGGAAATAACCGAACACAGCACGCTCGGCAGCTATGGCGTCAGCGTACTGCTGGATATGGGATTAAGCGGTCGAATCGTTACCCAACAGAATGGACGTTATTTTCTGGCGAAAGTGGGCCATTTTTTACTGCACGACGAAATGACCCGCGTAAATATGGATTTCACCCAGGACGTTTGTTATCAGGGGCTATTTCACCTGGCGGACGCCCTGCAGGAGGAAAAACCGGCCGGATTAGCCGTGTTTGGCAACTGGCCAACCATCTACCCGGCGTTATCCCAATTACCAGCTCCGGCGAAAGAGAGCTGGTTCGCCTTCGATCATTACTATTCTGACGCCGCTTTTGACGCTGCTTTGCCATATATATTCGCAAGCTCGCCGACAAAATTGTACGATGTGGGCGGAAATACGGGTAAATGGTCGTTACGCTGCTGCCGCTATGACGAAAATGTTGCCGTGACGATCCTCGATCTGCCGCAGCAGATAGCGCTGGCGCAGGAAAACATCGCAAAAGCAGGTTTTTCTCATCGTATTGCATTCCATGCTGTCGATATGCTTAGCCCAGCAACATTGCCGGGTGACGCCGACGTCTGGTGGATGAGCCAGTTCCTGGATTGTTTCTCTCCGGATCAGATTGTCACCATGCTGACGCGCGTCGCACAGGCCATGAAGCCAGGCGCACGTTTGTGCATCATGGAGCTTTTCTGGGATGCTCAGAAATTTGAAGCAGCCTCTTTCAGCCTGAATGCCACCTCGCTCTATTTCACCTGTATGGCGAATGGCAATAGCCGGTTTTACAGCGTAGAGAAGTTTTATCGCTACCTGGAGAGCGCAGGTTTCAGCGTTGAACAGCGGCTGGACAACCTTGGGGTCGGTCATACCCTGCTGATATGCACCAAACGTGAACAATAGAGCAGCTTAGCTGCCCGGGTGGCCCAGCCTGCCCTTTGAATACGGTTTTTTTGTCGCGGACGCGCGTAGATGAAATTTTCACTGAACATTATCGACTGGCAGGCAAGAGCGCCAGGACTCAGCGATGCCACAGAGTGGCAGGCGTGGTCGCGCCTGCAGCTGACCGTCGATCCAGCGGCCCCGCTTCCCCGCCTGACCGCTTTACCCATGATGACCGCGCGCCGCCTCAACTCAGGCAGTAAGCTGGCGGTGGATATTGGTCTTGCCATGCTGCAAAACCACGCCATTGATGCCGTCGTCTATTCCAGCCGCCACGGCGAGCTGGAGCGCAACGACCGTATTCTGCATGCCCTGGCGACCGGGCAGTCCGTTTCACCCACCGACTTCGCGATGTCCGTGCACAATTCCGCGGTGGGCAATCTCACGATTACCGCACGCCAGGCCATCGTTTCGTCATCCATTTCTGCCGGACTGGACACCTTCCAGCAGGCCTTATGTGAAGTGCTGAGCCTGCTGCAGGCGGGCTATTCCCGCGTCCTGCTGGTCGATTTTGACGGCGCGCTGCCGGAATTTTACCATCCGGCGCTACCGCCGCAGATGCCCACCTGGCCCTACGCGATGGCGCTGGTGATTGAATCCGGCAACGGATTGCAGTGTGAAACCCGCAGCGGCAGCACAGGTGAAGAACCCGCCCTGCCGCAAAGCCTGATGTTCCTGCAGCGCTATCTCAGCGAGAAACGTCAGTTCGTGGTGCCCGGCGAACGTTTGCTGTGGCAATGGACGCGCGCATGAACCGCCTGGCTGCCCGAATTAACTGGCTATGGCGCCTGGCGATGACCGGCTTCTGCTTCGCGCTGTTTGGCGTGGGCGGGCTGCTGCTGTCGCTGGTCTGGTTCAACCTGCTGCTCATCGTCCAGCGCGACCGCGCCAGCCGTCGTCGCCTGGCGCGTCGCAGCATTGCGGCCAGCTTCCGCTTCTTCCTGACCGTAGCGCGCGGCCTCGGCGTACTGGACTATCGCATTCACAATCTTGACGCGCTGCGCAGCGATCGGGGTTGTCTGGTGGTGGCTAACCACCCAACGTTAATAGACTACGTGATTCTGGCGTCGGTGATGCCCGAAACCGACTGCCTGGTGAAAAGCGCGCTGCTGCGCAATCCCTTTGTCAGCGGCGTCATCCGCGCGGCGGATTACCTGATTAACAGCGAAGCCGAGCCCCTGCTCGCGGCCAGCCAGCAGCGTCTGGCTCAGGGCGACACGCTGTTAATCTTCCCGGAAGGCACGCGTACCCGGTTTGGCGAGGCTATCTCCCTCCAGCGCGGCGCGGCAAATATAGCCGTGCGCTGTAACAGCGATCTGCGGGTGGTGCTGATCCACTGTAGCGAACACCTGCTGGATAAAAAAAGCCGCTGGTATGATGTACCGCCAGAAAAACCTGTTTTCACCGTGGATGTCCGCGACCGCGTGAACATCGACGAATTTTACGATGCAAATGAACAAGAACCGGCGCTGGCGGCAAGGCAGTTAAACCGGCATCTGCAGCATCGATTAACATCAGGCCTTCAATCTTTGTCAGGAATTAATGATGCAAGCGCTTTATCTTGAAATTAAGAATCTCATAATCACCACGCTGAATCTGGACGAGCTTACCGCAGAGGATATTGATACCGATGCCGCGCTGTTTGGCGATGGGCTGGGTCTGGACTCCATTGACGCGCTGGAACTGGGTCTGGCCGTGAAAAACCAGTATGGCGTGGTGCTTTCTGCCGAAAGCGAAGAGATGCGCCAGCACTTCTTTTCCGTCGCCACGCTGGCGTCCTTTATCAACGCTCAACGCGCCTGAGATGTGAACGATGACTGAACAAGAAACCATTTATCAGGAAGTCTGCGGCCTGCTGACCAGGCTCTTTGAAATCGACCCGCAGGACATTACGCCCGAAGCCCGTCTTTACGAAGACCTGGAGCTGGACAGCATTGACGCGGTGGACATGATTGTTCATCTGCAGAAGAAAACGGGCAAGAAAATCAAGCCGGAAACCTTCAAGTCGGTTCGTACCGTTCAGGATGTGGTAGACGCCGTCGAACAGCTTCTGCGCGAAGAGTAAGACCTCGTGCGTGGTGGACGGACGTTCCCGGTCATCCCACTGCTGACGGGGCTGATGCTGCTGGCGTGGCCCTTCCTGATTGGATTTGGGCTGACGCATAACAGCCTGCCGTGGCTGCTGCCCGTGATGGCGCTGATATTGCTGCTGCGGCTGCGCCAGGCGCGGCGGAACTCCGGCCCGATGCGGTATGTGGTGCAGTGCGTGGCGCTCGCGGGCATCGCGCTCTGCGCGGCAAGCTACCTGCTGAAAACCCACCAGTGGCTGCTGTTTTACCCTGTGGTCGTCAATCTCGTGATGCTGGCCGTGTTCGGTGGTTCGCTCTGGACCGCGATGCCGCTGGTCGAGCGACTGGCGCGCCTGCGCGAGCCAAACCTGCCCCCGGAGGGCGTGCGCTATACCCGCAAGGTGACCCTCGTCTGGTGCGGCTTTTTCATCGGAAACGGCGCGATGGCGCTGTTCACCGTGCTCCACGGCGACATGCGTTTGTGGACGCTGTGGAACGGTATGATGGCTTATATCCTGATGGGAACACTGATGGCGATCGAGTGGCTGGTGCGCCAGCGGGTGATTAAAAAAGAGATGCACAATGACTAACCCCCTTCCGCTGGGCCAGTGGTTAAACGCGCCCCGCCCTGACGACATGCCCGTTGCCTGGCTTGACGATCGTACCTGGACGCTTGGCCAGCTGCGCCACGACGTGACCTTGCTGATCGACACCCTGCGTCAGCAGGAAGGCGAGCGCTGGGCGCTGTGCTTTGAAAACAGCTACCTGTTTATCGTTGCGCTGCTGGCCTCGCTGCATGCCGGTAAAACGCCGGTCATCCCCGGCCATAGCCGCGTCTCGCAGCTTGAAGAACAGCAGTCGTTGTTTAGCGGCGTTCTGAGCGATCGGACTCTCGGTTTCCATGGCAAGCTGATTGTGGTGGCCTCCAGCCATCAGACGGCTAGCCGCTGGGCGCCCCTGCCGGAGATTGACGAAAGCCGCTTCGTTGAGCTGTTCACCTCCGGCTCCACGGGTACCCCGCGCCGGGTGATTAAGCACATCGTCAGCCTGGATCGCGAAGCCCGTCTGCTGGCTGACCGCTTCGGCGAACGTCTGACCGGCTGTAGCGTTGTCGCCTCGGTCGTACCGCAACACCTGTACGGCCTGACATTCCGCATCGTATTGCCGATGGCGCTGGGGCTGCCGCTGCATGCCGCGATGCTCTACTACGCTGAACAGCTGGCCGCCCTTCCTCATGACAGACATTACCTGTTCATCAGCAGCCCGGCGTTCCTGAAGCGCCTGGATACGGAACTGCCCGCGCCGCCCGTCAGAATGCTGATTTCAGCAGGGGGCATGCTGCCCTGGTGTGACGTTTCCACCACCGCGGGCTGGCTTAACATCTGCCCGGATGAAATTTATGGCAGCACCGAAACCGGGATCCTCGCCTGGCGCCATCGCCAGCAGGATAACGTCCCGTGGCTTGCCTTCCCCGGCGTTATCTTCCATCAGGAAGATGACGCCTGTCGCGTCACGTCGCCATTGATCCACGAGGCTGAAGGACTCCAGCTGGACGATATCCTGCACTTCGACAGCGAGGGGCTGTTCAGCATCGCCGGTCGTCGCGGGCGGGTGGTCAAAATTGAAGAAAAGCGCATCTCGCTTAACGAGATCGAACGTCGCCTGCTGGAGCTCGACGGCATTTGCGAAGCGGCGGCGCTGCCGGTCACGCGCGGAGGCCGTCAGGGGATTGGCGCCCTGCTGGTTCTGGACGAAGCGGTTCGCCAGCGTGGCTATATGCAGGATAAAAAAGCGCAGGAGTTTGCCTGGCGTCGCGCCCTGCTGCCGTGGCTTGAGCCGGTCGCCGTTCCGCGCTACTGGCGCATTGTCGATGAAATGCCGGTAAACAGTATGAACAAGCGTGTCTATGCGCAGTTAGAGGAGTTATTTCATGAAAATTCCTGAAATTGAGCGCCACCAGACACAGCCGGAGAAGCTGGAAATCATTTTGCATCTCGACGCGGCGCTGTTCTGGTTTCAGGGCCATTTTGCCGTACAGCCGCTGCTGCCCGGCGTTGCGCAGCTTGACTGGGTGATGCACTACGCCACAACGTTACTGGCGCCGGGCTACCGCTTTCACAGCATTCAAAACGTGAAGTTCCAGGCGCCTCTGCTGCCGGAAACCACGGTGACGCTGGTGCTTGAGTGGCATGCCGAACGTCAGATGCTGACCTTCAGCTACCAGCGTCACGCCGGGGCGGAGCGCCATACCGCCAGCAGCGGGAAAATTCGGCTATGTCAGTAACCTTTCGCCCCTGCGTGCTGATCCCGTGCTACAACCACGGCGCCATGATCGCCCGCGTGCTGTCGCGTCTCGCCCCGTTCGGCCTGCCGTGCCTGGTGGTGGATGACGGCAGCGAAGCGGTCACCCGTCAGGAGCTCGAACGCCTTGCGGCAGAACAGCCGCAGATGACGCTGGTCCGTCTGGCACAAAACGCCGGGAAAGGTGCCGCGGTCATCAGGGGGCTGGAGGAGTGCGCGCGCGCGGGCTATACCCACGCCGTGCAGGTGGACGCGGACGGTCAACACGCCATTGAAGATATCCCCAAACTGCTGGCGCTGGCGGAGCGCCACCCGGATGCGCTGATTTCCGGCCAGCCCATTTACGATGATTCCATTCCACGCTCGCGGCTCTACGGGCGCTGGATAACCCACGTCTGGGTGTGGATTGAGACCTTATCCCTGCAGCTTAAAGACAGTATGTGCGGCTTTCGGGTCTATCCGGTCTTGCCCACGCTGCGGCTGGCAGCGCGTGAAACGCTCGGCAAACGGATGGACTTTGACACCGAAGTGATGGTCCGTCTCTACTGGCAGGGCAACACCAGCGTCTTTCTGCCCACCCGCGTCACCTATCCGCAGGACGGGTTGTCCCACTTCGACGCGTTAAAAGATAACGTGCGGATCTCCCTGATGCATACCCGGCTGTTCTTCGGCATGCTGCCCCGCATGCCCGGCCTGCTTTTCCGTCGACGCCGCCAGCACTGGGCGCAGCAGGACGAGGTCAAAGGCCTGTGGGGGATGCGCCTGATGCTGCGCGTCTGGAAGCTGATGGGGCGCCGGGCCTTTACCGTGCTGCTGTGGCCGGTAATCGGCGTGTACTGGCTTATCGCGCGTCCGGCGCGGCAGGCCTCGCGGCAGTGGATTGGAAGGGTGAAGCAAGAGCTGCGTCAGCGGAACATGCCCGTTCCCCCGCGGCTCAACAGCTTTTTCCATTTCATGCGCTTCGGCAACGCGATGCTGGATAAAGTCGCCAGCTGGCGCGGTGAGCTGAAGTTTGATCGCGACGTGGTCTTTGCCCCCGGCGCGAGCGAAACACTTAATATCGCGGCGCCGCAGGGCAGGCTGCTGCTGGCCTCGCATCTTGGCGACGTTGAGGCCTGCCGGGCGCTGGCCCAGCTGGACGGCAGCAAAACTATCACCGCCCTGGTCTTCAGCGAGAACGCCCAGCGCTTTAAGCAAATCATGAGCGAAATGGCGCCCCAGGCGGGCGTGAATTTGATGTCGGTTACCGATATCGGCCCGGACACCGCGATTGCCATCAAAGAGAAGCTTGAGCGGGGAGAATGGGTCGCGATTGTGGGCGACCGCATCGCGGTGAATCCGCAGCGTGGCGGCGAGTGGCGCGTGATCTGGAGTCCGTTCATGGGCCAGCCAGCGCCGTTCCCCCAGGGGCCGTTTATCCTGGCCTCCATCCTGCGCTGCCCGGTGGTGCTGATTTTTGCCCTGCGCCAGCAGGGTAAGCTCGTCCTGCACAGCGAACCGTTTGCCGACCCGCTGCGCCTGCCGCGCGGTGAACGCCAGCAGGCGCTGCAGGATACCGTCGATCGCTACGCGCAGCGGCTGGAACATTACGCCCTCATGTCGCCGCTCGACTGGTTTAATTTTTTCGATTTCTGGCATCTGCCAGAGTCCAGAGAGAAGGAGTAAAGGGTGCTGACCGATCCCCGCTTTACGACTGAAGTTGAGATCACCGTTCCGTTCCACGACGTCGATATGATGGGCGTGGTCTGGCACGGTAACTATTTCCGCTACTTTGAGATCGCCCGCGAGGCGCTGCTCAATCAGTTTGACTATGGCTATCGCCAGATGAAGGCCTCCGGCTACGTCTGGCCCGTCGTCGATACCCGGGTGAAATACCGCGATGCGGTGACCTTTGAGCAGCGTATTCGCGTCCGCGCGCACGTTGAAGAGTATGAAAACCGCCTGCGCATTGCCTATCAAATTTTCGATGCGCAGACCGGCAAACGCACAACCACCGGTTACACCATCCAGGTGGCGGTGGAAGAAGCCACCCGCGAAATGTGCTTTGTGAGTCCGGCAATACTGTTTGAACGTATGGGAGTAACGCCATGAAATGGTTGCCTTTGCTGGCGCTGATCGTCAGCCCGCTGGTCAGCGCCGTGACGCTGGATGAACTGCAGCAGCGCTTCACCGGGCAGCCCGTCGTGCGCGCGCACTTCGAACAGGTTCGCACCATAAAAGATATGCCGCAGCCGCTGCGCTCGCAGGGCGAGATGCTGATCGCCCGCGACAGCGGCCTGCTGTGGGATCAAAAAGCGCCGTTTCCGATGACGCTCCTGCTGGACGACAAGCGGATGGTTCAGGCCATTAACGGCCAGCCGCCGCAGACCGTCACCGCCGACAATAATCCGCAGATGTTCCAGTTCAACCATCTTCTGCGGGCCCTGTTCCAGGCCGACCGCAGGGTGCTTGAAGAGAACTTCCGCATCGATTTTAAAGACCTGGGCGCTGGCCGCTGGTCGCTGGTGCTTACGCCAAAAACGACGCCGCTGGACAAGATTTTCGCCACCCTCGATCTGGGCGGCGCGACCTATCTGGAGACGATTCGCCTCAACGACAAACAGGGCGACCGTACCGATATCGCCCTTTCACGCCACCAACTGACGCCCGCCAGCCTGACCGATGACGAACGCCAACGCTTTGCCGCACCGTAAATCCCTGCGCCCGGCGCTGCTGTGGGCCACGCTATGCCTGATTCTGCTGGGCGTGCTGCTGTCGCTGCTGCCCGGCGCGCGTCTGAACAGCAGCGTGCTGGCCATGCTGCCGAAGCAGACGCTGGGGGCGATCCCGCCGGCGCTCAACGACGGGTTTATGCAGCGTCTCGACCGCCAGCTGGTCTGGATGGTCAGCCCCGGCAAAGAGCCCGATCCGAGCGTGGCGCAGCAGTGGCTGGCGCTGCTGCAAAGCAGCGATTCGCTCAGCGAGGTCAAAGGCCCGATGGACGCCGCCGGGCAAAAGGCCTGGGGGGAATTCTTCTGGCAGCACCGAAATGGCCTGATCGATCCCGCCACCCGCGCCCGCCTGCAAAACGGCGGAGAAGCGCAGGCGCAGTGGATTTTATCTCAGCTCTATTCGGCCTTTTCCGGCGTCAGCGGCAAAGAGCTGCAAAACGATCCCCTGATGCTGATGCGCGGCTCGCAGCTCGCTCTGGCGCAAAACGGCCAGAAGCTGCGGCTGATGGACGGCTGGCTGGTCACACAGGATGAGGCGGGAAACTACTGGTATCTGCTGCACGGCGAGCTGGCGGGCTCGTCATTTGATATGCAGCAGACCCACCGGCTCGTGACGACGCTTAACGCGCTGCAGGAGAGGCTAAAAGCGCGTTTCCCGCAGGCGCAGCTGCTTTCCCGCGGAACCGTGTTCTACAGCGATTACGCCAGCCAGCAGGCCAAACGCGACGTCTCGACGCTGGGCATCGCCACCCTGCTTGGCGTGTTCCTGCTCATCGTGGCGGTGTTCCGCTCTCTGCGCCCGCTGCTGCTGAGCGTGCTCTCCATTGCCATCGGCGCGCTGGCGGGTACGGTGGTGACGCTGCTGCTCTTTGGCGAACTGCACCTGATGACGCTGGTGATGAGCATGAGCATCATCGGTATTTCAGCCGACTACACGCTCTACTACCTGACCGAACGGATGGTGCACGGCGCGGAATATTCCCCTTGGCAAAGCCTGGCCAAAGTACGCAATGCGCTGCTGCTGGCGCTGCTGACGACCGTCGCCGCCTACCTGATTATGATGCTGGCCCCCTTCCCCGGGATCCGCCAGATGGCGGTGTTCGCCGCCGTGGGGCTGAGCGCCTCCTGCCTGACGGTGATTTTCTGGCATCCGTGGCTGTGCCGGGGTTTACCGGTGCGCCCGGTTCCGCTGATGGTTATCATGCTGCGCTGGCTGGCCGCCTGGCGACGCAATAAAAAACTGTCCGTTGGTTTGCCCGTCGCGCTGGCGCTGCTCTCCGCCGTGGGGATGAGCACCCTGAGGGTGGACGACGACATCGCCCAGCTGCAGGCGCTGCCGAAAGATATTCTGGCGCAGGAGAAGGTCATTACCGCCCTGACCGGACAGAGCGTCGATCAGAAATGGTTTGTGGTTCATGGCGCCTCGCCTCAGCAAACGCTGGAGCGGCTGGAAGCCTTTACCCCGGCGCTGGCACAGGCGCAGAAAGCCGGAGAGATCGCCCGCTGGCGTACCCTGCCGCTGAACTCGCTGGCGCGCCAGAAAAGCGATCTGAAGCTGCTGCGCGAGGCTGCTCCTGCGGTAACGAACGTGCTAAAAAGCGCCGGGCTCAGCGCCGTATCCCCGAACCTCGACGCCATGCCGGTCAGCGTGGACGCGTGGCTTGAAAGCCCGGCCAGCGAAGGCTGGCGTCTGCTCTGGCTGACCCTGCCCAACGGGGAAAGCGGCGTGCTGGTGCCGGTGGACGGCGCGAAAAACAGCGCTTACCTCGGTGAACTGGCCGCGCGCCATGACGGCGTCGTCTGGGTCGATCGCAAAGCCAGCTTTGACAGCCTGTTTGCCCTCTACCGCACGCTGCTGACGGGGCTACTGTTTGCCGCGCTGGCGGTGATTGCCTGCGGGGCGATGCTGCGCCTCGGCTGGCGTAAAGGGCTGATAAGCCTAGTGCCGTCCGTGCTGTCGCTGAGCTGCGGCCTGGCGGTGCTGGCCGCAACGGGCCACCCGGTGAATCTGTTCTCACTGCTGGCGCTGGTACTGGTGCTCGGCATTGGCATTAACTACACGCTGTTTTTCAGCAACCCGCGCGGTACGCCGCTGACCTCAATGCTGGCGATTACGCTGGCCATGATGACCACGCTGCTGACGCTGGGCATGCTCGTCTTCAGCGCCACCCAGGCCATCAGCAGCTTTGGTATCGTGCTGGTGAGCGGTATTTTTACCGCCTTCCTGCTGGCTCCGCTGGCGATGCCGGATAAGAAAGAGAGAAAACGTAAATGAACGCTTTTTATCGCGCCGTTGCGCTGGCCGCGGCGCTGCTGCTGGCGGGCTGCAGCCATTCGACCGATACCAAAGAGACGCGGCCTCAGGCCTGGCTCCAGCCGGGTACCAAAGTTACGCTGCCGCCGCCCGGCATCAGCCCGGCGGTAAGCTCCCAGCAGCTGCTGACAGGCAGCTTTAACGGACAAACGCAGTCCCTGCTGGTGATGCTCAACGCGGATGCGCATAAGGTGACGCTGGCCGGGCTCTCTTCCGTGGGCATTCGCCTGTTCCTGGCGACGTACGATGAGACCGGTATTCATACCGAGCAGTCGATCGTCGTGCCGCAGCTGCCGCCCGCCAGCCAGGTGCTGGCCGACGTGATGCTCAGCCACTGGCCGATTAGCGCCTGGCAGCCGCAGTTGCCGAAGGGCTGGACGTTAACGGACAATGGCGATCGGCGCGAGCTGCGCAACGCCAGCGGCAAGCTGGTGACGGAGATTGTCTACCTGCAGCGCAAAGGCAAGCGCGAGCCGATCAGCATCGAGCAACACGTCTTTAAATACCACATCACCATTCAATATCTGGGTGACTGAGATGATTTATATATCCGCTGTTGGCATGGTCAACGCGCTGGGCAACTCGCCTGACGAGATTGCCGCGAACCTGACGGCAGGCGTGGCGCCGGGGATGCACGCCCGGACCGGCTGGCTGCAGGGTTTACCCGAAGCCGTACTGGGCGGCGTGGAAGGCGAGCTTCCGCCCATCCCGGACGCCTTCGCCGCACACCGCACCCGCAATAACCAGCTGCTGCTGGCCGCGCTGGCGCAGATTCAGCCCGCCGTTGACGAGGCCATCGCCCGCGTCGGCCGCGACCGCGTGGCCGTGGTGCTGGGGACCAGCACCTCCGGGCTGGATGAGGGCGATGAGCACGTGCGCCGCATGACCCATGGCGAAGCGAGCACGCGCTGGCAGTATCCGCAGCAGGAGCTTGGCGATCCGTCCCGCTTCCTCGCCAACTGGCTTCAGCTCGAAGGCCCGGCCTATACGATCTCGACGGCCTGCTCTTCCAGCGCGCGGGCGATGATCGGCGGCAAACGTCTTATTGAAGCCGGGCTGGTGGACATCGCCATCGTCGGCGGGGCCGATACCCTGAGCCGGATGCCCGTCAACGGCTTTAACAGCCTTGAATCCTTCTCCCCCACGCTCTGCGAGCCGTTTGGTCGCGACCGCCGGGGGATCACCATCGGTGAAGCCGCCGCGCTGATGGTATTGAGCCGGGAGCCCGCCGACGTGGCGCTGCTCGGAACGGGCGAATCCAGCGATGCGTACCATATTTCCGCTCCGCATCCGCAGGGCGAAGGGGCGATAAGGGCGATCGCGCAGGCGCTTAACGAAGCGGGTATGCAGCCGCAGGATATCGGCTACATCAACCTGCACGGCACGGCCACGCCGCTCAACGATCAGATTGAATCGCAGGTGGTGCACGATCTCTTCGGGGAAAGCGTGCCGTGCAGCTCAACCAAACACCTTACCGGCCATACGCTGGGCGCCGCCGGTATTACCGAAGCGGCCCTGAGCTGGCTGATTCTGACGCGCGATCTGCCGTTGCCGCCGCAGGACTTCGCCCGCTACGCGCCGGACGATACTCTGGCGCCGTGCGGCCTGCTGCACCAGCGCACCGCTCTGAAAAAACCGGTCATTTTGTCTAACTCGTTCGCGTTTGGCGGCAATAACGCCAGCATCCTGCTGGGGAGAGCCTCATGAGCTACTTATCACCCGAAGCCTACCTGCCGCACGAGGCGCCGATGATGCTGCTGGGATCCGTTGAGAACGTGACGGACGACACGGCGGTCAGCCGCGTGGCCGTCAACGGGCAAAGCGTGCTGGCGCCGTTTCTCAATGCCGATGGCGACCTGCCGGGCTGGTACGCGCTCGAGCTGATGGCGCAGACCGTCGGCGTCTGGTCGGGCTGGCATCGCCAGCAGCAGGGGCAGGAACATATCGCGCTGGGCATGGTGCTCGGCGCGCGCGAGCTGGTCTGCGCCAGCGGGCATTTCGCCGCAGGCCTGACGCTGGACATCACCGTTAAGCTGCTGATGCAGGACGAACGCTTCGGCAGCTTTGAATGCGCGATTTCCGCGAATGAAGAGACGCTGGCCACGGGCCGGGTCAACACCTTCCAGCCGAGCGCAGAAGAATTAACATCGCTTTTTAATCAGGGATCTAACGCATGAGTCGTTCCGTACTGGTCACAGGGGCCAGCAAAGGCATAGGGCGCGCCATTGCCCGCCAGCTCGCCGCCGACGGGTTTACCGTAGGCGTGCATTACCATCGTGATGCCGCAGGCGCGCAGGAGACGCTGGACGCCATCACGCAGGCGGGTGGCAACGGTCGTTTACTCGCCTTTGATGTGGGTAACCGCGAACAGTGCCGCGAGGTGCTGGAGCAGGAGATTGAAGCCCATGGCGCATGGTATGGCGTGGTCAGCAACGCCGGAATTACCCGCGACGGCGCCTTTCCGGCGCTGAGCGAAAACGACTGGGACAGCGTGATCCACACCAATCTCGACAGTTTTTATAACGTCATTCACCCCTGCATTATGCCGATGATTGGCACCCGTAAAGGGGGACGCATTATCACCTTATCGTCCGTCTCCGGCGTGATGGGCAACCGCGGACAGGTGAACTACAGCGCGGCCAAAGCGGGCATTATCGGCGCCACCAAAGCGCTGGCGATTGAGCTGGCAAAACGCAAAATCACCGTCAACTGCATCGCCCCGGGCCTGATTGATACCGGCATGATTGAGATGGAAGAAGCCGCGCTGAAGGAAG
This sequence comes from Enterobacter sp. 01-M-02-SI-ECC, assembly GCF_047530595.1. Taxonomy (NCBI): domain Bacteria; kingdom Pseudomonadati; phylum Pseudomonadota; class Gammaproteobacteria; order Enterobacterales; family Enterobacteriaceae; genus Enterobacter; species Enterobacter sp. 01-M-02-SI-ECC. The sequence continues at coordinate 97,934 of NZ_JBLKCZ010000008.1, read as the reverse complement.
CGATGTCCATCATCCCAATGAAACGTATGGGCCAGGCTGAAGAGGTCGCCGGGCTGGCAAGCTATCTGATGTCGGATATCGCGGGCTATGTTACCCGCCAGGTCATTTCCATTAACGGAGGAATGCTATGACGCGTCGCGTGGTGATTACGGGCATGGGCGGCGTGACCGCCTTTGGCGAAAACTGGCATTCCGTGTCCAGCAGGCTGCTGGCGTATGAAAACGCGGTGCGTAAAATGCCGGAATGGCAGGTTTATGATGGCCTGCACACCCTGCTGGGCGCGCCGATCGACGATTTCTCGCTGCCGGAACACTACACCCGCAAGCGTATTCGCGCCATGGGCCGCGTGTCGTTGATGTCGACCCGCGCCACCGAGCTGGCGCTGGAGCAGGCGGGGCTGATTGGCGAAGCGGTGCTCACCAACGGTCAAACCGGTATCGCCTACGGTTCTTCGACAGGCAGCACCGGTCCGGTCAGCGAATTCGCGACCATGCTCACCGAAAAGCACACCAATAACATCACCGGGACAACCTACGTCCAGATGATGCCGCACACTACGGCGGTGAATACCGGCCTGTTCTTTGGACTACGCGGCCGCGTCATCCCGACCTCAAGCGCCTGTACCTCCGGCAGCCAGGCGATTGGCTACGCCTGGGAGGCCATTCGCCACGGGTATCAGACCGTGATGGTCGCGGGGGGCGCGGAAGAATTGTGTCCGTCTGAAGCGGCGGTGTTTGACACGCTGTTCGCCACCAGCCAGCGCAATGACGCCCCTAAACACACCCCGTCGCCATTTGATACGCAGCGCGATGGTCTGGTGATTGGGGAAGGTGCGGGTACCCTGATACTCGAAGAGCTGGAGCATGCAAAAGCGCGCGGGGCCACGATCTACGGCGAAATCGTGGGCTTTGCCACTAACTGCGACGCGGCCCATATCACCCAGCCTCAGCGTGAAACCATGCAGATTTGCATGGAGCAGTCGCTGTCCATGGCGGGATTAAGCGCCCGGGATATGGGGTATATCTCCGCGCACGGTACCGCCACCGATCGCGGCGATATCGCCGAAAGCCTGGCCACCGCCGCTATCTATGGTGACAACGTGCCGGTTTCCTCGCTGAAGAGCTATTTTGGCCATACGCTGGGTGCCTGCGGCGCGCTGGAAGCGTGGATGAGCCTGCAGATGATGCGTGAAGGCTGGTTTGCCCCGACGCTCAATTTAACGCAGCCGGATGAGCAATGCGGTGCTTTAGATTATATTATGGGAGAAGCCCGTCAGATTGACTGCGAGTATCTGCAGAGCAATAACTTCGCGTTTGGCGGCATCAACACCTCGATTATCATTAAACGCTGGGCGTAACTATGTACCAGTTTGTACTGGGAAAAATCTCCACTCTTTGCGCGGACCCGATGGCGTCAGCGCTCGCAGACAGGGCGCCTCAGGGTGCCCGACAGGCCTCCTGGCTGGCCGGGAGGACGCTGCTCGCCAGAACGTTATCCCCTCGCCCGCTCCCCGACATCATTTACGGCGAGCAGGGCAAACCGGCCTTTGCGAAGGGTCATCCGCTGTGGTTCAACCTGAGCCACAGCGGTGACGATATTGCCCTGCTGATGAGCGATGAAGGCGAAGTCGGCTGCGATATCGAAGTGATTCGCCCGAGGAAGAACTGGCAGGCGCTGGCTAATGCGGTGTTCAGCATGACGGAGCATGACGAGCTGGAGCATGAAGCGCCCGAGGAACGGCTTTCCGCGTTCTGGCGTATCTGGACGCGGAAAGAAGCGATTGTGAAACAGCGTGGCGGCAGCGCATGGCAGATTGTCAGCATCGACAGCACGGCGCAGACGCACGCGGTCAGTCAGCTACAGGTCGGCTCGCTGAGCCTTGCCGTCTGCACATCGACCCCTTATACCCTGACCCACGAGTCGATTATTCACGTTGGGACGTTCGGGGCAGAAAAATCACTAACACGCCCAGAATAATAAACCCGACGCCCGCCAGCCCGTGCCAGGAGAAGCGCTCCCCCCAGCCAGGCAGCAGGATCGCGGCGGCCCACACCAGAATATAGCTGAGGCTCAGCAGGGCATAGGCTTTGCTGAGCGCCATACGGTGTAGCGTCAGATACCAGCAGCCCATGGACGCCACATACCCCGTCAACCCCAGCAGCAGCGCGCCCGTGCCGGACGAGAAGTGCCACAGCGCGGAAACAAACACCAGGATCTCACTGACCGGTGGCAGTGCCTGCATGGCATTGCGCAGCAGCAGCTGCGCCGCGCTGACTAACAGCACGCTGCACATGGCCCAGAATGCACCCTTCACAGGCTCCCTCCCAGGATAACAATCCCAATGATGATGAACCCTACCCCCAGCCAGTGATGCGCAGCAACGTGCTCACGCCAGAACGCCTTCGCCGCCAGCGTCACCCAGACAAAATTGAGGCTCAGCATAGGATAGGCAATACCGACAGGCAGGCGTTGCAGCACCACCAGCCAGACCAGCATCCCGCTGCCCAGCGCCAGCAGTGCCAGGCCAAGCCACAGCGCGATGTGCGCCCCGCGCCGCCCGGCTTTCGCCGGACGGGTGGCCTGTTTCTGGCACAGCTGTCCCGCGCAGCTGAGCAGGCTTGCCAGTATCAGCCAGATCCAGGTCATCACTTCGGCAGATACTCCAGCAGGGCCAGACGCCCCTGAATATACAGGCTGTCCGGTTTCGGCAGATTTGCGCGCGCGATTTCATCGTGTTTTGACAGAAGAATCACCAGCGATACGCGCCCCTGCTGACGATGCTCCGCCAGCCACTGCGCGAAGTCATCTTTATCAACATAACGATCTTTCGCATCGGGATAATCCAGTCCGTAGCGCAGTTCGCCGCTTTGATCGAACATCGTGATGTCATTGCGCTTCAGCTCCCACGCCAGGCCCGCGGCCACGCCAACGTTATTGGCCAGCACGAATCGGCTTTCCTGAAGCGGCTCGCGCACGGTATCGACCAGCGACTGCGGCTGTTTGGAATCCACCACCAGGTTCGGAATGGCAAAACCAATCAGCAGCGCCAGCCCTGCAGGGCACAGTGCCGCCAGCCACCAGCGCTGCTGGCTCTGTCTGAACGTAAACCAGCCTACCGCGGCCCAGATGAGGAACGCCACCACCGCACAGAAGACTTTATACAGTTCAACCGACGTCCAGACCGGATGCTTCGACAGTCCCCACGGCGAGACCACCAGCGCCGCCACCACGCCGATAACGCCAAACGCCAGGTTAATCCCGCCGTTAATGCGTAACGCTCTGGCACCTTTTTCCGCCGCGAGGCAGGCATAGCGCGCCATCAGGATAGCCAGCGGGGCAAAGCAGGGCAGGATATAGGTCGGCAGCTTGCCTTTGGCGATGCTGAAGAACAGCAGCGGCATCACCACCCAACCTAGCAGATAGAACCCGCCACCCGCGTTTTGTCGGTCATTCCAGCCAAGACGAATCGCGCCGGGCAAAAGTGCCAGCCACGGCAGGCTGCCCGCAATCAGGAACGGTATGTAGTACCAGAACGGGGCTTTATGCTGCGCGTCGCTCTGGGCAAAACGCTGAATATGTTCAACCCAAAAGAAGTAACGCCAGAAGTCAGGCTCACGCTGCGCAATGGCCAGCCCCCACGGCAGAACAATCAGCACGCAGCTCAGGATCGCGAGCCAGCCAAAAATCAGCACCTCTTTCCAGCGCTTCCGGGCAATGACCCACGGCAGCACGCCAATCACCGGAACGGCCAGCGCCAGGAAGCCTTTGGTCATCACCCCCATCCCGCAGGCCAGCCCAAGCAGCACATAGCCACCCGCTTTTCCGGAAACGGTTTGGGCCTGCGACGCCAGCCAGAAGCTGCACATCGCCGCCACCAGCCACAGGGTGATTATAGGATCCAGCACCGCATACGTGCCGATGCCATACACCAGGAACAGGGTCAGGAAGATAAGACCGGAGAAAATAGCGGTCCGCTTATCTCGCCAGAGACGCCATGCCATCCAGATGACCAGCAGCGCGGCTAAGCCGGTAGAGAAGATAGACCCGGCGCGCACGGCGAGGTTCGTGTGCCCGAACAGCAACTGCCCGATGCTGTTGATCCAGTAGCCAGCAATCGGTTTTTCAAAGTAACGCAGCCCCAGAAAATGCGGGACTACCCAGTCTCCGGATGCCAGCATTTCGCGGCTGATTTCCGCATAGCGCGTTTCATCAGGCTGCCAGAGCAGGCGGACATCGACCGGAATGAGGTAGTAAACGATAAACAGTGCGAAAAGCGCTAAGCCATAACGGGCTGTTTTCATGGGACCGGACTCACGGTTTGTTGATAGCCAAGCCAGCCTTCCCGGCCAGCCATTTCATTACGGACGACTTTACCCACGGGCAGGGTGCTGAGGTCGTCCGGCAGCAGCTCGCTCAACGGGCAAAATTCAATGCCCTCCTGAGCGGCCATCGTCAGCAGTTCGTCGAAATCATGCTGATACGCAATCCCTTCCACTTCGGCATGGATGGTATACACCGGCGTGCCGGCGTCACGATGGATGCGGTCCAGAATGTAGCGATTGAACTCATCCGCCTTCACCTCGCGCCCGACCACTTCATCCCAGGTGGGAAGCGTGACCGGAATTTGCACCGTTCCGTAGCGATTTTCGCCTAACAGCGGCAAAAAAGGTCCGGTTCCGCGGCAGTCGCTGTTGTAGCGAAACGCAAAGGCTTCTTTGGCCTTCACGACGCGCTGATCCGCACGCCATCCAGCCACGGCGGAGCAGCGCACGAGCTGACCGGTAATGGCCTCCAGCTCCAGCATCCCACGCTCGACCTCACGGGACAGGCGCGGGATATCCCAGACGCCCGCCCAGGCTTGCCAGGCATGGTGGTCCCAGGCGTGGAGACCCACCTCATGATGCTGCGCCGCCTCGCGGATAACGGCTTCATTACCCGCGCCGATACGTCTGCCGGGCCAGGCGGTGCCGGCCAGCAAAATATCCCAGCCGTAGAGGGATGCTGCGCGCGAGCGCAGCATTTTGAACAGAAATGCCGGTTTAATCAGACGCCATAAATGGCGTCCCATGTTGTCAGGCCCCACGCTGAAGAAAATGCTGGAACGCACATCGTGTTTGTTCAGCAGTTCCAGCAGTTTGGGTACGCCGTCACGCGTTCCCCTGAAGGTGTCAACATCAATGCGTAAACCGACTTTTTTCATGAGGCCTGTTCCGAAAGCTCCACGGTGCGCAGGAAGAAATCGAGCGTTTCGTCAATGGTCTGCTCCATCTTCACCGTCGGCGTCCAGTTGAGGCAGCGCTTCGCGTTGCGAATGCTTGGCTTACGGTGCTCAACGTCCTGGTAGCCCTTACCATAGTAGCTGCTGCTTTCCACTTCGCGGAAGCCGGCAAACGGCGGGAACTTGTCGCGCAGCGGATGGCGCTCAAAGCTGGCCAGCAGCATCTCTGCCAGCTCGCGAATGCTCGCTTCGTTGTCCGGGTTACCGATGTTGATGATTTCACCGTTGCAGCGGTTATCTTTGTTTTCGATGATGCGGAACAGCGCTTCGATACCGTCGCTGATATCCGTAAAGCAGCGTTTCTGTTTCCCGCCTTCGATAAGCTTAATTGGCGAGCCCTCTACCAGGTTCAGGATCAGCTGGGTGATCGCACGGGAGCTGCCGATACGCGCCGCGTTGAGGTTATCCAGACGCGGGCCCATCCAGTTGAACGGACGGAACAGGGTAAAGCGCAGGCCTTCTTTCTCACCGTAGGCCCAAATCACGCGGTCCAGCAGCTGTTTGGAGACGGAGTAAATCCAGCGCTGTTTGTTGATCGGCCCGACCACCAGGTTGGAGGTGTCTTCATCGAAGTTCTTATCGGTACACATGCCGTACACTTCAGACGTGGACGGGAAGATGATGCGCTTGTCGTATTTCACGCAGTCGCGGATGATCTTCAGGTTCTCTTCGAAGTCCAGCTCGAACACGCGCAGCGGGTTACGGGTGTACTCGATTGGCGTGGCAATGGCGACCAGCGGCAGCACCACGTCGCATTTTTTAATGTGGTATTCAATCCACTCGGAATGGATGCTGATGTCCCCTTCCACGAAGTGGAAACGCGGGTTGTCGAGGAAACGGCTGATGGCATCCGCACCGATATCCAGACCGTAAATCTCGTAGTTGTCGTCTTTAAGCAGACGTTCGGTCAGGTGGTTACCGATAAAGCCGTTCACGCCGAGGATCAGCACGCGGGTACGGCGCTTGATGGCAACCACCGGCGCGCTAGTAATCAGCGCCCCGGCCACCAGACCCAGAGACTGCGCCAGCTGCGTGCCCTGAACGTACAGGCCGTTGTCGGTTTGTCCGGTGACGATCTCCAGCGCCTGCTCGCCGCAGCTCACAATCAGCGGAGAGACAGAGACGACGGTGCCCGGTTTGGCAGCCGGAATATCGTCACGCACGCGGGATTTCCAGACGATAAATTTGCTTACGCCAGCAAAGCTGTACGCGCCCGGCCACGGGTCGGTCACGGCGCGCACCAGGTTGTGCAGCTGGCGGGCAGGCTTGTTCCAGTCCAGACGACCATCTTCCGGCGCGCGGCGGCCAAAGCTGCTTGCCTTGCTCTCATCCTGCGCGGTCTCGCTGAAGGTGCCGTTGAGGATGCCTGGAAGAGCATCACGCAGCAGCGTCTGCGCCGTTGCATTCAGCTTTTGATGCAGCTGCAGCGCCGTTTCGTCCGCATCAATAGCGACCTTCTGCTGTGCCACGATAGCGCCCGCGTCCGCACGGCGCACCATGCGGTGCAGCGTCACGCCCGTTTCCGTTTCACCGTTCACCAGCACCCAGTTCAGCGGCGCGCGGCCGCGGTAGGCGGGCAGCAGAGAACCGTGAAGATTAAAGGCGCCTTTTGCGGCCAGACCTAAGATCTCGTCGGAAAGCAGGTTGCGATAGTAGAACGAGAAGATTACGTCAGGCGCGAGCGCGCGGATGCGATCCACCCACAGCGGATGGTTTACATCGTCCGGTGCATAAACCGGGATCCCGCGCTCGGCGGCGATACGCGCCACGGAGCCAAAAAAGTTATTCTCTCCGGCCGTGTCCGGATGGGTAAAGATTGCCGCAATGTCATAGCCCGCTTCCAGCAGGGCCAGCGTGCCCGTGCACCCCATATCGTGATAGGCAAATACAACAGCTTTCATGGGTGAATTTCCTCTTGAGATGCTTTGTGTTCCTGACGGACAACACGTTGAATAAAGTAGCGCGGACGCGCGCGAACATCGTTATAGATACGGCCAATGTATTCACCGAGAAGGCCCATCCCGACAAACTGGGCGCCGATGAACATAAACAGCACGGCAAAGAGCATGAAGACCCCTTCCGCCGCCCACTGCGGGCCAAAGACCAGGCGCAGCACCACCAGCAGAACGGACAGCGCAAATCCGGCCACGGCGATGATGCTGCCGAACACGCTCAGCAGACGCAGCGGCGTGGTGGTCAGGCAGGTGATGAGGTCATACATCAGGTTGATGAGACGCATAAAGCTGTACTTCGATTCCCCGTGCTCGCGCTCGGCGTGCAGAACCGGAATTTCCGTTGCCTTGCGGGCAAAGGTGTTGGCGAGGATCGGAATAAAGGTGCTGCGCTCATGACAGTGCAGCATCGCGTCGACAATGTGGCGGCGGTAGGCGCGCAGCATGCAGCCGTAATCGCCCATCGCTTTACCGGTCGTGCGCTGGATAAGGCGGTTGATGGTGCGTGAGGCCAGCTTGCGGAACAGACTGTCCTGACGGTTCTGACGTACCGTGCCGACCACGTCATAGCCTTCATCGGCTTTGGCGACCAGACGCGGGATCTCTTCCGGCGGGTTTTGCAGGTCAGCGTCCAGGGTGATGATCAGATCGCCCGTGACGTGGCTAAACCCCGCCATAATCGCCGAGTGCTGGCCGTAGTTGCGGTTGAGCAGCACGGCAACAATATGGCTGCCTTCGGCCTGCGCGGCCTCGGTCAGCATCAGCGCGGAATGATCGCTACTACCATCATCTACCAGCAGAATTTCATAAGCCTTGCCCATCGTATCGCAGGCGGCGGTTGTACGGCGGATCAGTTCGGGCAGGCTCTCCTGCTCGTTATAAACCGGGATTACCACGGAAACTTTTTGTACAGGCGGTGCACTGAACATATCAATGTCCTGTAAGCTGATGGAGTGCGGTAATGACGCGGGTTGTGTCGTCATGAGTCATATCCGGGAAAAGAGGGAGAGAACAAATACGCGCGCTATTCCATTCAGAATTCGGGAGCGATACATCAGGAAAACGCTCGCGGTAGTATTTTTGGGTGTGTGCCGCGCGGAAGTGGAGGCCGGTACCGATGCCTTTCTCTTTCAGCGCCGCCATCAGGTTGTCGCGTGAGATCCCGCAGCGCGCTTCGTCAACGCGAATAATAAACAGGTGCCAGGCGTGCACGTGCGGCCATGACGGAATGGTGAGCGGCTGGAACGGCGTATCGGCAAGCTCACGCAGGTAGCGTTCAGCAATTTCCTGGCGACGCCTGTTAGCCTCTTTCAGCTTGCCTAACTGCACCAGCGCCAGCGCGGCGTTGATGTCCGCCAGATTGTATTTATAGCCCGGCGCGATCACTTCCGCCTGCGGCGCGCGGCCGTGCGTCTGGCGGTCATAGGCATCTACGCCCAGGCCATGGAATTTCAGGCTGCGGATCCGCTGTGCCAGCTGGGCATTATCCGTGACGACTAAGCCGCCTTCCGCGCAGGTCATATTTTTAATGGCGTGGAAGGAAAAAATCGCCGTTCCTTTCCAGCCCACATGACGGTTCTTGTAGTACGTTCCGGCGGCATGGGCCGCATCTTCAATAACCGGAATACCGTGACGTTCGCCGATGGCATGAATGGCGTCGATTTCACACGGCGCGCCGGCATAATGAACGGGGATAATGGCTTTGGTACGCGGGGTAATGGCGGCTTCAACGGCTTCTGGCGTCACCATTAATGTATCTTTGTCCACATCAATCATGACCGGCGTGGCACCCAGCAACACGATCATATTCAGCGTGGAGACCCAGGTCTGGGAAGGGGTAATGACTTCATCGCCCGGGCCAATATCCAGCGCCATCAGCGTGACGTGCATACCCGCGGTGGCTGAACAGACGGCAATCGCATGCTGATTCCCGGTAAGCTGACAGAATGCCCCTTCAAGTTCCTGATTCTTTGGCCCGGTGGTGATCCAGCCCGACATCAAAACGTCCTGAAGCGCCGCAATTTCCTCAGCGCCCATCGACGGCCGCGAAAAAGGCAGAAAATCACTCATTATTAATTTCCTTGCAATAAAAATGGCATGTTTTTGATATTAACCAAATGCCAGCCCGTTTATTTCAACGAACCATAAACTTATATCAAAGTAGCTCTCTTTCCTTAGGGAAAAATTAAGACAAGGTATGCAACGTTATAAAACAACTAGCAGCTTATTGAAAAACAACAAGTTAAATTACGTTTAATTATTTTTAATGTGATCTTCCGCAACATTCTGAAATGAATTGTTTTAAACCAATCCTCAACAAACAAAAAAAATCCCGGCTATTTCATAATAATATGAAATAGCCGGGAACTTTTCTTTTTAGTTAATTGTCGCGCTTATTACAGGTTATCTGGAAAGTTTTTCGGTAATTCACTGGCTGCGCAGGCAATAACGCTTTCATTATTTGCACCGCAGTCGCGTACAAAGGTGATTGTGGCAAATTCATCAATCACTTCGGTTGGATACGCCGGGCCCGCATCGCGATAGCTGTTCATCAGCGGAATATGATCGTTCTGGAAGCACACGGTTTTTTCCGGGTTGTTCATGACCCAGCGCGGGAAGAAAATGGTGCCGTGGAACAGCTTGTCGCCCAGGTTCACAATCAGGCTGACGTCGGTGCCGGTTGGCTCGGTCCAGGAAATTTTATAGATGCTCTCCCCTACCCGCACGATGTAAGCCTGCTGATCTTTCACCCAGCGGTTGGCTACCAGACCGCTGTGAATACGGTAATCAAGCGTGGTCTCATTTTTTACGTAAATCTCGTAGTTCCAGCCGTTATCGTAGGTATATACAAGATGTTTACCAACAAAGCCGCTCAAGTCGTGTTTGTCGAAGGTGTTCATAAAATGTCTCCTTTGTTTTGATGAGAAGATTGTACCCCTTCAAAAAATGAATAAATAACGCTATGTTTTAATCAAATCCATCCAAATTTTAGATAAATCATGCATAAGACGACGCTTGAACAATGGTCTTTACTGGAAAAGGTAGTTGAGGCGGGCAGCTTTGCCAGAGCGGCGGAAGAAACGCACCGCAGCCAGTCCTCGGTGAGCTATAACCTGTCGCTGCTGCAGGAGCGACTCGGCGTGGCGCTGCTGGTCCCGGAGGGGCGACGGGCGGTGTTAACCCCGGCCGGAGAGCTTCTTCTCAACCAGGTTAAACCGCTGCTGAAAGCGTTTTCGTATGTTGAGACGCGCGCAGCGACTCTTCGCAACGGGATGCGCACGCGGTTGGATCTGGTGGTGGACTCCATTTTCCCGCGCCGCCGCCTGTTCGCTATTCTTCGTCAGTTCCAGCAGCAGTATCCGCAGACTCAGGTACGTCTGACCGAGGTGCTGGAAAATACCCGCGCCGACGCCATTAACGACGAAGCCGATGTGATGGTCTTAACCCGCCGCCAGGACATTACCGGGCTCGGCGAATGGCTGATGAATATCGACTTTGTTGCCGTGGCCCATTCCCGGCATCCCCTGTTTCACCTCGACGCGCCGCTCAATGATGAGATGCTGCGCCCGTGGCCGCTCATCCAGATTGCGGACAGCCAGCCCGCCGCGCGTGCTGCCGGCGAGTCGTGGACCTTCTCCACCATCGATGCCGCCATAGAGGCCGTCGTCTCTCAGGTCGGCTACGGCTGGCTGCCGGAGGAACGCATCCAGACCCAGCTGGATCAGGGCGTACTAAAACGCCTGCCGCTGAGCCACGGCGCGCGCAGGGCAACGCCGCTACACCTGATTGTTAAGCGTTCCCTCGCCCCGCTTGATGAACAGGTTGAGACGCTATTGCGCCTTTTTAGCCAGGAGCCGTCATCCTCACCTGCTACGCTTTAAGGTCCGAACGTTAAAACGATAAGGAGCAGATGATGAAAATCGACTTTGCGGGGAAAGTGGCGCTGGTGACCGCCTCAACCGGCGGGATCGGGTTCGCCATTGCCAGAGGTCTGGCAGAAAGCGGTGCGGAAGTGATCGTCAATGGTCGCAGCACGGAATCGGTGAATAAAGGCATTCAGCAGCTCCAGCAGGTGGTGCCGGGCGTGCAGGTGCGCGCCGCGATTGCCGATCTCAGCACGGCGGAAGGGGTCGAGTCGCTTCTGAAGGTGGCGAATAACGTCGATATTCTGGTCAACAACGCCGGGATTTACGGTCCGCAGGATTTCTATGCCACCGACGATGAGACCTGGGAGCGTTACTGGCAGACCAACGTGATGTCCGGCGTGCGTCTGTCCCGCGCCCTGCTGCCGGGCATGGTGCAAAAAGGCTGGGGACGCGTGGTGTTTATCTCCTCCGAGTCGGCCTGCAATATTCCGGCGGATATGATCCACTACGGCGTGACTAAAACGGCGCAGCTCTCGCTGGCGCGCGGTCTTGCAAAGTTCGTGGCGGGGAGCGGCGTGACGGTCAACAGCGTCCTGCCGGGCCCGACGATGTCTGACGGTTTCGCAGAGATGATGAAAGATGAAATCGAAAAAACCGGCAAATCGCTGGAGCAGCTGGCGAAAGAGTTTGTGATGGCCAACCGCCCCAGCTCGGTTATCCAGCGCGCGGCCACGGTTGAAGAGGTGGCCAATATGGTGATTTATGTCTGTTCGACCCAGGCCTCCGCCACCTCGGGCGCGGCGCTGCGCGTCGACGGTGGCGTCGTGGATGACATCATCTGACGCTGTCAGGCCGCACTGCCTGCGATGCGACGGGCGGTAATGTAGTGTGCCTGCCAGTAATCATCCGTCAGGGTTGAAACCGTTACGCCCTGACTGGTTGAGGCATGAATAAACTGGTTTTCGCCAATATAAACGCCAACGTGCTTGCGGTTCGGGCCCGTCTGGAAGAAGACCAGATCGCCGGCTTTCAGACGGTATTGCGCCACCTGCACGCCACGATGGATCTGTTCACTCGTCGTGCGCGGCAAATTAAGATGTGCCGCATCGGTGAACAGGTGCTGCATGAGCGCGGAGCAATCTACCCCGCGATGCGTGGTTCCGCCCCACCGGTACTGGGTGCCTTTCCACTTCTGGTATTGATCGAGAATACGCGAGCGCAGCGGGCCTGTTTCCTGATGCACCAGCGCAGATTTCGCCGGTGATGCTGCCAGTTCACTGTTCATCGATAACATCGACGCTGGAAGTTGAAAGCTGAACGCAGAAAACGAAGCAAAGCTTAACGTGAGGATTGAAATAAGCGATCTAAGAGTCATATCAAAAAAGAAGTAGTGAGTGAGTTTTTCCTTACCTATGGGGGCCAATGGTTCCCCTAAATATCTTGCGATGTGGCGATAATATAGACAGCTCGTTTTTTCACCAATTGTTATCGAGGCCAAAAATGGACTCACTTTGAGATCGCAAGATCGAGAAAAAAAGAGTGGTGATATAAGGACTGTCCAGCTAAAGCAGGTAAACTGATCCGCAGAATGTGTATTTCAGCTAAGACGTATTTATGACCAATATGATTGCCGACGAGACGGTGGCTAAATCCAGCGTGCTCTCTGTCTTTGACTTTGACGGGACATTAACGCACCACGACAGCTTTATTCCTTTCCTGCGTTTTGCCTTCGGCAAACGTTACTTCGCGGGCCGACTGGTGCGCATGGCGCTGCCTACGCTGCACTGCGTGCGTCGCAAGCTGACGCGCGATGAGCTGAAGGAAGTGCTGATTAAAACCTTCCTGACGGGCGTGGATGAACACTGGCTGCGCCAGCAGGCGGAAGCCTTTTGCGAAAAATACTGGAACAAACTGATGCGCCCCGAAGGGGTTCTGGCGGTGGCGGCTGAGGTGAATTCCGGTGCGGAAGTGACCATCTGTTCCGCGTCCCCGGCGCTGGTGCTCCAGCCGTGGGCTGATAAGCTCGGCATTAAGCTGATTGGCACGCAGCTGGAAGTGAAAGACGGCAAGCTGACGGGGCGCATCACGGGCAATAACTGCCGCTGCGCCCAGAAGGTGGCAAGGCTGGAGAAAGTGTATGGCGATCTTAACGCCTATCACCTGCGCGCCTGGGGAGACACTCGCGGCGACCACGAACTGCTGGCGGCGGCGCAGGATCCGCACTGGCGGCACTTCCACCACCCGCGCAAGCGTCGGAATTCACCGATTAAGGGTTAGGTGCGGTCCGGTGCCCTCACCCCGGCCCTCTCCCACAGGGAGAGGGAGAAAACCAAATCACAGGCCCGGTAAGCGAAGCGCCACCGGGCAATGCATCAGGCCTCACGTTTTCCCGGGAACATCACGCTTGCAATAATCCCCAGCGCCAGCACGCCTAGTACCACAAACAGACTGGCCGTGGCGCCAATGCTGTAACCGTGATGCCAGAAGTGGTCGGTGGCATTTAACCCCAGCTTGAACGCCACGAAGAACAGCAGCAGCACCACGGCTTTCTCAAGGTGCACGAGATACTGCTTCAGCGCTTCCAGCACGAAGTAAAGCGTACGCAGGCCGAGAATGGCGAACATCATGGCGCTGTAGATAATCAGCGGCTCGCGGCTCACGGCAATAATGGCCGGCACGGAGTCAAACGCGAACATGACGTCAGAGAGCTCGACGACGGCTACGCAAAGCAGCAGCGGCGTCGCATAGCGCTTCGCCTTCTTCACGCGTCCGACCATCACGTCCTGGTTTTCCGGCTTTTCAAGCTCCGCATCCACCTCTTTCTGCGTCAGAATAAAGGCGTTGCTGCTGATTTTTGGCCAGACCGGATAGAAGCGCTTCACCAGACGATAGGCGAGATGACCCGAGTAATCCTCCACTTCGTCGCTCTCTTCATTGCGCCTGAGCATCATCACCGCCGTCCAGCCGACGACCAGCGCGAAAATTACCTCAACGTACGGCCCCAGGCTTAACAGGCTGGTGCCGATAGCCACAAAGATGCCGCGGAAGACAATCGCCCCCAGCACGCCCCAGTAGAGCACGCGGTGACGGTACTTATCCGGCACGCCGAACCAGGCGAAGATCGCCATCATCACGAACAGGTTATCGACGGAGAGCACCTCTTCCAGCGCATAGCCGGTGAGGAACAGGCTCGCCATCTCGGCGCCGTGGTGAACATACAGGAATCCGGCGAAGGCCATCGCCATCATGACCCAGAAAATGGACCACATCGCCGCGCTTTTCAGCGAGACGGGTTTATCGTGACGGTGCATAAAGAGGTCGATAAACATCGCCCCAACGGCCATCACCACAAAGACAACAACGGTTTCCGTCGGGAAACCGAGATGAGCAGCAGACATACAAAACCCTTTTGGCAGACAAAACACAACACCATGCAAACTGGCGTAAACCAGGAACAGAAAAGGGCGGGCCGTTAATCAGCCTCTTCACCCTCAAATTCGCGGCCTTCTGGCCGCGCAAGGAGGGGGTACTTTACCTTACCAGACGGGGATCGCGCATCTGCCGTTTAGGCGCTCATTCCGCGTAAGCGCTGCAGCACCGCCACCAGAACCGCCACAGACCAGCCCACCATCAACGCGCCCACCAGTCCTTCCACCCCGCCGATAAGCCGCCAGTGCCGGGGTAACGTGACGTCGCCGTATCCCACGGTGGCGTAGCTGACCAGTGAAAAATAGAAGCTGGTGTTCCAGTCATTAAACGCGTCGATGACAAAATAAAACGCAGCAAACAGTCCGGCCTCAAGGAGGTGGGCGAAGATCATGGAGATCACGATACCGACATTGCGTAAAACAATGCGTACCGCAGAATCGACTTCTAATTTGATGAATTTTAAAACGCCAAACATCCACAGCGAATGGATCACCACGGTTAGGGTAAGCAAAATAATAATACTGAGTAGCTGCATGATGCGTGCTCGACCAAAAGGAATATGGCCCCGCTAACGCGGCGGGGCACCTGGTCGAAGCTTAGTTAAATGGAGAGGAAAAGTTGGTGCAATAATTGCGTTGCGTGATTATCTCCCTTGCAGCGTACTCTCTTTGCGGCTGGTTCGGCTGCTGCGAACGATATATCTGAAGCGCACTATCTGTGAGTCACCTCTTATTTACATCATTTAAACCTTCCATTAACTGGATAAAAATAACGCGCCGTCGCTATAGTGGTTTTGTTTAATAAAACTGAGTTGTACCTAATAAAACAAAGAACAAACCCTGCGAGGACACAATGACAGAACATTTACGTAACGGCGCTACCGCCACCGAGGACATAGAAAGAGAGACGATGCGGAAGGTGATCTGGCGTATTCTCCCGTTTCTGATTGTCAGTTACCTGGTCTCCATTATCGATCGCGGGAATATCGGCATGGCTTCGCTGCAGATGAATGAGGACCTTGGCCTCAGCAAAGCGGCGTTTGGCTTCGCCAGCAGCCTTTACTTCATGGCCTATTTTTTGTTTGAAGTACCCAGTAACCTGGCAATGCAGAAAGTCGGCGCCCGACTGTGGATCCCGCGCATTATGATCAGCTGGGGCATCGTTTCCATGTGTATGTCCCTGGTGCAGAACACCACGTCGCTCTATATCGTCCGTTTTCTTCTCGGTGCTGCAGAGGCGGGCTTCTTCCCGGGCGTCGTGCTGTATCTGACCTGGTGGATCCCGTCCCGCTACCGCGCACGCATTATTGCGTCATTTATGGTCGCCATCCCGCTCGCTAACTTCATCGGCTCCCCGCTTTCCGGATTGATACTGTCACTGGATGGCTGGCTGGGTCTTCGCGGCTGGCATCTGCTGTTCATTATTGAAGGCTTGCCGGCGGTGCTGCTGGGTATTGCAGCCTGGTTTATTCTCCGGGATCGCCCTCATCAGGCGAGCTGGCTCAGCAGCGAACAGAAACAGTGGCTGGAAACCACGCTGGAAACCGAGCGCAATCAGCAAAAGAGTATCGGGCACCAGACGACGTGGCAGCTGCTGAAGCATCGCCAAATCTGGCTGATGGCGCTGATTTACGCGGGCGCATCTTCCGCGGGCACCACGATCAGCGTCTGGTCTCCTCAACTGCTGAAATCCTTCCATCTCGATAACCTTGAGACAGGTCTGCTTAACGCTATTCCTTACGGTCTGGCATCTGTTCTCATGATTGTATGGGGACGGAATTCCGATCGTACCAACGAACGCCGCTGGCATACCGCACTCACGCTGTTCATGATTGCCGCCGGTGTGTTCGCCGCCTTTGTGAGCGTCTCGCTGTCTGCCACGATCGTTATCCTCAGCATTATGCTGATAGGCGCTTATTCAATGAAAGGGCCTTTCTGGGCGCTGGCATCCGGTTGGATGAGCAGTACCTCAGCGGCGGCGGGACTGGCCGCGATTGGCGCCATCGCAAACCTGATAGGCGGGGCGGTGATGGTAAACGCGTACGGCATTATCAATGAGCGGACGGGCAGCTACACGCTGGCTATGCTTCCGCTGGCCGCGCTGTGCGTGGCCGGGGGTATCGCGGTGCTCATTATGGGGCGACAGGCCCGCCGCGCTCAGCTACACGAAAAACAGGTCACGCATTAACGATGACAGAAGCGGGACATTTGTCCCGCTTCTGCGTTTAAAGATTTTCTTCCGCCGCGTCGCTCGTTTCACCAAAGAACTGCTGACAGAAGGGCTTACTGGCTCCCATTTTCTGCGAAAGACGGCTTGCAGCCGCCTTCATCAACTGCCCTATCTCCTTCTCACGACGATCTTCCGTCAACCGCGAGATGGGACCGGTCAGGGCTAACGCCGCAACCAGCTTGTCGTGAACGCCGAAGACAGGCATCGCAAACGCAGCGGTATGGGGATCGCGTGCGCCTGACGTGTAGAAAGGGAGTTCCGCGTCTTCCTCCGGCAGGCTTTCATTGAGCCCCCAATGACGCAATACCTTACTGATGGCCGAATTATCGAGCGGGAACTGGCTGCCGGGAAGATTGCTGTGTCGCAGGCCATGCGACGCTTCAGCGCGAAACAGGCAAAGCCGCTGCCCTCCCTCCAGCACATACCAGCTGGCACTCTCCTGAGATGCCAGGGATAAGGCCTGAAGCTCTGGCTGAACCACCCGGGAAAGGTGGAAAGATTGTTCATACAGCTTGCCGAGGTAAAGCAGACGTGGGCCCAGCGCATAATTGCCGTCTTCATGCCTGACGACGTAATTCATCCGTTCAAGAGAATTCATCAAGCGGTAAACCGTGGTTTTGTGATAACCCGACAGCTGTGCCAGCGCGGTCAGCGTCAGGCTCTCATCCCCAGGACGGAAGCAATCCAGTAAAGCCAGCGCTTTTTCAACCGCTACAACGCCTTCATTCCCCATCATTATCTCCTTGTTAGCCCGGCAGTGAGTGTACCTCAAATTTTGTGAGTCACTTCGTGTTTACATCACAAACGCCACCTCGGGTCTGGCTAAAAGGAAAGCAACACCGCTATAGTTGTTTTGTTCTGTACACCTGCATTGTACTCAGTAAAACAATATGGAGGCATTTATGTCCGTTACTGAAAAAAAACCGATTAATCGCCAGTTCGAGCGCGTTTCTGCCGAGGACGTTCGTCGGGCTGCCGAGTATCAGGCAGCTATTCTGGCCGACGTGGCCGGTCGCCGCGGTACGCTTCATGGCCGCATCAAACCGCTGGCCCCACATATGTCCGTTGCGGGTCCGGCCGTCACCGTGGAAGTCCGTCCGGGTGATAATCTGGCGATTCATGCCGCGATGGCGGTGGCGCAGCCCGGTGATGTCCTGGTCGTCGATGGCAAAGGCGACCTGAGCTGCGCGCTGCTTGGGGAAATCATGGCCACTCAGGCTCAGGCGAGCGGCATTGCGGGCATTATTATTGATGGCGCTGTACGTGACGCCGATACCCTGAGCAAAGGTCACTACCCCGTCTTTTCTGCCGGTCTGAACCCCTGCGGCCCGACAAAGTTAATCTCTGGCCGGGTTAATCATCCCATTTCAGTCGCCGGGGCGACGGTTCAGGCCGGGGATCTGGTTGTCGCGGATATCGACGGCGTGGTCGTTATCCCGCGAGATGAGGTTCAGGTGGTTATCGCTCTGGCAAAAGAAAAGCTGGAGATGGAGACCCGGCGTCTTGCCGCCATCCGTGAAGGCGATTTACGTCCACACTGGCTTGATGACGCGCTTCGTAAGGCAGGTATGTTGAGCGACGGGGAGACGCTGTGATGGGGTGCAAAGACGTAGTACTGGTTACCGGTAGCGACCTGGCGGAGCAGGCCATGGTGATGTTGCAGGGCTTTGAGGTAGTGTTTGCGGGCCGCCAGCCCACAGAAGATGACCTGATCGCGCTGTGTAAACGACACAATCCTGTGGCAATCCTGGTACGTTACGGCAAGATCACCGCGAAGGTCATGGATGCGGCTCCGGCTCTGCAGGTTATTTCCAAGCACGGAAGCGGGATCGATGTGATAGACCAAGAGGCAGCGGCCGAGCGCAACATCGCCGTCCGCTCTGCGCCTGGCGCAAACGCGGCGGCAGTGGCTGAACATACCTGGGCGCTGATCCTCGCCTGCGCAAAGTCGGTGGTGCCTCTGGACAAGCGGCTGCGAGACGGGCACTGGGATAAGGCGACGCATAAATCCATTGAGCTGGAGGGCTTAACGCTAGGCCTAATTGGGTTGGGTGCTATCGGCTCGCGCGTGGCGACTATTGGTCACGCTTTCGGCATGAAGGTGCTGGCTTACGATCCCTATGCTAAGACCATGCCTGCCCTGTGCGAACGCGCAGAAACGCTGAACGGACTTCTTTCCCGTTCCGATGTTATCTCTTTGCACTGTCCGCTGACCGATGAGAATCGGGGAATGATCAATAGCCAGACGCTTGCACACTGCAAGCGGAACGCCATTCTGGTCAATACGGCACGCGGCGGACTGATCCACAGTGAATCGTTACTGGCGGCGCTCAGGAATGGCACGCTGCACAGCGCGGCGCTGGACAGCTTTCCCCACGAGCCGCTGACGGCGCCGCACCTCTGGCAGTCCGAAGAAAACGTGGTTATTTCACCGCATATTGGCGGCGTTACCGCAGCGTCATACATCAAGATGGGGACCGTGGCCGCGAGCAATATTCTGGACGTGACGGACGCAACCACCGTCGGTCCATAAAGCCAACCGTGACGAGTGGCAGTGCGCTTAGGTCACTTGTCTTCTGCTGTGTAGAGACATTAAAGTTGTATCCTTTAACCTGAAAAAGACTTTAAAGTTGTAAAGTTTTAAAAAAAACACATACAAAACATGATGCTAAGTGTGTATCACACGCTGTTCCAACATTATGCCTTGATGTTCTTGCAGGAACTGCAATTTACAGGAGGAAAAAGGTGTTTTTGTAGTTATCTGGCGTTACGTGACAGTGTTGGTCAGATACTTCCACCTCTTCAGAGTTAAAGTTTGATATATGGGAAAAAAAAACGCTCCCGGACGGGAGCGTAAGTCAGTGACTTCGGCGTCAAATGAGGGTCTAACAAGTGGAGCTGCGGGTTAATTCTGGGTGATCTGACTGCGATGCTTATCAGCCTGCTGCTGGTGAACAACGGAAGACTGACCATTATTCGCCTTCTCATGTACAGCTGCGGCCTTCTCATGCTCGCTCATTTCAGAAAATGACTTTGCTGTTTCGTTGGTAGCTCCGGGTTTAGCTTTCATCATTTTTTTATGCATTTCAGCCATGTCCTGGTGGGCAGCAGAATTGCTGTTTTGCATCATGTCATGGGACATTGCGGCCTGATCGTGACTGCTCATATCCATCATTGTCATGCTGTCTCCCTGAATTGCACTTTTTTCAGCAGATGACTGCATCTGGTGGGCAGGTGCCTGTGCATTATTTACCTGGTCATGCATGTTCATTGTCTCTGCAGCCATGGCAGATGAAGCGGCAGCCATAATGGCAACAAATGATACGAGAATCTTTTTCATGGTTGGGTCTCCGGTGTTTACATACCCAAACAATCAATGGCTTATAACAGAGAAAGCAGTTGATCTCAGGGCGGGTTAATCATCACTCCAGGAACCAGGTGATTGTGTTATCACGCTGCTCCTGATTTATGAATAATTATAAAAAACCGCCTCTGTTTATCGCGTGACTGAATGATGACAATTTTGTCACCTTCCAGGTTTCTCCTGAACAACGGGATTAATCCATTAACAGGCGCACTTTGAACACAATTTCACGCCCCTGCTGTTCTGCTGACAGCTCGCCGCCGTGAGCATGAATGATCGACCTTGTAATTGATAATCCCAGCCCCGCGCCTTCCGTGTTGTAGAACCTTGATGAGTCTGCGCGATAGAACCGGTCAAACAAACGTTCCAGATTAGCGGGAACCTGGCCGGACATCGTATTCGTAATCATCACGTTCACACAGTCACTGTCACGCTCAAGGTGTATCGCTGTACAGGTGTTATCGGGAGAATACTTGATTGCATTGGAAAGCAGGTTACTGAAAGCACGTCGCAGCATATCGCTGTCTCCGGCAACAACGCCCTCTCCTTCAACGGTGATTGTCTTTCCTGTTTCGTCTGCCAGAGGCTCGAACAGCTCACGTAATTCATTCAGTTCGGCGGCCAGATCCACATCATGTTTATCCAGCTGCAGCAGACCATGCTCTGAACGTGCCAGAAAAAGCATATCACTGGTCATTCGTGACAACCTTTTCAGTTCTTCCAGGTTAGCGAATAAGATTTCGCGGTAATGCGAAACATCCCTTTCCTTAGCCAGTGCAAACTGCGTCTGCATCATCAGATTACTGACCGGTGTGCGCAGCTCATGCGCGATGTCAGACGAGAAATCTGACAGTTTCCGGAATGACCCCTCCAGGCGATCGAACATGTTATTGAACTCCTGCATGGTCTCAGAAATTTCCGGCGGAGCCAAATCGGGATTAAGACGCTGATCCAGGCTGTGTACGGTCATGGAGGAAGCCAGACTGGTCATTTCCCGTAGCGGTTTCAGACCAATACGTGTGGTCAGCCAGCCCAGAAAAATAGAAATAAAGACCAGACCGATATTGAACCAGAACAGCCAGGTACTGAGCTTATCCATAAACAGGGTGTGATACCCAGTATCCGTGGCAACCGTAATGATGACATGTTTGCTTTTACCCTGTTCCGGCGTCACGGCAACCCGCCGCGAGATACTGCGGTACACGGTGTTATTTTCTTCCGTCTGGATCATATAGTCGAGAATATCACCCGACTTATTAAGCAGGACCGCTGGAACAACAGAATTTTTGGCATAGAGTTCAACAATTTTTTCATTTTCCATGTTTTTTATAGAAATGAATAAACCATTGTGCCCTACCATCGCATCGTTTATTTTTTCTGATAATGACTTAATATCCGTTTTGTTCCGGAACGTCTCTGTTTTAAGAAACTCTTCGGTGAGCTGAAGTTTACCTGTCAGAAAATCGCGGTCCTGATTATCGAAATAGCCATTAAGGGTGCTAATCAGGATAAAACTTGATAACCACCATACCGTAAGCATCACCGCAGAAAAAATCAGGCTCAGGCGTGTGGTCAGGGAAATTTTGAACCTCACTCTTCTCTGATCTCCAGGACATATCCGGCACCGCGAACGGTATGGATCAGTTTTGGCTCAAAGTCATCATCAATTTTACTTCTCAGACGTCTCACGGCGACATCAATCACATTCGTATCACTGTCAAAATTCATGTTCCAGACCAGGGACGAGATAAGACTCCTGGGTAACACTTCTCCGGTGCGTTGCAGCAGCAACTCAAGCAGAACGTATTCTTTACCGGTGAGATGGATCTTCTTCCCCGAACGGATCACGGTCCGGCGCACCATATCAACGGTCATATCGGCGATGGTGCAGACTGTTGCGGCCTGCGAGCGTGCCCGGCGCAGCAGGGTTCTTACACGTGCAACCAGCTCCGTAAAATCAAAGGGCTTAATCAGGTAGTCATCTGCGCCAAGCTCCAGTCCTTTCACTTTGTCCCGCACGTTGTCCTTTGCGGTTAAAAACAGGACCGGTTCTTCGTGCCCGGACTCCCTCAGTGCGCTGATGATTTGCCACCCGTCGAGGAAAGGCAGCATCACGTCCAGTATTATCAAATCATACTGTCCCTTCGACGCGGCCCCGAGACCATCGCGGCCATTATTAAAGAGATCGGCCTGATAGCCTTCCTCAACCAGTCCCTGCTGCAGGTAACGACCTGTTTTTTGTTCGTCTTCAACGATTAAAATACGCTGCATGGTTAACTCGCTGATATGAAAGTAAAAATCTCACGCATGAGCTTTGGCTGTCCCCTAGCTGACCTGAGACGGAGCAAGCATTCCGAGCCACGCTACGGCGCCCAGAATGATAATCGCAACAACGAATTCTGTCAGGATGCTGTTTCGCATCAGGGCAACGCTGCGATCATAATTCCCTTCCCTGACCATAACTTCAAGCCGGGGACCCAGGTGAAACCGGTTT
This sequence comes from Enterobacter sp. 01-M-02-SI-ECC, assembly GCF_047530595.1. Taxonomy (NCBI): domain Bacteria; kingdom Pseudomonadati; phylum Pseudomonadota; class Gammaproteobacteria; order Enterobacterales; family Enterobacteriaceae; genus Enterobacter; species Enterobacter sp. 01-M-02-SI-ECC. The sequence continues at coordinate 75,322 of NZ_JBLKCZ010000008.1, read as the reverse complement.
GCTGCAGCCAGAAGAAGCATCAGAACAAACAGAGCCGTCTTGGCAAGCAATATCCTCCCCCAGGAACTGTTGAATAAGGGAGTTAAGTTACCCTCAGCAATATACAGATAGTTGACCAGCGCACTCAGGATCAGGGCTACAACAATCACCGTTCCTGCCGTGGCAAATTTTGCCAGGGAGTCAGATATCACAATGACGCTCTGTGCATTATGCTCGTTTCTGCGCATCAGCAGGATAGCAAATGCAACCAGAGCACCTGTCCAGGCACCTGCAGCACCGAGATGGGTCAGATCGCTCAGTAAATGGAGATAGTAATGCAGACCGTCATGCATAACGGCGTGTCCTCCCCAGGCAAGTGTAGCCAGCGCCACGCCCCCACTCATCGTCATCAGCAGGCAGGACAATACTCTCTTATTAGTGTAAAGGAACAAAGCACCGAGTGTGGTAAACAGGGCACAGAGCCTGACAATCCAGCTAATACCCACATCAGTTTCTTCTATCACCATCTCGATAACATGGATGGATAATTCTCTGAGGTCAGTTACTCCACTCATGGCATTAGATACCAGGAGCATATTAATGCCAGTAAGAATGATGCCTGTAACAACAGCAAAGGTTATAAACGACCTGAAATTAGTCAGGTTATAGGTTTCATGTCTGACACCGCTTATTCCATATATCTGAAAAAATGGCAATCCAAATATTACCATCAAATCCAGATAAATAAGAAAACGAATAACAATCATAATCAGGTCGTTCATAATATTACTTCACTGTAAAGGTGTAATTACCGGTAATAGGGTGCGTATCTGAAGAAACCGCGCGCCAGTCAACACGATAAGTGCCAGCGGGTAAAGGCTCTCGCGGAATAATGACCATCGATTTAGGGTCAGCGCCTGGCGCCACTTTTGCCGCGACCGGCATCGGAGAATGTGATGACATGCCTTTCATACCCGTCATCGTTAATTTTGCACCTGAGAATTTCACGGTCAGATTTTCCGAGAAATTAAGCTGAATCTTTTCCGGGGCCGCTACGGCTGAATCAGCCTGTGGCACAGAGCTTTTTAATTCCGGATGGGCCATAGCAGAGAAAGCAACGCCCATAACGAGGCCACCTGTAAGAATGGCTTTATTTAAAATCGACATTTTATTTACCTGTTTAGTTGAGTGTTTTATATCAGTGCGTTAAAACCAGATTCTGGCTCCCGCCAGGAATACTACCTGATGGTCTTTCTCACCTTCTCTTTTCGCCATATCGGATGTTTTCCCGTAAAGTTGATTCCAGGAAACGCCTATATAGGGTGCAAACTCACGGCGTATTTCATAGCGCAGCCGGAGCCCCAGCTCTGTGTCAGTCAGTCCCCTGCCGCGACCCCGCGATTCATCATCCTGACTGTAGAAATTCACCTCATAGGATGGCTGGAGTATGAGCCGGTTAGTCAGTAAAACGTCGTATTCTCCTCCCAGACGAAGGGCTGCTTTTCCGCCATTACTGACAAAACCCGTAATTTCAGACTCAAAATTATAGAGTGCCAGCCCCTGAAAACCGACAGCAGCCCAGGTCCGGGCAGAAGCAGGTCTGAAATCCTGCCTGACACCCGCAACCAAATCCCACCATGGGCCAACCGCATGTCCCCAGAGTAACTGCGCTTCAGCCGCCTCCGTTTCCCCATTGCTTCGTTCACCTTCACTCTTTAGCCAAATCCGATCTGTGTCGCCTCCAATCCAGCTGTTAACACTCCAGCTGAAATTGTTGGTGTTATCCGACCGTTGCCATTCCAGTTGATCCAGCAGAACCAGATAATTAATCGCACTGTCGTGAATCGCATGCCCCTGTAAATTGCCGAATGCAGCCTTCCGGTCGGCATCGGTAACAGGCGGAATTGGCGTTCTGCTCTCAGTTACAATGGGCTCCATTGACGTCATCTCAGTGAAATTCTCATCTGCTGGCATCTGCATGGCAGACATGTCGTGCCCGGCGTGGGGATCTGCAGAGACGGAGCCCGCCGCAATAGAAAGCGGTGAGGTAAACAAACCGGCGACCAGAACAGGTATGGCCTTCAAATTTCTCTTCATTCGCATCATTCCTCCACCCGGACTTCACGAAACATTCCCATTTCCATGTGATAGAGCAAATGGCAGTGATACGCCCAGCGGCCAAGCGCATCTGCTGTCACTCTGTAACTGCGTTTTGTACCAGGGGGAACATCTATTGTGTGTTTACGAACCATGAAATTACCGTTTTCATCTTCCAGATCGCTCCACATACCATGCAGGTGAATGGGGTGAGTCATCATGGTATCGTTGATCAGCGTGATCCTGAGCCGCTCACCGTATTTCAGCAGCACCGGTGCGGCATCTGAAAACTTGATTCCGTTAAATGACCAGGCAAACTTTTCCATGTGGCCGGTTAAATGCAGTTCTATGGTACGGCCAGGTTCACGTCCGTCAGGATCCTCAAAGCGGCTTTTCAAATCCGCGTACGTGAGAACCTTTCTTCCGTTATTTCGAAGACCAATACCCGGATCATTTAATTTCGGAGAGACGCTCATCGCCTGCATATCAACCAGTGGGTTATCCGTTTCTGACGCAGGATGACTTTGCATACCCGGCATTCCGGCCATCTGGGAATGATCCATACCGGCCATGCTGCTGTGATCCATGGGCGCGGAGGATGTCCCGCTATCCGGAAGGTCAGCACCGTCCATAGACATCATCTCTCCGCTGTTATCCATGCCTCCCATCTGGCTGTGGTCCATTCCTGCCATATCATGTCCCATTCCCCCCATACCCATATCTTCCATGGTCAACAGAGGACGGGGATCGAGGGGGGGAACGGCAGCACTTAACCCCTCTCTCGTGGCCAGTGTCCCTCGAGCGTAACCGGTCCTGTCCATGGATTGTGCGAAGATGGTATAGGCCTCACCCTGAGGCTCCACAATGACATCATAGGTTTCGGCAACGGCAATCCTGAATTCGTCAACGGTAACCGGGTTTACATACTGGCCATCTGCAGCCACGACCGTCATTTTCAGCCCGGGGATACGGATATCGAAATAGGTCATTGCCGAGCCGTTGATAAACCGTAAGCGTATCTTTTCACCGGGACGGAACAGTCCGGTCCAGTTTTTCAGCGGGGCCTGCCCGTTCATGAGATAGGTGTAGGTGTAGCCACTGACATCCGCGAGGTCAGTCGGATTCATTTTCATTTCAGCCCACATTTTCCGATCGGCAATGGTGGCTGACAGCCCCCTGGTATTCACGTCGCGGAAAAAAGAGCCAACGGTTGGTTTATTGAAATTGTAGTAATCCGACTGTTTTTTTAATTTTTTCAGCAGGCTGTGAGGATTTTCATCGGTCCAGTCAGACAACATGACCACATGCTCACGATCGTAAGCAAACGGTTCTGGCTCCCTGGCATCGATGATAATGGCACCGTATACCCCCTCCTGTTCCTGCAGACCGGAATGGCTGTGGTACCAGTAAGTCCCGTTCTGCTTAACCTTAAAGGTGTAAACGTAGGTATCATCAGGCTCTATGCCCATAAAACTCAGCCCCGGAACACCATCCATATTGGCCGGAAGAATAATGCCGTGCCAGTGAATGGACGTCTGTTCATTAAGACGGTTTTTGACCTTCAGGGTAATGGTGTCACCTTCTTTCCAGCGAAGAACGGGCCCCGGCAGGCCTCCATTGATTGTTTTGGCCTGACGCTCACTGCCCGTGATATTGACGGCCGTTTCACCAATGGTCAGGTCAAACTGAGTACCCTGCAGGGATGCGGCAACTGGCAGGCTCAGACTGGAACGCGCATTGAAACTCCATACGCCAAGACTTCCGGCTACGCCAGAGAGGGTTAACCCCTTCAGGAAAGTTCGTCGAGACGTTTTCAACAGCATGCGCATTCCCTTATTTAAAGTATGGTTACTGACAGAATTCGAGAACCGATTTAAATTAAATTACTGGTTCATCCACTTACAATGAAATGAAGCTAGCACACCTTAAGAAACAAATTCATTACAATCGTGTAATGTACATAGCTGTATTACATTTACGTCATCTTCCCCACAGGTTGATTATTTTTATATATGATCATAAGGACATCTTTTATGTACCTCAGAAGGTAATTACACATGAATATATTAATCACGACCACTGCGTTTACAGCTTTATTTTGTGGGGCAGCTTTTGCTCAGTCCAGTGATATTGCCCATGAAGCACATCGATTTGTTAATAATGCCTCAGCCGTCAGTCATGTGAATTCCTCGACGCATGAAAACTTACCGGACAGGGTTAATAAAAACAACACGCCCTCATTCTCTGAAATGAATGAACATGAAAGGGCCATTGTTGCTCATTCATTTATGAACAACAGCGCGTCCTATGCGCATCAGAAAATGATTGAGGAACATAAAAAAATGCTGTCCGGCAGTGATGCAAATTCAAAGACCTCGTCTTCTTCTTTTAACGAACTGAATGCCGGAGAAAAAGCCGCTCTCGTGCATGAGCAGGTCAATAATGCCGGTGCGGAAGCACATCAGACGCAGGCAAGAAAGCTTCGCGGGCTGTATTCGACCAGGTAACTGCAGGCGGGTTAGTGCTTAGCGTCAGGTGCGCAGCAGGGCTTTACTGACGGGTTACGTAGCAGGACATGAGCCCCATATTGCTCTGCCGTAACCTGTTTCAGTCCCGTTAATCATCACCGTCGGGCTGGTCATACAGTTCCCAGAGCTTCAGGAGCAAACGGGAAACAAGATATGTTACAAAAATGACGACCATCAACGGTGCTCCCGATTAACTGACAGATGACACGCCTCCTGAAAACCCCTAGCATACGCCGCAGTGTTCATGCTAACGGCGAATTCCAGTAAATGTATTCTACCGATGTCGTAAAAGAAAATGCCTACCTTTCAGCCACCCGCTCGGGGCTGGAATCGAACGAGATCGCTACTCTTCAGCGCTCCTTGCCTTCCCGGTTTAATCTGCGGCATTTGAAAAAAAATGAATCATTAAAACTCGTACTGCAAAAGAAAGCGGGAAAATCACGTGTCGTGGCCTATAAATTTACGTCCGGTTCATTTAATTACACGGCGTATCGTATATCAGATAAAAAGTTCTATAACCTTTCCGATACTTCCGGGAAAGGCAGTCTCGATTATCCGTTACCGGCCACAGCAAGACTCAGTTCGCCTTTCAATCCTGCAAGACTTAACCCGGTATCGGGAAAAGTGAGTCCCCATAATGGCATTGATTATTCCATGCCCATGAACACGAAAATAGTCAGCGTCATCGACGGAAAAATCACCCGGGCCGAATACAACAGTACCATGGGATATTTTGTTGAAGTAACGGGAAAAGCCGGTGTTAAAACTCGCTATCTCCACCTCAATAAAATACTCGTTACTAAAGGGGCCAGGGTTACACGGGGAGGTGCTATTGCGTTATCCGGTAACAGCGGACGTTCATCCGGTCCTCATCTGCATTACGAGCTGGTCATCAATAACAACTCTGTTAACTCTCTGGCGTTCCGGGCAGCGGCACCCGCTGATAACAAACTCGAACAGCATGCCTTTGCGCATGCCAGAGACTACGAACGATACCTGGACTGATAACGGGACCGCGACGCGGCCCCGTCTGCCGGATTAATTTTTTTTATCGTTTTCACTTCCGTGATGTTGATGATCTCCATGCCCTCCGTGGCCGTGGAAAAGATGCATTAGCGGGCAGACCAGCAATAACAGATATGGCCAGTAACCTGCCACATGTGACCAGTGTTCGCGCAGGAGAGCAAATGCCGCGATCGCGGCGACAGCAATAAGCGCATAGGTGGTACTTTTCATACTGGACTCCTTCTGTTCGTAACTGACCCTTCACTCAGTGTTATTTCCCGAGCCTGACACTTTTCAGACGCAACGCATTCACAATGACGCTGACGGAGGAAAGAGCCATGGCCGCCGCCGCAATAACTGGCGACAGCAGTATTCCATACACAGGATAAAGCAGACCTGCAGCCACAGGCACGCCAAGTGCGTTGTAGATAAATGCAAAAAACAGATTCTGACGGATATTTTTCATGGTGATCTCTGACAGATGACGGGCCCTGTTCAGTATCATCAAGTCGCCTTTGAGAAGGGTGACTCCGGCACTTTCAATTGCCACATCTGTACCCGTTCCCATGGCTATACCCACGTCAGCCGCTGCCAGCGCCGGGGCATCATTCACACCGTCTCCGGCCATCGCAACCACATGGCCAGACGCTTTCAGTCGGGTTATCACTGCTTTTTTGCCATCCGGCAGAATTCCGGCTTCAACCTCATCTATTCCCAGTTTCCGTGCGACTGCTTCAGCAGTAAGCTGGTTATCCCCGGTGAGCATAACAATGCGGATCCCCGCCTGACGCAAAGCTTTAAGCGCATCCGGCGTGGTTGTTTTCACGGGATCCGAGATAGCTATCAGGCCTGCAAGGTCCCCGTCTGTGGCCACATAGATAACGGTAGCGCCTTCCATCCGCAACGTATCCGCAACGGCCTTTTGATTATCAATAACGATACTGTTTTCCTGCATAGCCAGTTCATTACCAATAACAACCCGTTGACCTTCGACATCGCCTGAGACACCTTTACCCGACGGTGCATCGAAATGAGTGACTGCGGGTATTGCGATCCCCTTTTCCTGTGCTGCTTTAACTACTGCCATACCCAGCGGATGCTGCGAGCCTTTTTCCACTGCGGCTGTTACACGCAAAAGAGATGTTTCCCCACCCGGATTGAGACTGATAATCCCTGTCACCGTAGGCGAACCTTCCGTGAGCGTGCCTGTTTTGTCGACAACCAGCGTGTCCACTTTTTCAAGACGCTCAAGGGCTTCGGCATTCCTGATTAACACCCCGGCCTGGGCTCCTTTGCCCACCCCCACCATTATCGACATCGGCGTGGCCAGCCCCAGCGCGCAGGGACAGGCAATAATCAGGACCGACACAGCCGCAATGAGACCGTGCGCCATCCTGGGCTCGGGCCCCCAGACAGACCAGATCACGAAAGCAACAACCGCGATAAGTATCACCAGAGGAACAAACCAGCCTGAAACGCTGTCAGCCATTCTCTGGATGGGGGCACGCGAACGCTGTGCATCAGCGACCATCTGAACAATTCGTGAGAGCATTGTTTCATCACCGACTTTCTCTGCACGGATGATGAGACTCCCTGTCTGATTAATGGTCCCCCCGATGACAGGGTCACCCTCCGTTTTGGTAACCGGCATAGATTCCCCGGTCACCATCGATTCATCAACGGTTGTTTTGCCTTCGATCACAATACCGTCGACCGGAATACTCTCTCCAGGTCTGATGCGGAGCTTATCGCCAGGCAGAACATCTTCCGCATTAATATCCGTTTCATGACCGTCATGATCCAGCCGCCTGGCGGTTTTGGGGGCAAGATTCAGTAGTGCAGTAATGGCACCTGAGGTTTGTTCCCGTGCCCGCAGCTCAAGAACCTGTCCCAGCAGAACAAGCACCGTAATAACTGCTGCGGCTTCAAAATAAACGGCCACCAGGCCATCCATGTTTCTGAACGATGCAGGAAACCAGGAGGGGAAGACGGTTGCAATGACGCTGTACACCCAGGCTACGCCGGTGCCCATTGCAACAAGGGTAAACATATTCAGGGAGCGGTTACGTAACGACATTCCGGCCCGGGCGAAGAATGGCCAGCCACACCACAACACGACAGGAGAGGCCAGAAGCAGCTGCAGCCATGTGTTGTACTGTGGCGGTACTGTATTCCTCAAGGCGGGAAACAGATGAGATCCCATTTCGAGTACCAGAACCGGAAACGCCAGCAACAACCCCAGCCAGAAGCGTCTTGTCATGTCGCGAAGTTCATCACTTGGCCCCGTGGATGCCGTAGCTACGAGCGGCTCCAGTGCCATTCCACAGACAGGACAGCTTCCGGGACCACTGCGGCGTATCTCCGGGTGCATCGGACATGTCCACACACCTTCAGAATTCTCTTTCTCCGCCTGGTGGTGAGGCTGTTTTATCTGATCAGGGCTGACTTCGTGATGATCGTGGTGATGGTGATGGTGATGGGAATGTTCACTGGCATCTTCGGTAAGATAACGATCGGGATGGGCTTTAAATTTACTCTCACAGCTGGCGGAGCAGAAATAAAGTTGATGGTCCTGGTATCGAATGCTGCTGTGCGCCCTGTCGGGCAGGATGGCCATCCCGCACACGGGATCTCTCACCTTATGCAATACGTGGCTCTCGTCCGGGGATAATGTCTGCTCAGAAGCAGTCTGGTTGTTGTGTTGCACTGCATTGTCATTTTTCACAGTAACTCTCCTTATGCATACCGAAGCATCTTCTGTCTTCAGGGTATGTCATGGATGCGATTACCACGAATGCCGCCGGCATAAGAGTGCCTGCTGCCGGCGTCCCGTTATCAGCCGTTCCGCTGACTATTCGATTCGCTGGAAGACTTTTTTACTTCCATCCGGTGAGAATGCGATAACATCGTAAGCCTCTTTTCGGGCTCCCATCTCCATTCCAGGACTTCCTGCTGGCATACCGGGGGTGGCGAGACCGTATATACCTGAACCAGACTGCATTGCCTTATGTATCGTTGTCGCAGGCACATGGCCTTCAATGATCAAATTACCGGCAACCGCGGTATGACAACTTCGCAGTCCTGCAGGAATAGCATGCTTTTCTTTCAGGGCTGACAGCGCCTGATCATTCATGACGTGAGTTCGTACTTCAAACCCGTCTTTTTCCATCGCTTTGCCCCACAGGGAACAACAGCCACAGTTTTCAGATTTGTACATATCAATCACTTTTTCACTCGCCATCGCGGGCAGTGAAAGGCCGAGAGCCAGCGCCATCAGAACCACTTTTTTCATACTCACCTCTGTATATTATCGATTTAAACCCTGACGTCAGGGTGAATCAGTAAAGAAGGACACCCACAGGGGGTGCCCTTTCAGGTTCAGGACACGCTTTTTTTATGTCTGCGCAGCCAGATTAATTTGTAGGCGGCAGGAATAATGAACAGGGACAGCAGCGGAGCCGTGATCATCCCACCAATCATGGGTGCCGCGATACGGCTCATGACTTCTGAACCTGCACCGGTTCCCCAGAGTATTGGCAGCAGACCCGCAATGATCACCGCCACGGTCATGGCTTTCGGCCGGACACGCAGTACGGCACCATGATAGAGGGCTTCATCAAGGCCTTCCGGTGTGAACGTCTCTTTACGGGACAATTCCGGGTGCGCTTCAATGGCATGACGCAGATACATCAGCATGACCACGCCAAACTCTGCTGCCACCCCGGCCAGGGCGATAAATCCGGTTCCGGTCGCCACAGACATATGGAAGCCCTGCCAGTACAGGAACCATATCCCGCCAATCAACGCAAACGGCAGACTCATCAGAATCAGCAGGGCTTCGTCAACACGGCGAAATGCCAGATATAACAGGATGAAAATGATCATCACCGTCATCGGTACCATCAGTTTTAATTTCTTGTTGGCGTGCTCGAGTAATTCAAACTGTCCTGAGAATGCCACACTGGTCCCCGGTCTCAGTTTCACTTTCTCGCTGATGACCGTCTTAATATCGTTAACCACTGACACCATGTCCCTGCCGCGGGCATCAACATAAATCCAGCTGGCTGGCCGGGCATTTTCGGTTTTCAGCATGGTTGGTCCGGAAACGACTTTAATATCGGCAACATCGCCCAGTGTGATCTGCTGCTTCATCGGGGTCAGGATCGGCATCTGTTTCAGCGCCTGCGGACTGTTGCGGTAATCCTGTGGGTAACGAATGTTAATAGGGTACCGGGCCACGCCTTCCACCGTTTCCCCTACCGTCGCACCGCCGATGGCTGATGAGACGAACAGCTGGACATCACCTACTGTCATCCCGTACCGGGAAGCTTTTTCCCGGTTAATGTCCACATCAATGTAACGTCCACCTTCCAGTCGCTCAGCCAGGACAGACACCACACCCGGTACCGTTTTGGTTACCGCCTCGATACTCTGCGCCGTCGCGTCGATATCCGACAGAACAGTCCCGGACACTTTGATACCTATCGGGCTTTTGATCCCGGTTGAGAGCATATCAATACGGTTACGGATTGGCGGCACCCAGAGGTTTGCCAGCCCCGGTAAACGGACGGTCCTGTCGAGTTCTTCAATAATCTTGTCAATCGTCATGCCTGGACGCCACTGATCCTCAGGTTTGAGCTGGATCGTGGTTTCAACCATTTCGAGCGGTGCGGAATCCGTGGCGGTCTCTGCTTTACCGGTCTTGCCAAATACAGAGGCCACTTCAGGAACGCTTTTGATTAACTTGTCCGTCGTCTGCAGGAGCGCTGCAGCTTCAGCCGGAGAGACACCCGGCAGGGTCGACGGCATATACAACAGGTCGCCCTCGTTAATCTTCGGCAGAAACTCACCGCCCACCTGGCTCAGCGGCCAGATAACGGTGAAAATGGACAAGGCCGCAACCAGCAGGGTTGTTTTTGGCCAGTGGAGAACCCGCAACAGCAATGGATGATACGCTTTGATCAGTACCCGGTTCAGGGGGTTACTGGTCTCTGCAGGAATTTTCCCCCGGATCCAGAATCCCATCAGAATCGGAATGACGATGATGGCCAGCGCGGCCGCGCCCGCCATGGAGTACGTTTTCGTGAATGCCAGCGGGCCAAACAGGCGTCCTTCCTGACCTTCCAGGGTAAAGATAGGAATAAAGGACAGGGTGATGATCAGCAGGCTGATAAACAGTGCGGGTCCCACTTCAACGGAGGCATCGGTAATCACCTTCCAGCGGGTGGCGTTGTCAATCTGCTCACCCGGATGCTGATGATCCCACTCCTCAAGCCGCTTATGCGCATTCTCAATCATCACAATGGCGGCATCCACCATCGCACCGACGGCAATCGCTATCCCTCCCAGCGACATGATATTGGCGTTCAGTCCCTGGAAGTGCATGACGATAAAGGCGATACACAGACCAAGCGGCAGAGAGATAATCGCCACCAGGGCAGAACGTACGTGCCACAGGAACAGGGCACAGACGATGGCCACCACGATAAACTCTTCCAGAAGTTTGGAACTGAGGTTATCAATCGCCCGGTCGATGAGCTGGCTGCGATCGTAGGTGGTCACGATTTCAACGCCTTCCGGCAGGCTGGCCTTCAGCGTCTCAAGTTTATCCCTCACTGCCGTGATAACGTCGCGTGCATTTTTACCCGACCGCAGGATCACCACGCCGCCAGCGACTTCGCCCTGGCCGTTCAGCTCGGCAATACCACGCCGCATTTCAGGCCCGGTCTGCACGCGGGCAACATCCCGCAGATAAACCGGCACGCCGTTCTCGCCTGTTTTCAGGACGATGTTATTAAAATCATCAATGCTCTGAAGATAACCGCTGGCACGGACCATATACTCAGCTTCGGCCATTTCAACGGATGAGCCACCGGCCTCCTGGTTAGACGATTCAAGGGCCTGTTTCACTTCGGGCAGGCTGATACCATACTGAGACAGTTTTACCGGATTGACCTGAATCTGGTACTGTTTCACCACGCCGCCAACCGAAGCGACCTCAGCCACGTTCGGGATGGTCTTCAGCTCAAATTTCAGGAACCAGTCCTGCAGAGAACGCAGTTCTGAAAGGTCGTGTTTTCCGCTGCGATCGACAAGGGCATATTCAAATATCCAGCCCACCCCCGTGGCGTCCGGACCGATTTCAGAACTCACACCGGCGGGCAGTTTTCCCTGTACCTGGTTCAGGTACTCCAGCACGCGGGAACGGGCCCAGTACAGATCGGTGCCGTCTTCAAAAATGACATACACATACGAATCACCGAACTGTGAAAAACCACGCACGGTTTTTGCGCCAGGCACGGACAGCATGGTGGTGGTAAGTGGATAGGTGACCTGGTTTTCTACAATCTGCGGGGCCTGGCCGGGATAGCTGGTTTTGATAATGACCTGCACATCTGACAGGTCAGGCAAGGCATCGACAGGCGTGTTAATAATCGTCCATGTGCCCCAGATGCTGAGAAACAGGGCCCCCATCATGACCAGGAAACGGTTGGCGACAGAGCGCCGGATAATCCATTCAATCATCGTCGTCTCCTCAGTGCCCTGAATGCATATTTACAGGCTGGTCAGACATTGCTGGCATACTGCTTTCTGTTTTTTCAGGGTGGCGCATACGTTCCAGTGCGCCCGTAATATTGGCTTCAGAGTCAATGAGGAACAGGCCACTGACCACCACGGTATCGCCTTCATTCAGGCCGGAGCCGATGCCGGACTGTTGCTGTGACTCATGCAGAACGTGGATCTGTTTCGGCACAAACTTGCCTTCATCATCAACAGTAATCACGCGCTGTTCTTTGCCGGTATCGATAACGGCCTGGCTTGGTATCAGCAGCATCTCCTGGCTCCTGGTATTCAGTTTCAGATAGGCATTCATGCCCGGCTTGAGAAACTCATCCTTATTAGAAACCTGGAGACGGACCTGAAGCGTACGGGTTGTCTGATCCACGCTGGGAAGAATGTTCCATTTTTCGACATGGAATGTTTTATCCGGATAAGCCGGTACCGAAATTTCAAACTGCGACGTATCTTTCAGCAGATAGGCGATAGATTCTGGCACTGCAGCGCTGATCCAGACCGGGTCCATTCCCTGAATCTGAGCCACCACCTTATCTTTCGAAATATTCATGCCGGTGCGCAGGTCAAATGCAGTAATGACGCCATCAATAGGTGCTTTAATGGTAAAACGGGTCTGGATGGTGCGGGTTGTACGCAGCCTTTGAATATCCTCTTCCGGCATACCAGCCAGACGAAGTCGCTCCAGAACCCCTTTTATCTGGGTTGGCGTACCGCCTGTACCGGATAACAGCAGGAACTCACTTTGTGCCTCAACCCATTCAGGAATGGTGATATCGATAAGCGGCGTGCCTTTCTTCACATGATCGCCAATCGTCAGGGGATACACTTTTTCGACGAAACCGTCAGAACGCGCCTGCACAATGACAAACTGATACTCGTTGTAACTGACATTAGCCGGGATTGTCTGAGAATAATTCAGCATTCCTCGCGTGACTTTTTGCGTTTTTAATCCCAGATTCTGAACCTGGGTTGGGTCGATACGGATCCCGCCACTGCTTTTATCGCCACTTTCATCAGCATATTTTGGCACCAGGTCCATATCCATAAAGGGCGATTTTCCGGGTTTATCAAATTTGGTATCCGGTTTCATCGGGTCATACCAGAAAAGTACCTTTTTCTCCGGTGCCTTTTGTTCTGTTTGTACTGTTTTTTGTGATGAGTTTACATACTGCCAGGCAGTAACCGATATCAGCCCTCCTGCTATGAGGCTGCTGATAATTATTGCAGCATATTTTATCTTTAAAGAAGCCATACAATTTCTCGCTGAAAAATCAAAACACCTGGCATATGCGCCCGATCATTCATTCACAGTAATCCCTTAATGAATGTTCAGGCGCACTGGATGTATTCGCTCCGGACTGTTAATCAGGATTGCGTCACGTTAATGCTTTTGAGTAAGGAGATATTGCCCTGCTGAATAAACGAGAAATCGACATGGTTGCCGGTTTTCAGGGCATTGATAGCGTCGTCTGCATTAACAAAAGTGAAGCGCATGGTCATTGCAGGCCAGCCCACCGCAGGGATTGCTTCGTGCGAAATGGTGATTTTTTTACTATTCATATCAATGTCTTTAACGACACCGGTGCCCTTGATAACCTGCTGTACCGAAGCATCACTGGCAGCATTCATATCGCCATGCTGATGTGTTTCAGCATGAAGACCGGCAGAGAACATGACAGAGAAGGCACCAAATAAAACGGCTTTAAGTGAATTACGCATTTTTAATTTCCTGATTAATTAAATAAATTTACTCTACCCAACCGCCACCCAGCGCGGTAAACAGATTAATTTCGTTAACCTGTCGGGAATAGGTAAGATCGAGAATGGTTTGCTGCGTAGCGAAGAGGGAACGTTCTGCATCCAGCACTTCGATGTAACTGACAGCACCACTTGCATACAATCCTCTGGCACGCTGGAGAGTTATCTGAAGTGAATCAAGATAACGCTGCTGTGACTCAAGTTGCTGGCTAAGGCTGTCGCGCAGCGCAAGCGTGTCGGAAACATCCTTAAAGGCTGACTGAATTTTTTGTTCGTAATTAACCACCGACTGTTGCTGGCGAATTTCAGCCAGCTTCAGATTGGCTTTATTCCTGCCAGCATTAAATATAGGAATTTCAATTTTAGGGATAAAATTCCACATTCCACTTCCTGACGTAAACAGGCTGGACAGCTCCGTACTGCTTGCGGAAAGACCACTGGTCAGGGTAATGGAGGGGAAAAAGGCCGCTCGCGCTGCGCCAATATTGGCATCAGCCGCTTTCAGCTGATATTCCGCTTCCATAATATCCGGTCGCTGCAGCAAAATTTGTGAAGACAGATTTGGTGGCAATTTTACTGGTGCTATCTCCCCGCCTTTCATCCCTTTTTCTGACGGAAGTGCGCGGTACGTTCCCAGCACCAGTTGCAGGGCATTGTTTGCCTGAGCCAGATCGCCTTCTCGTTTGGCTATTTCGGCGCGGGTACTTTCGATTTGTCCTCTCGCCTGTTCAAGCGCCAGAACGTTCGTACTCCCGGTCACGAGCTGCTGCTCAACGAAAGCATAGGACTGTTGATAATTTTTCAGCGTTTCCCGCGCAATACGGAGTTGTTCGTACGCCAGTTGCTGGCTGAAATAGCTTTGTGAAACGTTGGATACCAGCAGGATGTGTACGGCCCGACGGGCTTCTTCGCTGGCAAAGTAGTTCTGGCGATCAGCGTCACTCATGTTCTTAAGTTTGCCGAAAAAATCGAGCTCATAGCTGAGTTCCAGACCCGCGTCGTACTCCTGTGTGGTCGGCTTGTCGCCTTTCAGGCCACCGCTGTATGTGATCCCGGATGAGGCATTCAACTGGGGATAACGATCTGCATCCGTGACGTTGAACTGGGCCCGGGCCTCTTCAACCTTCAGGGCAGCCATTCTCAAATCACGGTTATTATTCAGGGCTTCAGTAATCAGCCGTGTAACCTGGGGATCGACAAAAAAGTTACGCCAGCCCGTATCCTGATAACCATTCACTGCTGGCGTCAGGCTGTTTCGGGACAGTGAAAACTGCTGGGGTACCGGTGCTGCCGGGCGCTGATATTCAGGAGCCAGAGAGACACAACCGGCCAGGATGAATATCGTGCTAATGCTGAGTAATTTTAATTTGAACATAACGCTTCTCGTCCAGGCAGACCTGGTAAATGGTTCAAATGAAGTCCAGAGTATTGATAGGGGTACTTTACCGAACGCTCTCTGTTTGGCGGGTGACAGGATAATGACAATGTTGTCATTTTTGCTGTAATCCGTTGATAACGATCGTGGGCGCAATAGAATGACCTTAGCAGCCAGCCGGGGAGCAAGATGAAAATATTGATCGTCGAAGACGAAATTAAAACAGGTGAATATCTCAGCAAAGGGCTTACAGAGGCAGGGTTCGTAGTGGATCACGCTGATAATGGTCTTACCGGATATCATCTCGCCATGACAGCCGAGTATGATTTAGTCATTCTGGACATCATGCTGCCTGATGTGAACGGCTGGGATATCATCCGCATGCTGCGCACTGCCGGAAAGGGTATGCCGGTCTTACTGCTGACGGCCCTCGGCACGATCGAACACAGGGTCAAAGGACTGGAACTGGGTGCGGACGATTATCTGGTTAAACCCTTTGCGTTTGCCGAACTGCTGGCCCGGGTGAGAACCCTTCTGAGGCGGGGAAACACGATGATCACGGAAAGCCAGTTGAAGGTGGCTGATCTCTCGATGGATCTCGTATCCAGAAAAGTCAGTCGCGCCGGAAACCGCATTGTGCTCACCAGTAAAGAGTTCAGCCTGCTGGAATTTTTCATTCGGCATCAGGGCGAGGTTCTTCCCCGCTCCCTGATTGCCTCTCAGGTCTGGGACATGAATTTTGACAGCGACACTAACGCGATTGATGTCGCCGTAAAGCGACTCCGCGCTAAAATAGACAACGATTACGGGACAAAGCTGATCCAGACTGTCCGGGGCGTGGGCTATATGCTGGAGGCCCCGGATGCATAGCAAACCTTCCAGGCGCCCTTTCTCACTCGCCCTGCGGCTGACCTTTTTTATCAGCCTGTCCACGATACTGGCTTTTATCGCCTTCACCTGGTTTATGCTGCATTCTGTTGAAAATCATTTTGCCGAGCAGGATGTCAGCGATCTTCAACAAATCAGCACTACCCTGAACCGTATACTGCAGTCCCCGGTGGATCCGGATGAAAAAAAAGTAAGCAAAATAAAGGAGTCGATTGCCAGCTACCGCAACGTTGCCCTTTTGCTCCTCAATCCCAGGGGGGAAGTGCTCTTTAGTTCAGCGCAGGGGGCGGCACTACGCCCGGCCGTGAATTCCGCAGATTTTAGCGAGCACAGCCGCGCACGGGATGTCTTTCTCTGGACGGTGGAGGATCCTGCGAGACCGATGGATACCGGGTCTGAAATGAAGATGGAAACATACCGGATTATCGCCTCCTCTGGCCAGGCGATATTTCAGGGCAAACAGCAGAACTATGTCATGCTGACTGGCCTCTCCATTAATTTCCATCTCCATTACCTCGATGCGCTGAAAAAAAATCTGATTGCGATCGCCGTCGTGATAAGCCTGCTGATTGTTCTGATCATTCGCATCGCTGTCCGTCAGGGGCACCTGCCCCTTCGTAATGTCAGCAATGCCATTAAAAACATCACCTCCGAGAATCTTGATGCGCGGCTGGAACCGACACGCGTTCCCATTGAGCTGGAGCAGCTGGTTATCTCGTTCAATCATATGATTGGAAAGATTGAGGATGTCTTTACCCGCCAGGCCAATTTCTCTGCCGATATCGCGCACGAGATCAGAACGCCCATCACCAATCTGGTGACGCAGACTGAAATCGCACTGAGTCAGGATCGAACCCAGAAGGAACTTGAGGATGTCCTCTACTCCAGTCTTGAAGAGTATAACCGGATGACCAAAATGGTCAGCGACATGCTGTTTCTGGCGCAGGCGGACAATAATCAGCTGATACCTGACAGGGTCCGGTTTGACCTCAGAGCAGAAGTCATGAAAGTCTTCGAGTTTTTCGAAGCCTGGGCCGAAGAACGCAATATCACGCTCAAATTTAACGGAATGCCCTGCCTGGTTGAGGGAGATCCACAAATGTTCAGAAGAGCGATCAATAATCTGTTATCCAATGCCCTGCGTTATACCCCGGAGGGACAGGCCATCACCGTCTCAATAAGAGAGCAGGAGAGTTTTTTTGACCTTGTGATTGAAAATCCGGGGAAACCAATCCCTGAAGAACATTTATTAAGGCTTTTTGACCGTTTTTATCGGGTGGATCCGTCCAGACAACGAAAAGGAGAAGGCAGCGGCATCGGCCTTGCGATTGTAAAGTCAATCGTGGAAGCACATCACGGAAGAGTGCGGGTGGAATCGGACGTACGCTCCACGCGTTTTATCTTATCCGTGCCCAGACTGGAGAAAATGATCCCGGAAATCCAATGCTGAGAATAAAGATTTAAATG
Source organism: Enterobacter sp. 01-M-02-SI-ECC (assembly GCF_047530595.1). Taxonomy (NCBI): domain Bacteria; kingdom Pseudomonadati; phylum Pseudomonadota; class Gammaproteobacteria; order Enterobacterales; family Enterobacteriaceae; genus Enterobacter; species Enterobacter sp. 01-M-02-SI-ECC. The sequence goes on along the minus strand of NZ_JBLKCZ010000008.1, from coordinate 57,649 downwards.
ACAAAGATGTCATTAGCCTGTCATGCAGCAAACAGAAGCCATTCGATATAATTAGTGCAACTTATCAGGAAGGCTGGATTGCTTCATCAATACCCGGCGTCAGAGTACGCCAGGAAATGAATATCCAGCCTTCTCCCGGAGAAATAAACGCTGCCGAACCTGTTTCAGTTATGGAACTGAAAACACCGGTTGTACTTCCCCGGACATCACTAATTCAGAAATGGAGAGTTATCATGAAAAATATCGTATTAGCATCTTTGCTGGGCTTTGGTTTAATTACATCGTCCTGGGCCACTGAAACCGTGAATATCCATGATCGCGTCAACAATGCACAGGCTCCTGCTCACCAGATGCAGTCTGCTGCGGCTCCTGTCGGGATCCAGGGGACTGCTCCTCGTATGACCGGTATGGACCAGCATGAACAGGCCATTATTGCTCATGAAACCATGACGAACGGCTCGGCGGATGCGCACCAGAAAATGGTGGAAAGTCATCAGAAGATGATGGGAAATAACACAGTATCCACGACCGTCCCGTCAACATCTTACACGGCGATGAATGAGCATGAAAGAGCAGCGGTTGCCCATGAATTCATGAATAACGGGCAATCCGGCCCACATCAGGCCATGGCCGAAGCGCACCGCCGCATGATCAATGCAGGCTGAATGCGACTGTAGTATCCGTGCTTTTACCCTTTCCTTGATAGATTATTCCTTAACCGGATATGTTGTGAGATTTTTGCCCCCGTCAGGGGGCTTTTTTATCTGACTCAGCTACAATTAACCGGTACCTACCTGAAAAGGATTTATTAAATGAAAATCAAAAACACCCTTTTTGTAATATTAATGTTATCCCTGCCAGCCATTTCTGCTGAACATTCGGAAATGAAAATGTCAGATATGCACTCATCGGCATCGTCACAGGAATATATGGCTGGCATGAAAGACATGCATGACAAAATGATGGCCGCCGTTAATGAGCCCGATCCCGATAAGGCCTTTGCAAAAGGTATGATCGCACACCATGAAGGAGCAATAGCAATGGCTGAGACCGAACTTAAATACGGAAAAGATCCCGAAATGAGAAAGCTTGCGCAGGACATCATTAAAGCTCAGAAAGGTGAAATCGAGCAGATGAATAAATGGCTTGGCAGTCAAAAATAAAGATTGCAAAAACGCCATAATAAGCGTAATTTTAATTCACTCCCGGGCACGGGAGCCTGTTAAACGTTAAATAATTAAAACCCGATTAATTTCGGGTTTTTTATATACTATACTCCGGTCCTTTGCTGTGGACCGGAATATATGCAGCAGCGATAATTTTTACACATTATCTCGTCATGGCAACAATATCGCTCAGGATCTCAACCAGCTCAATCCTTTCCTGCATTCCGTCATGATAGGTTGATCTTGAGATGATTCTTTCCGCTGTCATCCGGGGCCAGAATTTATCAAGCACATTATCGGGCTTCATTCCCACCGCCCGGCCAATTATTTTTTTAGCATCACAGGTGTCCGTAAACGTGACGGCTACACCGGTCATTTCTTCGATCAGATCCGGGCAGAGATAGTTCTCTATTTCACGTTTACGCGTGGCGAAGAATACCTTACCGGCATCCTCCACTTCTCTTTTACGTTTCTGAATGGACATAACCTGTGCAGGGTCTCCCCCAATATCGGAGTCCAGAAAAACGCACCAGGGAAGCCCCAGATCGTTGGCCAGATTCAATGTAACCCAGTGTTTGACGCTGCCACACCCTCCTATGAGGACTGGCACTATTTTCACGTCCTCCAGAGAGGCTGGCAGCACACCTGACTGTTTTAATGAACTGGCCGCATGCCTCAGGAAAGTGACATCCGACTTTCCCTCTACCAGAACAATCCCCTGCGCCCTTTCCATACCGGTCTCTGGTAGCACCCCCAGGCTTTCAGTGGCTTCCTTCAGCACAGCGTCATCCGGCATTTTTACTACGGGTTCACCCGCCTCATTTCGGGTGACATAACGTACACCTTCGACAGGGATCAATCCGGCCAGCGCCGGGACATGGGTGGTGACGATAATCTGACGGTGCGGCTGGCCTGCCAGTGCCAGCAACGCTTTCATCAGCATCATCTGATAGTTTGGATGCTGTGACGTTTCAGGCTCTTCGATGGCATAAATCATGTTTCTGGGCGTCCCCGCGACATTCTTTTCAGCCTCAGCCCGGAAAAAATTCAACAGGATAAGCCTCCTTATCCCGCTGCCGCGCTTATTGATGGGGATGCCATTTTCCCCGTCCAGGGTGAAATTGAAGGTCCACTTGGGTTTTTCCTTAAATCGTGGAGTCAGTTCACTGGCGAGTTCGGGGGCCATTTCACGTAATTTATCCAGCGTTCTCTGTGCGACATCCAGTACGCTGTCCTGGATCTCATTTTCCAGCGCTGTAATTTTGTCCTGCAGCGCCGCCTGAGCGTCTTTTACGGCCTGCTGTAAGGGGTTTTTAGCTTCTGAATCCCCGTCGCTGCTTTCCCTGTCGGCTTTGAAAATCGCATACGTGGGCAGCAAATCGAGGATCTTACCCCATAATGATTTTGTGTCGGTTCCAAACTCTTTATCGACATCCAGCAACATTTCCGAACAGGTATAGGGAGCGGCGGCTTCCCTGATGGCCTGACGCCATAACGATGCGGTGCGTTTATCCGCCACATTTTTTTCAACTTCTTTTCCCACCGCCTTGAGTTCGGAAATTTTCATGCCCAGTAAATTTCTCAGGGGCTCCTCATCCGGGTGGATGCAGCGGATGCAGGTCTGCTCCGGTTTTCCTGAGGTCGTTGCTTTAAACGTTTTGACGATTTCAAAATTGCCGTCTTCATTCAGCAGATGTTCTGAGGCGAGCGTGGTCTGCACCCTGTCGTCGATCATGATAAAATCGGGCAGATCATCGAATTCACAGGCTATTTCAAAACGGCCCTCCCCTTCTCTCAGGCTGAAACAGTTCATGTCATTCTTGTCAGCCTTCATTCCTTCTGTTTCAAAAAAAATAGCCAGCGCTTCCAGAAGCGTTGATTTCCCAAAGTCATTACGACCAACAATGCCCGTCATGCCTTCATCAATAATGATTTCAGTAGAGTTTCTGTAGCCTCTGAAGTTTTTCAGTTTTAATTTTTTGAGCCGCATATGAAGTCCTGTGTGTAAGAAAGCGTTTTGCTGCAACCTGAATACAAAATATATTTTCAAATGCCTGCCAGCATGCAGGGATAACCGTTATTGAGAATATCTTAACGACATTTCTGGATTATGATCTGGTCGCGCTTTGTGAACTTTACTGCTCCTCAAAACACCGGAAGCCAACTTGTGGTTCGATACATGGCTAAGTTAAAACTCCAGAATGATGGGTAATAATTTCAATGCTCATTATATTTTTTGGAACTGACTCATGGCTTTTATGACTTAAATGATAATAATACACATTCTTTGATATTAATTATGTCGTACGGACATTGATAAATTTAAAGGTAGATAGATTTTCATTTACGGATTATTTCCTAAATTCATCGATAATGTGATCGACATAAAATTTTCATTTAAGAGTGAAGAGATAATTTATGGTTGTCCGAAACAGCTCAAACTGGTGTATTTAACATAACAGAAGAAACGAAAGGCTTCATAGCAACCTGATACTTCAGGCCGCTAAGGGGTTAATATTGCTGCAGACAATTAGACCGGGAAGCGCATGGCGTCACCATTTCTCCCGCCTGGCTGGAAGTGAAGAATCATTGTGCAAAGCTCCGTATTCGGGCTTTGCATCTGACAATGGTTCCCTGGATGAAAGTACGATCTCCACTCCAAGGACGCTGAACACTCTAAACAAACGCTCAAAACCCACACTTGCAGGGTTGGCCTCCAGTCGGGCATAAGTTTGCTGTGTTACACCCAAACGTTCAGAAACATCTCTTTGCGTCAGTCCATTGGCTTTGCGAAAGCCGATTAAAACAGGACGCAACTGATTCAAGGTCTTCAAAGCGTATTGAGTGTTCATAAGTGATCTTCCGTATCGACGGGTTAACAAGCACAACGAATGGATTTACAGCAGATAAGCTGTAATACTCATTAACAGACTATAGGCTGTAATACGCCTCTTGCCAAGATTCGGCATCTTTCAAAAACAAGGCCGTGTTGAGTAAGCAGTACTGGTATCTAGCACCCCTGACCACTTTGCTTGAGAGTGACCCAGTGACATTTATCGTGATCGTAGGTCTTTTAGACGTTGTTGCTAACCGGCATCATACTCAGGTGGTAACCCCCAGGGATACTCGGGAAGTGATAATTTATTCCCGCCCTAATCAAAATATATAACCCTATCTTATTAGCTTTCTTAGTAGTTTATAAATGAAGTAAAAATTAGCGAAGAAGCTTTACATTAAAAAGTGAGCAAAAATTTTTACCATTGAACCGGCAAAATTTGCAATCTGCGGCTTTTAGCCTGAGAAAATCCACATTAACAGAATAATCATCAAGTCCAACAGAGGCATAACTTACGTCCTCGAATAAATCGGTAATAAATGAGTTGAAATTACAAAAATTAACCTCACTCAATATCCTGAACACCGCAGAAATATAACTACTATGCATTATCCTGACTTCAATAACCTTTAATAAACTAGAATGCGATTTACTTTTAAAGAGGTCAAAGAGAAAGTAAACCAGCTCATTTTTATTGTCAGAAATCCATTTTAAAATTTTATCCCTGGCACATGGCAATAAATACACTGGAGTTTTGAAAGGATTTGAAATGTCAACCACAAGGGAACAATAACCATGAGGATTTATTCCACTTATAATTAAGTCACTAAGTCCTTTCACTGCATTCAAATAGTTATCAAAACAAACCTCATATAAACTGGTACTATGAACTGCACATTTAGATTCAAACAACCATCTATGACGCAGATAACCAATGCCTTTAGAGTGTATATCTTCAACAATACATTTGTGACAGTAACGAATGTTTGAGATGTTTACCAATGGATATGAATTAGTTATGTGAAAATTTTTCCGACAGGCATCTTCAACAGCGTTAAAATACCCGTAAACACCAGAAGATAACGACACTATATTGGAAGTTAGTATATAACCATTTCTAGTGGCAAGAATGTCATATATATCCTGCAAGCTATGCAATTTGTACATATCAATCAGTTCGAAACGAGGAAAGGCATCGTACCTTAGTGCGCCATGCTTTGATATTATGTTCCTGCAATTGGATAAGTTATACATTATCTGTGAACGCAGAAGAAAACTGTGCCACAATTCATTTTCGTAAACCATATAACTCCCTCTTATTTAATTAGTTCCATTTTTCTGAGAAGTATCATTGTCATTGGTAGTTTATCTCTGTATTTCAAAAGCCAGCCATGCCCTCCCAGTAAAGCATCTAGACTTGTAAGTGACATCGAGTACTGCCCCTGAGATAAAACATCATTTATTAATGATGATGAGATAATATCTCTCTCGCTCCAGTCTACTCTTTTATTTTTATAGCATCGTATTGTTTTAGGAAGACAGGAATTAAGCCAGTCACATTCATGTTTATTTAGCCAATAGAAACTTGCATAACAACTTTCTTTGACTAACTTTCGTGTTATAGAAACGGATTGATTATGTATAAACCTTAATATTTTCTGCTTATGACGCCGTCTTAAAGAATCTTTTTTACATTTTTTACGCCATGAGCATAAACCGTAACAAGATGAAATTACAGAGGATACAGCTCCTTCCGATAATGAGTTTTTCTCAGCTATGGATGCCAGACTAAACCCCCTTACAGCCATAGACTTGATAAGCAATTCAGTGAATATATTAATTTTTGTGTTTCGCTTAAACGCCCTCAGGTATTTTTTATAAATAAGTGTTTTAATGTAACATCTGCTGCGACTAAATTCCTTCCCAAGGTTGCTAACACTAGTATTATTTTCAACTATATGAAAACTGTATTTCTTATGACTTTTAAAGATTTCTTTCTTTTTATTAGTACGACTTCCTGCATACGTTGGCCAGCAAGTATTTAACAAACAATAACAAAGCAAAAGATGCTTTGTGGGATGCTGACAACATTTGTCTTTGAGTATAGGCTCCCAGTAATGATAATCAGTTAGGGATGTTGGTATAAGTCCCGATGAACCCTCCCCAAATAACTGGCACTTAGCATAAACATGTGCGTAGAATACATTTTTCTTTAAATTTCCATCCAATGATAATAAATTCAACTTTTTAAGTACATCCATGTAATTGGGGTGTGTAATATCTTTTCTTCTGATTATATTTAGGGACTCATAACAAAACTTAGCAAAATCGAAGTCTATCTCATTGCTAAGTTGTTCTGTATACGAAACAGGAGGCATCAGTCCAATACGTATGTGCGGTGAAGAAGGGACATGGATGCTTTCAAGCGCTACCGGATGCCGATGGCAGGTTGTAACCCCATGAAGCTGATGCGCCAGATGCCAATAAGTAACACCATAATGAAAAGTATCTTCACGAGCGCAAACCGGGCAAAACTTCAATAGTGTGCGCTGCCCTAGTGAAAAATTACTAAGGCGGCACAATCGATTAAGCCTGGCAGGGGTCGTGTTGAAATCCATAATTTCATTACGACTGATTGGTAGTGCCCAGGCAAAAAGAGGGAGTAAAGTCTGTTCATGCCAGAGCTGATCTGCACTTTCGGATGTATGAAGAGAAATAGCCTTTAATCCTGAATTGAGAATTGGATGGACGTTCATATCAGGTTTGTTGAAAATGATCGTTAACAGAGAAGATGGGGACATACCGTACACGGTAGTTGTCCGACAAAACCGGCTGAACAAGGATTCATCAGGCAAAACAGGCAACATTCTCATTTCCCACACCTCTCTTTGACCGTTACGAACTGTTACCTCATTACAATTTATTAAGTGGATCTATATTTATAAGCCCGCAACGCTGAAGAGCATCGTAGGTATTTTTCTTTTCAGCTGTTCTGTTGATAACAAGATCGTGGTCAAGAGACAGTATTTTCTCGTCGAAATTGCGCAAAACCTCGTCTATTTTTCCTACGAATTCCTTGTGCTGTGGCCTGTCTATATCCCCAGGGATCAAAGACTTTAGGGACTTCTCTGCCATGATTTTAGCCGAAGCATCACCCTCATTAGATGCAGAGAGCCATTTAGCTTCCTCATCTTCAGTCGCGGCCCCCGGGAGTGGAGTATCCTTATATTCCTCCGTATGACTCACGAGTACCGGTACAGAGGCCGACAAGACTGCGCCAGTGATGATTTCATTGCCGCTACCGATAACCTTTAATTGTGCCCCCCGATAAATCATCTGAGCCAATCCAATATTGCCTTTAGATAAAATGAATAATTTTTCGTTTAACTCATCATTTAATGGAGTTTCAACATTTGTCCATTGTAATGGCCATAAATAATGAATAAACGATTGCCAGTCTTGTGAATCGTATCTAACATTCTTAATTTTCATGTAACCACCAGACTCTGCCCGCCTGGCAATTCTCATTTTCTTTGTCAGCGTCTCGTCAAAAGGATGATTTCCACAAAAAACCATAGATACCCCCATGGAATCTACAATTTCATGTAAAAAATCAATCAACTTACTCTCACCCCCGGTTCTTGAAAATTTAAGCCTCTGCATTTCATCAATAACAAGGATACCCAAAAATGATGATTTAATTCTTTGTGCAATCTGGCGAGCCAGAGCACCATTTCTAATCTCAGGTGTAGTTCGTTCAATACCAATTGCATCATCTAATTTTTGTAAAATCTCTTCACAAAGGTCTCTCACACTTGAATTGTATGGACAATTAATCTTTACCCATACAATTTGCTTACTGAAGCCGGGAAAAACTCCTTTATAGCTGCTGTGTTCTATAATCTGAGGGAAATGATCCATGACTTGCTCAATCATGGTAGTTTTTCCAGAACCACTCATTCCAACTATCGTAATAGTTTCAGCCTGGGATTTAAAATATCCACTTTCTGGCTCAATATCAGGACGCTCATTTCCATAGTAATGAAGATATTGAATTGTTCCGCTTTTTAAAGGATTACGAGCTGCATAGCTTTCCCTAAGTGCCCGTAAGATCATCTTATAAGCCTGGATAAGATTGGTTTGAGGGCAACGGAATTTCTTTATACGTTCGACATACTGCTCTCTAACATTCGCCGGGGCAGTCCAGCGGATTTTTTCGTCAATTTCGGGGAAATAACTCATTTCCAGAAGTACTTCATCTTCCGTAAGCGCTTCAGGAAGTGCTTCAATTAAGGGATTGCCACGATACTCAGGTAACTCCTGTTCTTTATATATCGCTGAAACGCGCCGTATAAGGTTCATTATTCTGCGTCCTCAGTCTTCTTCTTACCTTTTAACCATCTTTGTTTCTCCTCCCGGCCAGGCAAAAGCAGAACATTACTGGATGAAGGAAGTAGGGGTTCAGATCTTCCATTAGCAACATGAGTTCGCCCTAATGAATCAAGTTCATTTTTCCTGTTCTTTTTAATATCTTTACCATGTACCCGGCGAGATTCGTATATTTCATTTAATCTTTCGTTACCTTTCCTGTTAAATTCATCTTTATTATTGATATTGCTGAGCGAATCCAGAGTAAATAAATTAATTTCTTTTTGAGTATCTACCCAATCAGCCATTACATCTGTATCAAGATGAGCTTTCCCTTTAAATACATCTCTTTTCTTAAGTAGGTAATGTTTTTTGAAAATGCTATTTTTGTCAAATCTTACATATATATAATCTACGCAATTGTCATCTATTCTTGCTTCACAAGTGGTTCTTCCAAATACTCTGACACCTGATGCAATTTCAGGATCACATTCATAAAAAAGATTATTGTACTGAATCCCACCGGCGGTAATGTTAGCGTTCACAGGGATTAACAATCGTGCGATCACTTCGTCGGCCCCAACGGCTCTTGCGCTGAATCTCCCGTGCTTTAAGCTTATCATCCAACTATTTTTTGGTGATATTACGAGATCATTTTCAATCAGTAAGGGATTGATATAAGCCAGTTCCTCATACGTTCTCTGATTATGTGCAAGTATCTCCCGAATCAGTAAAGACGTGACCTCCTGAATCGTTAAACAAGCCCTAGATTGCGGTGTTGGCTCTCCTTTAACAATCTTTCCCCTTCGTGTTGTTCCAATAAGCCTATGAATAACCTCATCATTCAGAATGCCGAAACAGCGTTCAACAATGCTTTTTCTGTCGCCTCTACCGACTGGCGCAAACTCAAGTTTTGTCAGGGGGGTCATCTCTTCCTGAGGTTTAAGACCAATCATCTCCCCGTTCTCACACATCAATGTTAATGGAATGTGAGAACAAGGCCAATCATCATCAGTAATAGAGATTCCAAATAATCTACAATATTCTTTTTTTGGCATAAAGCAATTTGCTAACGCTTGTCGGGCGGCTCGCCATGAAGCATGGTATAAAGAAACATGAAGGCCAACAATCATTCTTGTTGCACGATCCACCACTGTATAAATAGTAGGACGCCCAATGACTTTTCGTCTGTTTAAACTCGAAATAAGATGTACATCAGCGACAGTTGAGTCTATTTCGAAAACATCACCCGGCAAAACAGTTGTATTAGCCACACTACCTAAAAGCGCCCGCATTTTGAGGTCTATTTCTTTTTTCGTGTTCTTCTTATTTATCGAGAAATCTTTAGTGAAGAGTTTTTTATTCCAGTATGAAAATTGTTTTAAAGAAGGAACATATGGAGCTCTATTTTCTAGGTTTGCTGTTTTAATTTCATCCCTAAAATACAAATCAATATGTCTCTCTAATGTTTTCTTTATCGTATCTCCGTTAACTTTATAATGATACGTAATGAGAGATTTTCTAATATTATTTATATCTCTTTCATTAAGAATGAAAACACGTGATCGTTCATTAGGTAATGCTCTGTTTTTTTTGGAATTCCCAAGTTTAATTTCATGTTTGATTCTACTTTTCCCAGCGGCGCCACAGTTCGAGAATGCGGGTAGCAATGCATAAATATCCTGCCCATGTCGCCAATACAACGCCAGAAGCGTTCTGATAGTATATTGTGATATTTTTTTATTTCTGGAGTAATCCATTAAAAGGTGCGACTTTTTATGTAATGCATAGTCGAACAGAAACATTCTGTCATCTACAAGATCTTTAATGATATTGTAATTTTCATCTCGCCTTCCTCTGTCTTTATCTGTTATTTCTTTCTCATCTACTAACATATATGAAGGATATATATAATCTTTACAAGTTATGCTATTTGATTCAATATAATATTTAAACATTGAAAATGAGAAAGGGATTGGCTTACCCGTTCTTTCTGATTTTATTTTAAACAAAATTAACAAATCGACCTTTCTGTCAAAATCCAAAACACGGTAAAGTCCCTCTGCAAGCAAATCAGTGCCTTGAGAGAGCCAGACTGAATTCCTAATAATATCCATTTGCGTTCAGTCCTATATAGTGGTCATTGGAAATTATCTTTATCAGACCGGTTTCGAGTATTGGATATGATAAATCAACATTTATCATTTTTAATCCAATCATTGCCTGCAATAACATCATCGCTTCTTGTGCATCTACCCCAAAGATTGATGAAATCATTGCACGTAGTCCTACTATGGGATAAACATCTGGTTTAAGCTTCCATAGGATTTTATCAAGAGGATATTTATCATAAAATTCAGAACCATCTCTTAATACAGAAGTAGCCCAGCAAATGTTTTTACCGACGACGTTATTGAGTTCCGAGCCAACATAAATTTGAAACTCAACATCAATCAACTGCCAAAACATCCTCTCTATTTCAAGTTTTTGGGCTTCGCGTTCAGGTATGCTCTCGTTATGTTTTACTGCTATAGCTTTGTATCGAAGTCCGCCTTCAGGAGTTCTCAAGGTCAGTAAAAAATCGGTTGTCATAACATTCAGAACTTCGACAGGTACTCCTCTTACTCCCCTCACCATAGGATGTTGAAAATGTAGATGATTTGCTATTTGTAGGGTAAGCCGGAGAGGAAAGAGTGGGAATTGTTCCCGGATATCAATCACCGAGTCATTAAACTCAGCCAGATAGAAAAAGTTACTTTCGACAGAAGAAAGGAGATGATGGTTTCGAAACGTCTTAAGGCCAAAGACTATCGAACGGTTTCCACGGGATTTAACGTCCTGAGCTCTAAGCCAGGGCTGATAACTTTGGCCATAGCCCACTCCTATGCCGTCACCTAGCGCATTTTCATAATCCAAATAGGATTTGAGACGCCTACCCCTAGCCATGATCGTACCCTAAAAACGACATTGATACGTACCTATATGTGCATTTTATAGTCTCCAACCCTATAACCACACATTCAGTAAGTATACAACATTAGCGTCGTTTTTTGAGAATGGTTACAACTTTAGTGCTTTGTGTACAACTTTATTGTCCTCGGACATCTGCCAGCGCCTGAGCACACGCCCAGGCACTTGCCCAAGCCCACTGGAAGTTGTAGCCGCCGAGCCAGCCGGTCACGTCCATCACTTCGCCAATAAAATAGAGCCCCGGCACGTTGCGCGCTTCCATGGTGCGGGAAGAGAGCTCATTCGTGTCGACCCCGCCCAGCGTGACCTCTGCCGTACGGTAGCCCTCGGTGCCGTTTGGCTGAACGCGCCAGTTTGTCAGCGTCTCTACCAGCGTTTCCTGCTCGCGGCTATTCAACTGCTTAAGCGACACGTCCGGGATCTGCCCCAGCGCCTGCAAACATTCCACCAGACGTTTTGGCAGCTGCATTGCCAGGGTGTTTTTCAGGCTTTGATTTGGGTGCGCGGTACGCTGCTCGTTAAGAAAAGCATCCAGATCGCACTCCGGAAGCAGGTTAACCGTGACGAACTCACCCGGCTGCCAGTAGCTGGAGATTTGCAGTACCGCCGGGCCGGAGAGGCCGCGATGGGTAAAGAGCAGATTTTCGCGGAACACCGTCCCGTCTTCGGCGGTAATCACAGAGGGAACAGACACGCCGGACAGCGTCTGAAGCTGTTCGAGAAGCGGTTTATGCAGCGTAAACGGCACCAGCCCGGCGCGCGTAGGCAAGACTTTCAGGCCAAACTGTTCGGCAATCTTATAGCCGAACGGGGAGGCGCCCAGCCCCGGCATCGACAGGCCGCCGCTGGCGATCACCAGGCTGTCAGCGCTGACGGTTTCACCGTTCAGCTGCAGCGTATAGCCCTGGTCGTCGCGGGCGACCTCCAGCACTTCCGTGCGCAGACGCATCACCACACCGCCCTTCTCGCACTCGGCCACCAGCATATCGACAATCTGCTGCGCGGAGTCGTCGCAGAACAGCTGTCCCAGCGTCTTTTCATGCCACGCGATGCCGTGCTTGCCCACGAGATCGATAAAATCCCATTGTGTATAGCGCGCCAGCGCAGATTTACAAAAATGACGGTTTTGGCTCAAATAGGCCGCGGGTTCAACATACAGATTAGTAAAGTTGCAGCGCCCGCCGCCGGACATCAGGATCTTACGACCGGGCTTTTTACCGTTATCCAGCAGCAGTACGCGACGACCCGCCTGTCCGGCCATTGCCGCACAAAACATACCCGCCGCACCGGCGCCAATTACCACGGCATCAAACCTTTCCACGTCAAAACCCTCTTTGTTAACTGCCGCGGATTGTAAAGTTTCCTCTGTGGTCACACCAGCGTAAAAAGATATTACAAAGGCATTCCATTGAAATTTAAAGAATATCCTTTATGAGGCATTTCTCAAATCAGGTGGTATGTCAAAAAAAGTCTATATTTCACTTTGCCCGCCGCGCATTTGTCCTGGATAATGCGCCGCGTTCATGTCCTCAAAATGGCGTAACGTCCTATGCTACATTTGTTTGCCGGCCTGGATTTACATACCGGGCTTTTATTATTGCTTGCTCTGGTTTTTGTACTGTTTTACGAAGCGATCAACGGCTTCCACGACACTGCAAACGCAGTAGCGACGGTTATCTACACTCGCGCAATGCGATCGCAGCTTGCGGTTGTTATGGCGGCGGTATTTAACTTTTTTGGTGTTCTCCTGGGCGGGCTGAGCGTTGCGTATGCCATCGTGCATATGCTGCCAACGGATCTGCTGCTTAACGTTAGTTCTGGCCATGGCCTCGCTATGGTGTTCTCAATGCTGCTTGCTGCAATTATCTGGAACCTCGGTACCTGGTATTTTGGCCTGCCTGCATCCAGTTCTCACACGCTCATCGGCGCGATTATCGGCATCGGGTTAACCAACGCCCTGATGACCGGGACATCGGTTGTTGATGCGCTGAACCTGCCTAAAGTACTGGGCATTTTCGGCTCCCTGATCATCTCCCCTATCGTGGGTCTGGTAGTCGCGGGGGGATTGATTTTCATCCTGCGTCGCTACTGGAGTAACACGAAAAAACGTGCGCGTATCCACCTGACGCCAGCAGAGCGTGAGAAGAAAGACGGCAAGAAAAAGCCGCCGTTCTGGACGCGTATCGCCCTGATCATTTCTGCTATCGGCGTGGCCTTCTCACACGGCGCGAACGACGGGCAGAAAGGCATTGGTCTGGTGATGCTGGTTCTGATCGGCGTCGCACCGGCAGGCTTCGTGGTGAACATGAATGCCTCCGGTTACGAAATCACACGTACCCGCGATGCGGTCAACAACGTTGAAACCTATTTCCAGCAGCATCCTGACCTGCTGAAAAAAGCGACCGGCGTTGATCAGTTGATCCCTTCTCCGGAAGCAGGTGCAACCACCGCGCCTGGCGAATTCCACTGCCATCCAGCTAACGCGATTAACGCGCTGGAACGCGCCAAGGGCATGCTGGGCGACATCGAGAGCTACGACAAACTGGCCGTTGAACAGCGTGGTCAGCTGCGTCGTATCATGCTCTGCATCTCTGACGTGACCGATAAAGTCGCGAAGCTGCCAGAGGTGAATGGTGACGACAAACGTCTGCTGAAGAAACTGAAAAGCGATATGCTCAACACCATTGAGTACGCGCCAATCTGGATCATCATGGCCGTCGCGCTGGCACTCGGTATTGGTACGATGATTGGCTGGCGTCGTGTGGCGACCACCATCGGAGAGAAGATCGGTAAGAAAGGCATGACCTATGCGCAGGGTATGTCCGCGCAGATGACGGCGGCAGTGTCTATCGGTCTGGCGAGCTACACCGGTATGCCGGTATCCACCACCCACGTACTCTCCTCGTCCGTGGCAGGTACCATGATTGTTGACGGCGGCGGTCTGCAGCGCAAAACCGTGACCAACATTCTGATGGCCTGGGTGTTCACCCTTCCGGCCTCAATCCTGCTGTCTGGCGGTTTGTACTGGATTTCGCTGAAGCTGATTTAATCGGTTGAAGGCGATAAAAAAGCGGGTCAGGAAACTGACCCGCTTTTTTTATGGCTGCTATTTGCCATGAGGTGTTTGATAACATGAGGATTTTATGAACATTTTTTGCTCAATTTCAAAACACAGAAAAAACTATCATGGCGGCCAGAAGATAAATCCAGACAAAGGAGAATGTATGGCTTCTGTCCCTATCTCAGGACCGGGTTCAATCGTTATAGCGAACAATATGCGTGAGGCACGCCTTAACGGAATGTCACGCAATATGGCCACGCCCTCAACGTATTATTGATTCTACCAAAAAGTCCGAAATGGCAGTCCCTGGGATTATAAAAAATTCGACCCTTATTTTGCTGCATTTGGTAACTTCAACTTCGGAGCCGCAGGTACTGCGGCAGGTATCCCTGCAAACATCCTTCTTATGGGCGCAGGCTGGGCTCAAGGCCGGGCAGGTACCTCAAAACCGGAATGGGGAAAATGGTACGAAAAGCCGCCTTACGGAGACGACCCAACGGACCAACGCAACATCAGAGAAGGAATAGACTATGCCATTCAAAACGGCTATTAAATGGATTCATCGCCTTGTTACCGCTTCACTTCTGGTTCTGGTCATTGGATTTCTCTGGTTAAACCATCAGCCCAATCAGCGAAATAGCGATGAGCTACAGCGCGCTTATAAATTATCCGATAGCGTCTGGCTCTATATGACCGTGAACAATCAGGGCGGCACAACCGTACCACCAATCTACCGTTATTATCTCTCGGGGGCGCTTGCAGGGAAAGACACTGATATTATCCATCAGCTTGCTATGAAGTATCCGGTAATCGAAGGTACAGGCACGATAACCTCGGCCAGTATTGATACAAGCGGGGAAGTGAACATTGCCTATAGCGGAAAGGTTATTTCGATTGAGAACAATATCTCCAGTCTCCGGTTCTCAGTTAAGCCCTGAGCCAGATGAAAGTAGGCGGGGCTTTCCCCGCCTGCTGTGATGCTCAGTGCCAAATCATCAATGCAATCATACTGACCACGACCAGCCCGCACAGGGCGCTGGTCAAAATGAACTGACGACGCAGGCGCTCGCAGCGACGAATAAACTCTTCATCGTGATGATCGCGGTAGCGCTGGTAGTAGATGTATCCCACCAGACGCATCTGCTTGCTGGGCTGTCCATGCGAGGTGAAGAACCCTCCACCGTCCACATACTGATAAAGCAACGGATCGCAACCACGAAGTACCACTAACAGCGCACGTAACGATGAGAAGTAGCGCGCCATATTCACTATGCAAACCACGCATAACGCCCAAAACAATGCGACGGTGCTAATCATACATCCTCCCCGGCGTCCGCCCACGAAGCAAGGCTCCTGAGCTACCGCACCCCAATGCCCTGACAGACAGTTCAGTGAAAGAATGACCAAAAGTCGATCCGGTTCGCGTTTTAATATCCGAACGGCTCATTTAATAGTGTAGGAGATCCGTTAATTTTTTTGCCACAAGGTTAATCGTTATCAACACCAAAGCTTGAAAAATATGTTTAACTGGGCCGTAATGAAAGTATCAGACGACGGCATTCTCACTTAGTCATCGATAACTTAAGGAAGGAGTAACACTATGGCTTACAAACACATTCTCATCGCGGTTGACCTCTCCCCTGAGAGCAAAGTGCTGGTTGATAAAGCGGTATCCATGGCACGTCCCTACAACGCGAAAGTTTCGCTGATTCACGTTGACGTGAATTACTCCGACCTCTACACCGGTCTGATCGACGTGAATCTTGGCGATATGCAAAAACGCATTTCCGAAGAGACTCACCATGCCCTGAGCGAACTCTCCACCAACGCGGGCTATCCAATTACCGAAACCCTTAGCGGCAGCGGCGACCTGGGCCAGGTGCTGGTTGATGCGATCAAGAAATACGATATGGACCTGGTGGTTTGCGGTCACCATCAGGACTTCTGGAGCAAGCTGATGTCTTCAGCGCGCCAGCTGATTAACACCGTTCACGTGGATATGCTAATTGTTCCACTGCGTGACGAAGAAGACGAATAAGCGCGTTAAATTCCCCTCACCCTAACCCTCTCCCAAAGGGAGAGGGAATAGATCGAGGACGCAGGCCGGGTAAGGCGAAGCCGCCACCCGGCTTTTTTTATTCCGGCGTACCCGGATAAATATCAAACCGGTGCCCTTTGGTGGTCACCGCGTTAGTGGTCGCAACGTTCGCCAGCGGCGGCGCATAGTCCGGGCGCTTTACCACCACCCGCTTCGTGGCAAGCTGACGAGCCGGCTCCAGCAGGCCATCGGCATCCAAATCCGGCCCCACCAGCGACTGAAACACCCGCATCTCTTTCTTCACCAGCGCGCTTTTCTGCTTATGCGGGAACATAGGGTCGAGATAGACCACCTGCGGGCGCGGGGTGATATCCGTCAATGCCGTCAGGCTGGAGGCGTGGATCAGCTGCAAACGATCCTGCAGCCAGGGGCCGATTTCCGGGTCCGCGTAGCCTCGCGCCAGCCCATCGTCGAGCAGCGCAGCGACCACCGGATTTCGCTCCAGCATCCGCACGCGACAGCCGACAGACGCCAGCACAAACGCATCGCGCCCCAGCCCCGCCGTGGCATCGACCACGTCCGGGAGGTAGCTCCCTTTGATGCCGACCGCTTTGGCCACCGCTTCGCCGCGACCGCCGCCGAACTTGCGCCGGTGCGCCATCGCGCCGCCGACAAAATCGACGAAAATCCCGCCGAGCTTCGGTTCGTCGCGCTTGCGTAATTCGAGATGTTCCGGCGTCATCACCAGCGCCATCAGGTTTTCTTCATCGTGCTCCAGCCCCCAGCGGGCCGCCAGAACAGATAAGGCGCCGTCTCCGGCGCCTGTTTCATCAACTAAGCAGATCTTCACGTAACAATCAGCCTTTGATCCCGTAATGCTCAAGCATCGCATCCAGCTGCGGCTCGCGTCCGCGGAAGCGTTTGAACAGCACCATTGGCTCTTCAGACCCGCCGCGGGTCAGGATATTGTCGAGGAACGACTGGCCGGTTTCACGGTTGAAAATCCCCTCTTCTTCGAAACGAGAGAAGGCATCCGCCGCCAGCACGTCGGCCCACAGGTAGCTGTAGTAACCCGCCGCGTAGCCGCCAGCGAAGATGTGGCTGAACGCGTGCGGGAAGCGGCCCCAGGTTGGCCCAGGGATCACGGCGACCTGCTTTTTAATCTCGGCCAGGGTCTCAAGAATCTTCGCACCCTGCTCCGGGCTGAACTCGGCGTGCAGGCGGAAGTCGAACAGTCCGAACTCCAGCTGGCGCAGGATAAACATCGCCGCCTGGTAGTTTTTCGCCGCCAGCATTTTGTCCAGCAGCTCTTTCGGCAGCGGTTCGCCGGTCTCGTAGTGGCCGGAGATAAACGCCAGCGCGTCCGGCTCCCAGCACCAGTTTTCCATAAACTGGCTTGGCAGCTCGACGGCATCCCACGGCACACCGCTGATACCGGCCACGCCTGCGGTTTCGATGCGGGTCAGCATATGGTGCAGACCATGACCAAACTCGTGGAACAGGGTAATCACTTCGTCGTGGGTGAACAGCGCCGGTTTGCCGCTTACCGGACGGTTGAAGTTACAGGTCAGGTAGGCGACCGGCTTCTGCAGAGAACCGTCGGCTTTACGCATCTGGCCCACGCAGTCATCCATCCACGCCCCGCCGCGCTTGTTCTCACGCGCGTAGAGATCGAGGTAGAAGCTGCCGCGCAGCTCATTTTTCTCGTCATACAGCTCGAAGAAACGCACGTCCGGGTGCCAGACGTCGATATCGGTACGCTCTTTGGCGGTGATGCCGTAGATGCGTTTTACCACTTCGAACAGGCCGTTAACGGCTTTGTTTTCCGGGAAGTACGGGCGCAGCTGCTCGTCGCTGATGCTGTAGAGGTGCTGCTTCTGTTTTTCGCTGTAGTACGCGATATCCCACGGCTGCAGCTCGTCCACGCCGAACTCGGCTTTCGCGAAGGCGCGCAGCTGGGCCAGCTCTTTCTCACCCTGCGGACGGGCGCGTTTCGCCAGATCGGTCAGGAAGTCGAGCACCTGCTGCGGGTTCTCCGCCATTTTGGTGGCGAGGGATTTATCGGCGTAGTTTTCGAAGCCCAGCAGCTGCGCCAGCTCGTGACGCAGGGCGAGGATTTCCGCCATTACCGGGCTGTTGTCCCACTTACCGGCATTCGGCCCCTGATCGGAGGCGCGGGTGCTGTACGCGCGGTACATCTCTTCGCGCAGGGCCTGGTTGTCGCAGTAGGTCATCACCGGCAGATAGCTCGGGATATCCAGCGTTAACAGGAAGCCTTCCTGCTCTTTCGCTTCAGCCTGGGCTTTTGCCGCCGCCAGCGCGCTTTCCGGCATACCGGAAAGCATAGCTTCGTCGGTAATCAGCTTCGTCCAGCCCATGGTGGCGTCGAGCACGTTGTTGCTGTACTGGTTGCCCAGCTCGGACAGACGCGCGGCGATTTCGCCGTAGCGGGTCTGCTTCTCTTTTGGCAGGCCAATCCCGGACAGCTCAAAATCACGCAGGGCGTTATCGACCGATTTTTTCTGCGCCGTGCTCAGTTCGGCATAATGGTCGCCGTCGCGCAGGTCGCGGTAGGCTTTGTACAGCCCTTCGTGCTGACCGACCCAGGTGCTGTACTCAGAGAGCAGCGGCAGGGTCTGTTCGTAGGCTTCGCGCAGTTCCGGGCTGTTTTTTACCGAGTTCAGGTGGCTCACCGGGGAGAAGATACGCCCCAGCACGTCGTCCACTTCGGCCAGCGGCTGACACAGATTTTCCCAGGTGTACGGCGCGCCCTGCGCTACCACGCTTTCTACCGCCGCGCGGCAGTTGTCCAGCGATTGCGTAACGGCTGGAACCACATGCTCAGGGAGGATTTTAGAAAACGGCGGCAACGAAAAAGGCGTCAGTAATGGATTGGTCATAAACGCTGTCCTGTTGAAATAGGTGAATGAAGCGCGCATCCGGCGCTGTGCATATGGGATCTAGAATGGGGTTAAGTGTAGAGGATTTCAATGCCGGACGTTGCGCTTTCGCGGCAGTGGAAACTTTTCTGTATACTGTGGCGATACGCTCTATTTTTGCCCGATGGCGCTACGCTTATCGGGCCTACGTTTACTACCTGGAACACATTCATCCATGCTCAGTTATCGCCACAGCTTCCACGCAGGCAACCACGCCGACGTCCTTAAACACACCGTTCAGAGCCTGATCATCGAATCGCTCAAAGAGAAAGAGAAGCCGTTTCTCTATCTGGACACGCACGCGGGCGCGGGCCGTTATCAGCTGAGCGGCGAGCATGCCGAGCGTACCGGTGAATATCTGGAAGGGATTGCCCGCGTCTGGCAGCAGGACGACCTGCCTGCCGAGCTGGAGCCGTACATCGGCGTGGTGAATCACTTCAACCGCAACGGCCAGCTGCGCTACTACCCTGGCTCACCGCTGATTGCACGCCAGCTGCTGCGCGAGCAGGACAGCCTCCAGCTGACCGAACTGCATCCGAGCGACTTCCCGCTGCTGCGTTCCGAATTTCAGAAAGACAGCCGCGCCCGCGTGGAAAAATCCGACGGCTACCAGCAGCTGAAAGCCAAGCTGCCGCCGGTTTCCCGCCGCGGCCTGGTGCTGATCGACCCGCCGTACGAAATCAAAACCGACTATCAGGCGGTGGTAACCGGTATCCACGAAGGCTACAAACGCTTTGCTACCGGCACCTATGCCCTGTGGTACCCGGTGGTGCTGCGCGCGCAAATCAAACGCATGATCAAAGACCTGGAAGCCACCGGCATCCGTAAGATCCTGCAGATCGAGCTGGCGGTACGCCCTGACAGCGATCAGCGCGGCATGACCGCCTCCGGCATGATTGTGATCAACCCGCCGTGGAAGCTTGAAGCGCAGATGAACAACGTGCTGCCGTGGCTGCATAAAACGCTGGTGCCAGCGGGTACAGGCCACGCCACCGTCAGTTGGATCGTGCCGGAGTAATCGCAGCCATCGGTGGAAACTATTGATTTCAGGTATACAATCGCGGCAATTCACGATTAAGGACAAAAGCAATGACTAAGCATTATGACTACATCGCCATCGGCGGCGGCAGCGGCGGCATCGCCTCCATCAACCGTGCGGCCATGTACGGCCAGAAGTGCGCGCTGATTGAAGCCAAAGCGCTGGGCGGCACCTGCGTGAACGTGGGTTGTGTACCGAAGAAGGTGATGTGGCATGCGGCGCAGATCCGTGAGGCTATCCATATGTATGGCCCGGACTACGGCTTTGACACCACCATCAACCGCTTCGACTGGGAAAAACTGATCGCCAGCCGTACCGCCTACATCGACCGCATTCACACCTCGTACGACAACGTGCTGGGTAAAAATAACGTTGACGTTATCCACGGTTTCGCCCGCTTTGTGGACGCGAAAACGATCGAAGTGAACGGCGAGACGATCACCGCCGATCACATCCTGATCGCCACCGGCGGTCGTCCGAGCCACCCGAACATCCCGGGCGTGGAATACGGCATCGACTCCGACGGTTTCTTCGAACTGCCTGCCCTGCCAAAACGCGTTGCCGTTGTTGGCGCGGGTTACATTGCGGTGGAACTGGCCGGCGTGATTAACGGCCTGGGCGCAGAAGCGCACCTGTTCGTACGTAAGCACGCGCCGCTGCGCAGCTTTGACCCGCTGATTGTCGATACGCTGGTTGAAGTGATGAACACCGAAGGCCCGACCCTGCACACCAACGCCGTGCCAAAAGCGGTGGTGAAAAACGCGGACGGCAGCCTGACGCTTGAGCTGGAAGATGGCCGCAGCCAGACCGTCGATTGCCTGATCTGGGCGATTGGCCGTGAACCTGCGAACGATAACTTCAACCTGGGCGTGACGGGCGTAAAAACCGACGAAAAAGGCTATATCGTCGTCGATAAATTCCAGAACACCAACGTACCGGGCATTTATGCGGTCGGCGACAACACCGGCGCGGTTGAGCTGACGCCGGTCGCCGTTGCGGCGGGTCGTCGTCTCTCCGAGCGCCTGTTCAACAACAAGCCGGACGAGCATCTGGACTACAGCAACATCCCGACCGTGGTTTTCAGCCACCCGCCAATCGGCACCGTCGGCTTAACCGAGCCGCAGGCGCGTGAGCAGTACGGCGACGACCAGGTGAAAGTGTATAAATCGGCGTTTACCGCGATGTACACCGCCGTCACCTCACACCGTCAGCCGTGCCGCATGAAGCTGGTCTGCGTCGGTCCGGAAGAGAAGATTGTCGGCATCCACGGCATCGGCTTCGGCATGGACGAGATCCTGCAGGGCTTCGCCGTGGCGCTGAAGATGGGCGCAACCAAGAAAGACTTCGACAACACGGTGGCCATCCACCCGACGGCCGCGGAAGAGTTTGTTACTATGCGTTAATCCTGATGCCCCTCTCCGGAGGGGCATTTTTTTAACATTCATAAATCGTTGCAAAACGAATGCTCCGAAAATAGTGATCTACCGCACATTTCCCTCCCCATCTACCGAAGCGAATGTCTACGCTTATAAGACGCCCGGATAAACCTGTCTTTTGAACACACAACCGGAGGTCCCTATCACCATGTTCAACCAGAAACTACAGGCTACCGAGAACATCGAGTTCGAGATTGCAGAAGAGCTGCGCTACGAGACCGATCCCTGCGAGTTGAAACTGGATGAAATGATTGAGGCGGAGCCGGAACCCGAAATGATCGAGGGGCTACCCGCCTCCGATGCGTTGACGCCCGCAGACCGCTATCTTGAACTGTTCGAGCATGTGCAGTCGACGCGGCTGTTTGCGGACAGTAAAACCTTCCCCGACTGCGCGCCGAAGATGGATCCGTTAGATATCCTGATCCGCTACCGCAAGGTCAGACGCCACCGGGATTTCGACCTGCGCCAGTTTGTGGAGAACCACTTCTGGATGCCGGAAACGTACGGCACAGAATATGTCTCCGACCCGGGACTCTCCCTGAAAGAGCACATTGATAACCTGTGGCCGGTGCTGACGCGCGAGCCGCAGGATCATATTCCCTGGTCTTCCCTGCTGGCCCTGCCGCAGGCCTATATCGTCCCCGGCGGGCGATTCAGCGAGACCTACTACTGGGATTCCTATTTCTCCATGCTGGGGCTGGCGGAGAGTGGCCGTAACGATCTGCTCAAGTGTATGGCGGACAACTTCGCCTGGCTGATTGAACGCTACGGGCATATCCCCAACGGCAACCGCACCTATTATCTCAGCCGCTCGCAGCCGCCGGTCTTTGCCCTGATGGTGGAGCTGTTCGAGGAGGACGGCGTGCGCGGTGCGAAACGCTATCTGGATCACCTCAAAATGGAGTACGCCTTCTGGATGGACGGCGCGGAGTCGCTGCTACTTAACCAGGCCTACCGCAGCGCCGTGCGCATGCCGGACGGTTCACTGCTCAACCGCTACTGGGACGACCGTGATACCCCGCGCGACGAATCGTGGATCGAGGACGTGGAAACAGCCCGCCACTCGGGTCGTCCGCCCAATGAGGTGTATCGCGACCTGCGCGCGGGTGCGGCGTCCGGCTGGGATTACTCGTCCCGCTGGCTGCGCGATCCGTCGCGGCTCGCCAGCATCCGCACGACGCAGTTTATCCCCATCGATCTGAACGCCTTCCTGTTCAAGCTGGAAAGCGCTATCGCCAACATCTCCGCGTCGAAAGGGGATAAAGAGACGGCAGAGGCGTTCCGCCAGAAAGCCAACGATCGCCGCGCGGCGGTGAACCGCTATCTGTGGGACGAGGAGAGCGGCTGCTACCGCGATTACGACTGGCGACGCGAAGAGCTGGCGCTGTTTTCTGCCGCCAGCATTGTGCCGCTGTATGTTGGAATGGCGACGCACGAGCAGGCAGAACGTTTGTCTGATGCGGTCAAATCGCGGCTGCTGACCCCAGGTGGAATTCTGGCGACCGAGTACGAAACCGGCGAGCAGTGGGATAAACCCAACGGCTGGGCGCCGCTGCAGTGGATGGCGATTCAGGGGTTCAAGCAGTACGGCAACGACTCGCTGGGCGATGAGATCGCCTGGAGCTGGCTGCATACGGTGAACCATTTTTATAAGACGCATCACAAGCTGATTGAGAAGTATCACATCGCCAGCAGCACGCCGCGCGAAGGCGGCGGGGGTGAGTATCCGCTGCAGGACGGTTTCGGCTGGACGAACGGCGTGGTGCGGCGGCTGATTGGGTTGTATGGGGAGCCTTAAGCGGGGTGCGGTCTGGTGCCCTCACTCTAACCCTAACCCTTTCCCCATAGGGGAGAGGGGACTGCACGGTGCGCTCTTCATCTCCCTCGCCCCTATGGGAAGAGGGCTGGGGTGAGGGGAAAAATGTTAGCGAATCACCTCATAAATGGCAGTCTGAATGGACTGCCATTTTTTCGTGGTGGCATCCGGCTGCGACTGCGCGCGGCGTGTGGCCATGTCGAGATCGTGCTGCTGGCGTTTCACCACCGCAGGAACGGTGCAGAAAGCTTTGAGATACTCTTTACGTACCGAGGTCAGAGACTCGCCGTTCGACATGGCGTGGCTGAGCGTGTTGATGAAGCGACGGCACGGCTTCTCTTCCACCATGTTCTGCCGGTAGCGTAACATCAGCTCCAGCACATCGTCATAGCCTGCCGACATCGCCTCTTCGGTCCAGGAGAGCTTCCAGTCCATGCCGCCCTGCAAAAACAGCAGGGTCACGCGGGTATCGTTGCGGTTAATGGCCGAGCGGAAATTATTCTCGTCCCAGGTGACCCCCATGCGCGTGAGCGTTTCGCGCGAAGAAGGCGTCTCGCGCATTTCCTGCGGAGAAGCCGCTTCAGCCGCGCTGGCGGTTGCAGGCTGCGGTTTGCTGCTGGTCACCAGCCAGAAGCCCCCCGCCACGATAGCAATCACCATGACGCCAACCGCCCCCCATAGCGCACCGGAAATGAGCTGCTCGCGTTGTTCGGGGGTACGCGGCGCGCGCTGGGTCGGCTTTTCAATGGTGTCACGGACTTCAAACAGATCCCCACCGGTGACCCGATCCATTTTCTGCGCCTTTTCCCAGAAGGTATGCAATTCGCTGGCATCTACCGCCATGAATCCGGCCGGATTGACGCGCGTTCTCCCCTCTTCAAACGCGCGCTGAACGGGCCGCGCGATCTGCGCATAGTAGTTATCCAGCAGCTGGATTTGCGCCGAGCTTAACGTTTTTTGAACGGTGATGCTGTTGCGGATTTGCCGAATGTCATCGAGGAAGGTTTGCAGCGTTTTGCGCGGTTCAACCAGCAGCGTCAGCATGGACGGGTCGCTGAACAGCGAAGCGTAATAGCGGCTGAACTCTTTTTTATCCACCAGCATCTGCGCCAGTTCGCTGAACATCATGCCGCTGAGGACATCATTGATCTCGCCAAGCTTCAGCCAGCGCCGCACGCGGTCAGCGTTAAACAGGGTCTTAAGATGGTTGTTCAGCCGCACCTGATCGGGCCAGGCCTGCTGGATGAGCCCTTTAATCATCAGCTCAATCGCGCGTACCTGCTTGTGCGCCTGCTGCTGCTGGAGTTCGCTTCCCGGTGCCAGGTCAGTGCTGTAGGTCAACAGCGGCTGCTGCAGGCGAAGATGTTCCAGAGCGGTCACAAACCGTATCGCCGCAATAAGCTGGTTTTCACTCACATCCTGTCCGCTTTCATACTGCGGAACGCGCTGCTGCAGCAGGCGCAGCTGGAGCGTAAATTCCGACATCTCGGCATCATTCAGGTTGAGTTTTTTCGCAACGGCTCCCCAGCCGCCCAGAGCTAATCGCGCGCTGTCGAGTTGTTCCAGGAACCAGCGTGGATCTTTGCCCTCAGAAGCATGTACATTCAGAAGGAGTAAAATTTCCACCGACGCATGGCGAATGACCGCCAGACAGTGTTCAAACTGTTCGCGAATATGATGTGATGTGCTGAGAGTCATTGTTTTCCTTAAGCGACAACGAAGACATCCGGAATGGGCACGAAACGCCCTTTATTCTTTTTATTTATACGCGGTTAACCATACCTGACTTTCTGTTGAAATAAAGTGACAACCCTAAAATGATTTAAAATGTTTCAGGAGAATCTGAATGCCGGTTTTAATTACCTCTCGCCTGACCTGTTCGCCCCTTCAGGAACAAGACTGGCCCTTTTTTCTGGCGCTACAGCAGCACCCGGACGTGATGCGCTTTGTGGCGGAAGACCGTCCCGTCGCGGCGATCCGCGAGGCGTTTGATTCGCGCCTGGCCCCATGGGCACCGGGCAGCGCCCACTGGCTTTGTCTCGTCGTACGTGACACCGCCTCACAGGCCCCGCTGGGCGTTACCGGGTATATTCAGCGGGAGGAGGACTGCGCAGAAGTGGGCTTCCTTTTCGCGCCCGAGGCGCAGGGGAAAGGTTACGGCTTTGAATCCCTGAAAATGCTTTGCGATTACGCTTTTCATCAGGGCGGTATACGGCGACTCACCGCCACCGTCACCGCGGGAAATGTCGCGTCAAGACGCCTGCTGGAAAAAGCCCGCTTTCGTCTGGAAGGTGAATTACGCGAGAGCTATTACCTTGCGGGGCGCTGGCAAAATGACTGGCTATTTGGTTTATTACAGCAGGAATACCTGAATAATAATTCCTGACCAACCGCTTTTTAGCAGATATTTCCCGGACGTCGTTTCCTCTTTAATGTCACTATTTAGAGGAAACGAATATCAAACGTCATTCGCTGAAAATATTCTCAGCGGCCGCTGCGTTAATAAAAAAACATCCGGGCCTTTCTCTGGAGAAATATCGTGATGAAAATGGGTTATCGGCTATGGCTGCCTGCGTTCTTTATCACTGTCAGTATGCAGACACATCCATACTAAGGGTTTCCTTAAGGGGCTCCTTCCCCCTAAGCCCGTGTATCACAGGAACATACCGCCTGATACTTCAATACGTTGCGCATTCATCCAGCCCAGCTTATCGCTGAGCAGTGCCGCAACGGCATCGCCAATATCGTCCGGCAGCCCCACCCGTCCCAGCGCCGTCTGCGAGGCCAGAAGCTGATTCAGCTCCGTGTTGTCGCGCACGCGTCCGCCGCCAAAGTCAGTTTCTATCGCGCCCGGCGCAATAATATTGACGGAAATTCCGCGCGCGCCCAGCTCTTTCGCCTGATAACGCGTCAGCACTTCCATCGCCCCCTTCATGGCCGCGTAGGTCCCTGAGCCCGGCTGGGTAAAACGGGCCAGCCCGCTGGAGACGTTGAGGATACGACCCCCGTCGTTAAGCAGCGGCAGCAGGCGCTGGGTCAGGAAGAAAGGTCCTTTGAAATGAATGTTCAGCGCTTCATCAAACTGAGCCTCCGTCGTGTCGGCATAGGGCGCGTATAAACCCGTTCCGGCATTGTTCAATAAATAGTCAAAGGTTTCGCGCTGCCAGACGGTCTTAAGGGTTTCCTGAAGCTGTCGGGCAAAATGATCAAAACTCGTGATATCACCGACGTTGAGCTGTAATGCCGCTGCGTTGACGCCTTTTTGCTGAATTTCATGCACAACATCCAGCGCTTCCTGCTGGCTACGGTTGTATGTCAGGACAATTCCCGTGCCGTCTGCCGCCAGCTTTAACGCAGCGTTTTTGCCCAGACCACGGCTACCACCCGTCACTAATGCGATACGTTCACTCATCATAAACCTCGTTTTGGCTGTTAAGGAGATTGAGAAAGAGCTTATTAGGTGATAGAAAATCAATAAAGATGGGTTAAAACGCTTCACTGTTTCACCAGAAACAACAATGAGCTTCCTCTATGGATAAAATTCACGCAATGCAGCTGTTCGTCCGCGTCGCGGAACTGGAAAGTTTTTCCCGCGCGGCCGAAACATTAACCCTGCCGAAAGGCAGCGTCTCGCGGCAAATTCAGGCCCTGGAAAACCGGCTTGGCACCCAGCTATTGCACCGCACCACGCGCCGCGTCAGCCTGACGCAGGACGGCATGGTCTATTACGAACGGGCGAAAGATCTGCTGGCAAACCTTGATGAACTCGACGGTATGTTTCAGCACGATCCCTCCAGCATCAGCGGTCGGCTCCGCGTGGATATGCCCGTCGGCGTTGCTCGAAATTTAGTCATCCCCAAACTGCCTGCTTTTCTGCAGCACTATCCGGGCATTGAACTCGAGCTCAGCAGCAGCGATCGTCTGGTGGATGTGATCCGCGAAGGTTTTGATTGCGTGGTGCGCGTCGGCACTTTGAAGGATTCAGGGCTGATTGCCCGTCCGCTGGGCAAGCTGTCGGTGATTAACTGCGCCAGCCCGGACTATCTGGCGCGATTTGGCTATCCGGAAACCCTGGACGATTTAGGCTCGCACGCCGTGATCCACTACGCCGCGATGCTGGGAACCCGCCCGCAGGGCTTTGAGTTTTATAACGGCAGTGCGACGCAGTGGATTAAAACGGGCGGGGTGTTAACCGTCAACAGCACGGAAACTTACCAGGCTGCCTGTCTCGCCGGGCTGGGCATTATTCAGGTTCCGCGGGTTGGGGTGCGCGATTTACTGCGCGCGAAGAAACTGATTGAGATCCTCCCGCAATACCGGGCCGAACCGATGCCCGTCTCCCTGATTTACCCTCACCGCCGCAACCTCTCCCGCCGGGTCCATCTGTTCATGGAGTGGCTTACCGAACTCACAAAAGCTTACGTGGACTAGCCGCAAGCTATAATTCAAAAACACATCCAGCTCAACGAAAAGGAAAATGCGCGTGACGCCGGAAAACAACCCGCAACGACCCACCCAACATTTAGAGTACGAGCCCGTCAAAAAGATGGAAACCGGGCCAGAAGAGGCCAAAAAGCCAGGCACCGCCAGCAAAGCGCTGGGTACGGTTACCAGCATGGCAGAAAAGATCCAGCAGCTTCCCATGATTGCGCACCTGATACGCGCCACAGAACGGTTTAATGACCGCATGGGGAACCAGTTTGGTGCCGCCATCACCTATTTTTCCTTCCTGTCGATGATCCCAATCCTGATGGTGTCGTTTGCGGCAGCCGGTTTTGTGCTCGCGTCGCACCCGACGCTACTGCAGGATATCTTCAATAAGATCCTGAATAACGTCAGTGACCCGACCCTTGCCAGCACGCTCAAGAGCACCATCAATACCGCCGTTCAGCAGCGTACCACCGTGGGTATCGTTGGTTTGCTGATTGCGCTTTACTCCGGCGTTAACTGGATGGGCAACCTGCGCGAGGCCATCCGCGCCCAGTCGCGCGACGTCTGGGAGCGTAAGCCGCAGGACGAGGAGAAAATCTGGGTGAAGTATCTCCGGGATTTTGTTTCGCTGATTGGCCTGCTCGTCGCGCTGATCGTGACGCTTTCCATTACCTCCGTGGCGGGCTCGGCGCAGCAGATGATCATCTCCGCACTCTATCTTGATTACATCGAATGGCTGAAGCCCGCCTGGCGCGGCATTGGGCTGGCCATTTCCATCTTTGCCAACTACCTGCTGTTCTTCTGGATCTTCTGGCGCTTGCCCCGCCATCGTCCGCGCAAGAAGGCGCTGATTCGCGGCACGTTGATTGCGGCGATCGGCTTTGAGGTGATCAAAATCGTGATGACCTACACGCTGCCGTCGCTGGTGAAATCCCCTTCTGGCGCGGCTTTTGGCTCGGTGCTGGGACTGATGGCCTTCTTCTACTTTTTCGCGCGCCTGACCCTGTTCTGCGCGGCATGGATTGCCACCGCCGAGTACAAAGGCGACACGCGAATGCCCGGTAAAACGCACCGCTAGCCACGCTCTCGGGCTGAAATTTCAGCCCGATTCATCATTTCAGCATATAAATCCAGTCCGTAACTTTTATTTAACCGAAAACCAGTTTAATTGACTAATATTTAAAATCTGTGAAGCATTTCATAGACGTGTTTTCGCTGGCCTGAAAATTATCCGCTTTTTGTTGCTTTTATCACCAGCGCGCGGCTTTGTTACAGATTGAAATGTCGCTTTTGCTGTGCGTAATATGGCCTTTCGTTCGACAAAAATAAGAAAATATTATGCAAGCAACCGCCACCACACTCGACTCAGGAACGGAAAACGTTCCGGTAAACTCGCGCAATAAAGTTGTCGTCGCCTCGCTGATTGGCACCGCCATTGAGTTCTTCGACTTTTATATTTATGCCACCGCCGCGGTCATCGTCTTCCCGCATATTTTCTTCCCGCAGGGCGATCCGACGGCAGCCACGCTGCAGTCTCTGGCGACCTTTGCCATCGCGTTTGTTGCGCGTCCGATTGGCTCTGCGCTGTTTGGACACTTTGGCGATCGCATTGGCCGAAAAGTCACCCTGGTGGCCTCGCTGCTGACGATGGGCATCTCCACCGTAGCCATCGGTCTGCTGCCGACCTATGAAACCATCGGCATTCTGGCGCCGGTCCTGCTGGCACTGGCGCGTTTTGGTCAGGGTCTGGGGCTGGGCGGTGAATGGGGCGGCGCGGCGCTGCTGGCCACCGAGAACGCCCCGGCGCGCAAGCGCGCGCTGTACGGTTCATTCCCGCAGCTGGGCGCGCCGATTGGCTTCTTCTTTGCCAACGGGACGTTCCTGCTGCTCTCGTGGCTGCTGACGGATGAACAGTTCATGAGCTGGGGCTGGCGTCTCCCGTTTATCTTCTCAGCCGTGCTGGTGCTGATTGGCCTGTATGTGCGTGTTTCGCTGCATGAGACTCCTGTTTTTGCGAAAGTGGCCGCGGCGAACAAGCAGGTGAAAGTGCCGCTGGGTACGCTGCTGACCAAACACGTCCGCGTGACCGTACTGGGCACGTTCATCATGCTGGCAACCTATACGCTGTTCTACATTATGACCGTCTACTCCATGACGTTCAGTACCGCCGCCGCGCCGGTTGGCCTGGGGCTGCCGCGTAACGAAGTGCTGTGGATGCTGATGATGGCGGTGATCGGGTTTGGCGTGATGGTTCCGATTGCGGGTCTGCTTGCGGATAAATTCGGTCGTCGTGCAAGCATGATTACAATCACCACGCTCATCATGCTGTTTGCTCTGTTCGTCTTTCCGCCGCTGCTGGGTTCAGGTAGCCCGGCGCTGGTGATGGCCTATCTGCTGATTGGCCTGAGCCTGATGGGGCTGACCTTCGGCCCGATGGGCGCGCTGCTGCCCGAGCTGTTCCCGACGGAAGTGCGTTATACCGGCGCGTCGTTCTCCTACAACGTTGCCTCTATTCTGGGCGCGTCCGTTGCGCCGTATATCGCCACCTGGCTGCAGGCGAACTATGGTCTGTTCTATGTGGGGGTCTATCTTGCGGCCATGGCGGCGCTGACGCTGATTGCGCTGCTGCTGACGCACGAGACGAAGCACAAGGCTCTGTAATTCACTGCGGCCTGATGCCCTCCCGGCCCTCTCCCACAGGGAGAGGGAGAAAGGGAGCTACTTCTTCATCTGCGACAAAATAGTCCGGCACTGATTAGCTTCGCCCTCAGACGGCGAAATCAACGCCAGCAGCGCTGCGGCCGGGGTAACCAGTGTCGCCAGGGCCGCAGCCACCGCACCGCGCGCAATCAGCGGTCCGGGCTTCACGCCCGCCTGCGGGTTTTTGAAGGTTCCGCGCACGTAAAGCGGCGAGCGCAGGGTGATGATGCGGATCCCCTTACTTTCCGGGTCAATCGTCAGATCAAGCTGCTCCGAGGCCATGCTGGCGGTCCCGGTCACGTTAATCACCGCGTTTTCCGTGTCGAAGGCAAATATCTGCGGACGCGCCACGCCGTTAACCAGATCCAGATTGGCCGCCGCGCAGTTTACCCGCACCTCGTCATCACCGAAGATTTGCCCGATGACGTAGTTACCGACGTTCAGCCCCAGGATCTCCATCAGGTTTCGGCTCACCAGCCCGTCGTTCATCAGCAGCTTCAGGTTACCATTGCCGCTGCCCAGCAGCGCCGCCACCGAGTTCCCCACGCCGCGAATGTCGGCATCACCGTTCATTTCACCGAGGGTTTTCTGCATCAGTTCTACGTTCGGCATCAGCTCTTTCAGCTTCAATCGACGCGCCTGGATCTCCGCTCTTCCCTGCATCGGCTTTTTATCACCTTCCAGATGAATATTCGAGGAAATCGTCCCGCCCGCCATGCCAAATTTCAGCGGCTGCAGGCGCAGATCGGCGTTTTTGAGGAGGATATGGGTCGAAAGATTGCTGATCGGCAGCGTACTGCCATGTTCAATTTTTCCGCCTTTGAAGCGCACATCCGCATCCATCACGTCCCATTTGTCGGTTTCGAAGCGATCGTATGGCAGCACTTTGCCGGCAGGCTGAACATCCTTTTTGACCTCTTTCGACTTGGTCCCTTTACCCGAGTCCACGCCAATTAGCGGGCCCAGGTCGGCCAGCCGCAGCTGACGGGACTCAACATCCCCTTCCAGTTTCGGGCGCGGTTTTCCGGTGGTGTAGGTCAGGGTGCCGTGGATATCGCTATCGCCGATCCGGCCGTTGAAATCCCGGTAGTCAAAAACGGACGCTTTTTCAGTATCGATTTTGGCGACCAGATGCCCGTCCGTTTCGAACGGCGGGGTATCCGGCAGCAGCACGCCGGTGAGTTCATACAGCTCGCCCAGCGAATCGCCGGCAAATTTGAGCTGAAGGTCGACGCCGCCCATATTCATCGGATCGTTGACCGTTCCCACGAACGCCACGCGGGTATTCCCGGAACGGAAGTCCGCCTGCACCGGGAACGGCGTGCCTTCGCTCCGCAGCGCCAGCATGCCGCCGATTTTCCCTTTACCGCTGAGAGGCCGATCGTTGTAGCGTCCTTTTGCCGTCAGGCCGAAGACATAGTCACCCACGCTTGCCGCGTCGCCTTTTGCTTTCGTGCCCGTGATCTCGCTAAACGGCAGCGGTTTGCCCAGCGGATCGACCAGGATCTCCACGTCCGCCTTGCTGACCTTATCGTCGATGGCGATCCGTCCGCGATCGAAAAGAATATTGTCGAGACGGAATGACCAGGAAGAAGGCTGGGCATTCGGATCTTTTTCGCTGTCGCTGGCAAGGTTAAACGTCCAGTTGTTGTTTTTTTCTGAAAGTCGGATCAGACGCGCATCGGGCTGCTGAAGTTTGATCCACGGCAGATAGACCGTTTTGGTGAGGAGCGCTAACGGAGCCAGCGTGGCTTCAACGCGCGGCAGGTGGATCATGGTGACGTCCGGGATATCCGGCGGGTTGCCGAGAATAATGTCGTCGGCATGGACGTGTGGCCAGGGGATCCAGCTTCGCCAGCCTGGCTCCTCTTTCTGACGCTCCCACACCACCCCTAAATCACCGCGTATGGCGAAGGGGCGGTTCAGTTCGGTTGAGACTTTCTGGTTGATGGTCGGCTTGAGACGGTTCCAGTCAAACGTCGCAATAATGATGGCGACGACCACGATCAACAACAAGAAAATCCCTGCTGTCCAGGAGATTACCCTGGTTGTTCTCGTCATTTTTATCCCCTTTCCTGATGACCTGTCCTGTAAAACTATAGTCCAGACAAAGGGAAGCGGGCTTATCAGAGGGTCGTTATAACGCTATCGAGGCGATCCATGGGTACCGGGCGGGAGAGATAATAGCCTTGCGCCGCCGCTGCGGGGGAGTTTTGCACATCACGCCACTCTTCCAGTGTTTCCACACCTTCAACAATCACGCCCTGGCAATAGCGGTTCATCAGCTGTAATAACAGCGTAAACAGATTCCGCCCTTCCGGGGTTTGACGCAGCATAATGAACAGGTCGCGGGCCACTTTGATGTAGTCGTAGCGCACTTCACTCAGGGCGGAGAAGTTCGCCATGCCGGTGCCAAAGTCATCCAGCCACAGCGGGCCGTATTCGCATATAGACGCAAACGAGGAATCCTGCGGCAGGCGGACATGCTCCACCAGCTCAAAGCGCATCCACGGCAGGGTGGCGATCAGCTCCTGCAATTTTGCGTTCTGACGCAGCGCCAGCAGGGTTGGACCATCGACGTTTACTGAGGCGAGGATATCGTGCTGTTCGAAAAAAGGTTGCTTCGTCGCCAGCATACGAAGCTGCTCTTCCAGCACGTCCAGACGCTGGCGAACGGCAACTTCGGCAAAATAGCGATCCGGCGCGATGCGCTGAGTAGGGTTTGAGGGATGCGTAACGACGGTCAAAATTTCAATTGCCATCAGTCGACCATCTGTTCGGTAGATCGGCTGATAGGTGTACGCACGCTCACATTGCAGCCAGTAGCGATGCTCCTGCAAGTTCTCAATACTTGCCTCAGGCGTAGTGCTCAGCCGCTGGATAACCTGCTCTGACTTCATTTCAGATGTCCTGTTGTTGGGATAGCCTTTCTGGACTCGTCACAGGATTATCGGCGCGACAATTGAGAACTTTATGTTCAATTCACCGGGAAAATGAAATTAAGATGACAGAAATGCGCGGGAACACGCGCTGGCTCAAATAAAATAATGGAACGTTGTTTTAATATAGTTGACCGGTTAATTCACTCAGCGCACACTGCTGATAATTCTTCTGTTCAGGTTCACGACTATGTCCAAAAAAATTGCCGTGATTGGCGAATGCATGATTGAGCTGTCACAAAAAGGCGCGGAAGTCAGCCGCGGATTTGGTGGCGATACGTTAAACACGTCCGTTTATATTGCCCGTCAGGTTGCGCCTGACGCGCTTACCGTGAACTACGTGACCGCCCTGGGTACGGACAGCTTCAGCCAGCAAATGCTGGAGGCCTGGCAGAGTGAACATGTTGAAACGTCGCTGATTCAGCGTATGGAGAACCGCCTCCCGGGGCTTTATTACATCGAAACCGACAGCACCGGCGAACGCACGTTTTATTACTGGCGTAACGAAGCCGCGGCCAAATTCTGGCTGGAGAGCGACGCGGCAGCGGCCATCTGCGAAGAGCTGGCGACCTTTGATTACCTCTATCTGAGCGGGATTAGCCTGGCGATCCTGAGCCCTACCAGCCGTGAAAAGCTGCTCTCGCTGCTGCGAGAATGCCGTGCAAACGGCGGCAAGGTTATTTTCGATAACAACTACCGCCCGCGCCTGTGGGCCAGCCGCGAAGAGACGCAGCAGGTCTATCAGCAGATGCTGCAGTGCACCGACATCGCCTTCCTCACGCTCGACGATGAAGACGCCCTGTGGGGTGAGAAACCGGTAGAGGAGGTGATTGCACGCACGCAGGCGGCAGGCGTGAGCGAAGTGGTGATTAAGCGCGGGGCGGATTCATGCCTGGTTGCGGTGGCGGGTGAAGCGCTGGTTAACGTGCCGGCGGTGAAGCTTGCCAAAGAGAAAGTGATTGATACCACGGCGGCCGGAGATTCATTCAGCGCGGGCTATCTGGCAGTACGGCTGACGGGTGGAACGCCGGAAGCTGCGGCACAGCGTGGTCACCTGACGGCCAGCACGGTGATTCAGTATCGCGGGGCGATTATTCCGCGCGAGGCGATGCCTGTTTAAGTCAGGTGCGGGCTGATGCCCTCACCCTAACCCTCTCCCACAGGGAGAGGGAATGTCTACGCATTACTGCCCCTGCGGAATATCCGTCGCGTCCGGATGTAAATCATCAGCCGTGGCGGCCTGCGCTGGCTGCGGCGCGGTAGCCATAATGGAATCCCAGGTTTTCTGAAGTTCCTTCATGTCATATTCCGGCTCGCCCTTCGGCTGCAGGAGGATCAACGCCATCTCCTGCGACAGCTGCTGACGGAGGTCCTGATTGAGCATATCGACGGTCAGACCGTTCAGGAAGTCCTGACGCAGTTTCTGGTACTGTTCCGGCGCAATGTCCACCACCTGGTTCTGCAGAGAGCGAATACGCTGGCTGATCAGAATGTCGGTATCGGCGCGAGCGTAGGTCGCAAACAGCTTCTGCAGCTCAAGTTTTTTCTGCGCCACGAGAGCGTTGAATTCCTCTTCGGAAAGCCCCTCTTTACGCACTTTTGCCAGTTCTTTTGCGACCACGCCCAGATTGGCATTCAGCTTATCGCCCGGCGACTCAACGTTGATGGCGCACTGCGCACGCTGGAACAGCACGCGGCAGTCAAAGCCAAGACCGATATTCTTCACGTTGTTCTTGCTCAGCGTCTGCTGAACGTGCCAGAACAGCGCTTCACGCGCCAGATCGGCACGCCAGTAGCGCAGCATCGCCGCGGACTCGCGGATGGGCTGCCAGGCGTTATCCCACATGACGGAGAGGCGATCCTGACGCACGGCGTCCGTCATAATGCTGACAGGCTCTGCACGCAGCGGAGAGAGCGTCGGAACAGGGGCTGGTGTTTCACGCTTGCCTTTCAAATCACCAAATGCTTTGTTGATCTGCTCCACCACCGCGCGGCTGTCCACGTTACCGACCACGATCAGCGTCATCGCATCCGGGGTGTACCACTTCTGGTAGAACGATTTTACCTGTTCGGCGTCTACCGGCTGTTTCAGCGGTTCGGCCGGGTCATGTCCCAGTAACGTTGAGCCTTTCAGGCGGTAACGCCACCAGCCCTCTTTGGTATCTCCAGGCCAGGTCGCCACCATGTCGCTGTTGCTCAGCGCATAGTTGACGGTGTCCGGCGTAATCGCCAGATTGCCAGATGCATCGGAGAGATACGTAAGTGCTTCTTTAAGCAGATCGTTACGGTTATTAGGCAGGCTCAGGTTAAACATGGTGTAGTCATACGAGACCACTGCCGGTGGGAGCGGGCGTTTCGGATCGATGGCCTGCTGCCAAAGCGAACGCACCTGAACCGCTTGCAGGCTGCCGCTCTGCGTGAGCGCCAGCCGGGGAATAAAATGGCTAAAACCGGTTTGCTGGGTGCTTTCCGTGAGGGAACCGGTATTAATGGACAGACGGATTTCTACACGGTCACTGGGACGTTGCGGAGTGACTAAAACCTGCCACTGAAAACCGTTCGCTAATGTCCCTTGTTGCCAGGCCGGGTCTGGCTGGAGCGCATCTGCCTGCACATAACTGGCTGCTGCCATCATCAGCAAACCGCCGGTTAAGAGTCGAATTTTTGTGCCCTGCATGTGAACCCCTGATCAACATTCCTGGTTAAAAAAGAGTGTTTCGCGACGCGCTTCACTCTTAAAGATGACGATGAAAACACGTCGATTAGACCGCGCGTTCGGCAAAACGTCACGGTCAGAAGTGAAATATACCCAAAAAAAATCTTGTCGAATTATGACAGGTACGAACAGTTATTATGCGCAGGAGCCCGCATCCCGACAAGGGAATACGGGCATTTGTGACAAGATTAAGAGGTTAAGCCAGGATTTTTGCTGTCAGTTGAACGATTATTCAGAGTATCGTCGAGCTTTTTGTGATCCAGCTCTTTCACCCATTTCGCCACCACCACCGTTGCCACGCCGTTACCCACCAGGTTGGTTAACGCACGCGCCTCAGACATAAAGCGGTCAATACCGAGAATCAACGCCAGACCCGCCACCGGCAGGTGACCCACAGCGGAAATGGTGGCAGCCAGCACGATAAATCCGCTGCCCGTCACCCCTGCCGCGCCTTTAGAGGAGAGCAGGAGCACCACCAGCAGGGTAATCTGATGGAAAATATCCATATGGCTGTTGGTCGCCTGAGCGATAAACACGGCCGCCATCGTCAGGTATATCGAGGTGCCGTCCAGGTTGAAGGAGTAGCCCGTCGGGATCACCAGCCCGACCACCGATTTACGGCACCCCAGCTTTTCCATCTTGTCGAGCATACGCGGCAGCGCCGATTCTGAAGAGGAGGTCCCCAGAACAATCAGCAGTTCTTCGCGGATGTAACGGATAAATTTGAAGATGTTGAAACCCGTCGCGCGGGCGATGGAGCCCAGCACCACGACCACGAAAAGGATACAGGTGATATAGAAGCAGATAATCAGCTGACCCAGCTGCACCAGCGTACCGACGCCATACTTACCGATGGTAAAGGCCATCGCGCCGAAAGCACCAATCGGCGCCAGGCG
This sequence comes from Enterobacter sp. 01-M-02-SI-ECC, assembly GCF_047530595.1. Lineage (NCBI taxonomy): Bacteria > Pseudomonadati > Pseudomonadota > Gammaproteobacteria > Enterobacterales > Enterobacteriaceae > Enterobacter > Enterobacter sp. 01-M-02-SI-ECC. The sequence continues at coordinate 20,298 of NZ_JBLKCZ010000008.1, read as the reverse complement.
CATGATCATATTGATGATGCCGAAAATAACCTGCGAGAAGCTTTCGATCACATTAAAGATAAGCTGGCCTTTGCTGCCCAGACGGTGCAGGGCAAAACCAAACATCACGGCAAACAGCAGAACCTGCAGGATGTTTCCGCTGGCGAACGCGCCAATGACGCTGCCCGGGATTACGTCCAGCAGGAATGCCACCACGCCCTGATCCTTCGCCTGCTCGGCATACACCGCGACCGCTTTGGCATCCAGCGTTGACGGGTCTACGTTCATCCCCGCGCCCGGCTGCACCACGTTGACGATGATCAGACCGATAATCAGCGCAAGGGTACTGACCACTTCAAAATAGAGAAGCGCCACTGCACCGGTACGACCGACCGCCTTCATGCTTTCCATGCCAGCGATGCCCGTCACGACGGTACAGAAGATCACCGGAGCGATGACCATTTTAATGAGCTTAACGAACGCGTCGCCAAGCGGTTTCATTTGCGCGCCCAGCTCAGGGTAATAGTGACCCAGCAGAATACCGATGGCGATGGCTGTCAGGACCTGGAAATAAAGACTTTTGAAGAGTGAGGTTTTCATAAGGTGTCCTTGGGAAGAAAAACCACAGGCTTTGTAAGGTTATGGTTAACCTGCGGCTTTAAAATAACACCCACATAACAGGACAGAAATAAACTCAGTTCAAATTTGAAACACAAATGTTAAGAACTTTGAGCTGGCTCGCACAAGCCAGCAACAAAATTACACTTTTGCGTTATTGTCAGCACCAGAAAGGTATCGTTCTTCAAAGACATCCGAAGGAACAGCAGGGGCAAAAAGGAAGCCTTGTCCGCTCTCCACGCCCGCCTCTGCCAGCCAGGTGCGCTGCGCTTCGGTTTCAATTCCCTCGGCAATAAGATGCAGATTAAGGCTGCGCGCCATCTGGATAATCGCCTGCACCATGCTGCTGTCGCCCGGCAGACCGTCGACAAACGCTTTATCAATTTTGAGCACATCCACCGGAAGGGTTTTCATGTGCTGAAGCTGACGCAGCCCTGCGTACCCCATGCCAAAATCGTCCAGCGCGATGCGAATGCCGGCATTACGCAGCGGTTTCAGGATCGCGACCGCCTGATTAGGGTCGTCGATGCGTCGGCTCTCCGTCACTTCAAGAGTTAACGTATCAGGCTTGATTCGGTAACGATGGATCAGCTCCAGCATCTCTGAAACCATGGTCGGGTGCATAAGCTGCAGGGCAGACAAATTGACCGACAGCGGCAGCGTTACGCCGCGCTCCTGCCAGGCGGCAAGCTGACGGCAGGACTCTTCCAGCACCCAGTAGCCGACGGTAACCATCAGGCCGCAGGACTCAATGCGCTCGATCAGCCCTTCCGGCAGCTCCCATGAGCCATCCGGCTGCTGCACGCGCAGCAGTGCCTCGGCGCTTTTCACTTCTCCCGTCTGCAAATTCACCTGCGGCTGTAGCCAGAGGGCAAACTGGCGGTTATCCAGCGCGGTCAGGATGTCGCTCTCTTCCGTCAGGCGCTGCTGCGCCTTTTCCATCTCTTCCGGCGCGAAGAACTGGATCTGATTTTTGCCTTTGCGCCGGGCGGTGAATGCCGCCGAGAACGCGCGATGATAAAGCTGCTCTGCCGTTAAATCGCCATAGTACATCGCAATACCGATACTGGCGCTTGGACGAAGCTGGATCCCCTGAATGGGCAACCGCTCATTAATGACAGTGAGTACTTGCTGACCTAAAGTGATCGCATGCCAGGGTTCTTTTACGCCGTTGGCAATCACCACCAGGTCGTAACCGCTGACCTGGGTCAGCACCATGCGCGGGGCCAGGACAGACTTCACTTTTTCGACCAGAGTCAGCAGCAGCATTTCGCGCTGGCTCTCCCTGAGCACGCCAGCCGTGTCCTGCAGGGTTTCACAGGCGATAACCATCAGCGCCGTAGTTTGCTGACGGGCAACGGTCTGCTCCAGCATCGCCATCAGGAAGGCTTTATTAGGAAGCTCCGACACCGGGAAGCGCGTGGCGCTGCTGTTTAACTCATCCTGCTGGCGCTGGATGCGCTGCTGGTTGAGGTTGTAGCTGCGCACCAGCATACCTATCTCATCGTCATGATGCAGACGCGGGAGCTCAAGCTGATGTCCCATCTGATCCTGCGGCGCAAGCGTATTCAGCTCGCGGGCGATACGGCGCAGCGGATGAACAATCAGCCGGTTAATGCACCAGGTGAGCGCCACGCTGAGAATAAGCGTCATAAGTAAGCAAGTGGTCACTAACGTAACCACCCAGCTCATGACGAATTTATACATGCGGTAGGAGTCCGCCTGTAATACCAGGTAGGCCAGCGGCTGCGGGTTGGCAGGGCGTTCGAGCGAATAAACGGGCAGCGAAATTTGCACCGGCAGTTCAAACAGGCGCATCACCATCATCGGGACGGGACGCTCCGGGATAAAGCTCATCCGCAGCGCCTGAAACTGGTTGGGCAAGACCACATCGGCGCGGCTCACGACGCCGGCAGGCTGAATGCGTTTTAAAATGGTTTCCGCTTCGGGAATATCCCCTTTCAGGATAGAGGCAGAGAGCGGGCCGCGCACCGAGCGGGCGATACTTTCTAACTGCGAAGCCGTGTTATAGCGATTCTGCTGTACGGAATGAAACAGCAAAATTACGCAGAAGAGCAGTACAAACAGCATGGTGACGGCAGAAACCATCGCCATCTGTTTGATTGTTAAGGAACGGCTGACACGCAAAATGACTCTCCACAAAACTCGAAGCGCAGGGCGCGCCAGGGTGTAAACCTGGCGCGCCTGAGTATACCCGATTGCCGCGCTATTAAGAGAGACTTACAAATGGATTAAGGAAAATCCGATTACCAGTCCGCGTAAGGGATAAGCGGCTGCGGCGGTAAGTCCATATCGCCCTGCCAGCCTGCAGCAGAGTAACGCACATAGATCAGCGCATGGCTTGGGGTATAGTCTTTCGCTTCCTGAATATCCACGCCCATGCCCACAAACCAGTTGGACGTTACGCGGCGTTCGATAATGGCCCGCGCGGTATAACCCGTGCCTGAGGAGCTGCTGCCGGTTTCCATCGCGCCCCGGTCGGTATAGCGGTCTGGCTCATCGGTCGGGATCAGGTTCTGGATCGGGTAGCGCAGCTCGTCTTTGGTTTTAGAGTGAGACCAGGACACCGAGCCGCCCAGCTCCCAGGACCAGTTCTCCGTGCGTTTACGCCAGGTCACCGGCAGCGCGAAAGAGACATACTCCTGCGGGCTGTAGTAGCCGCCCTGACCCAGGGTATACCCGCTCAGGTCTTTGTCATAGTGCCAGAGCATATTGGAGACGCCGACCGTCAGGCGCTCGTTGTTTTTATTAATGAGCTTGTAGTAGTAACCCGTCATCCAGCGGACGCGCCAGTTATCTTCCACATTTTTACCCGTCAGCGTTTCCGCGTTCAGGCTTGACCAGACGCCGTTCGCTTCCCCTTTGTCATAGCTCATGCTTACGCCGCCACCGGTGGCACGTACGCCGCCCCAGGTGGTGCCGGTGTTAGTATCTTTTTGCCCGGCGAACGCCAGCAGGGAGCTGGAGATTGGGCGGCGATGGGCGTTAACGGTATAGCCGATGGGGCCCAGATCGCTGCTGTAGCTGATACCGCCCACCACGTCGACGACGTCAAAGCCCATTGGCGTAGTGCCAATATCCATCGCCCAGGTTTTATTCTGCCAGCCGACGGCGACGCTTGCGCCATTGTCGGACTGATGGGTGTTGCCGCTACACGGCGTTTCGTAGCAGGTCCCCCATTTTGGATCGTAGGTCCCGTTATTGTTATCAAATGAACCGGCGTCCATGTTGACCAGATCGCTTCTGAAGAACATGCGCCCGTCAGACAGCGGGGCATCCACCTGCAGCATGGTGGTGTGCGCTTTCAGGTCGGAATAGCCGCCCGTTCCGCTGGAACCCCAGTAGTCGTGCTGCAGCGTGACGTTAACATCCTGCTGACGGTACAAGTCACCGGCATCACTGCGCACGCCGCGCTTCAGCCAGTCGTCCTTTTCATCGTTACGCGTCAGACGAGTAAAACTGTCGTTGTCGGCCGGACGCGTCGTGGTGATGCCCGTCGACACCATCGCGTCTTTATAGGTTTCCAGCGCCTGCTGAGGCTGACCGTTTTGCGCCTGGAAACGCGCGGCATCACGTAACACCAGCGCGTTTTCCATGGAGCCGGGCTGCGATTTAGCCTGCGGAATGATTTTGTTGAAGGTCTGTTCTGCGGCGGTGGAATCGCCCAGGCCTGCCTGCGCCATCGCGATCCGGCGCTGCATGTTGAGCGACAGCGGCTGGCCGTTTTGCGCGGCGGGCAATTTCGCCAGCTCTGCGCGCGCGGCATCTTTGTCACCCTGCGCGCTGTAAATCTCGGTCAGGCCGAGGATCGCGTCTTCGTTCTGCGGTTCACGCTGCAGAACGGCGCTGTACGTCGTTTTCGCCGACGCCAGATCGCCGCGCTGCTGCGCCCAGTCCGCCAGCGTCAGGTCGATGCGGGTGGAGATCGGCTGCTGACGCAGAAGGTTTTCCGCCTCCTGCTCTTTGCCGCTGTCGCGCAGACGGTTGGCGGTTTCCAGCACCTGGTTGCTTTGCAGGCGGTCGGCAAGCTCCTGAATATTGCCGTTCCACTGGCTGCGCGGCAGCGTGTCCAGATGCGCCAGCGCGGCGCGGTCCTGATCGTTGCCGGAAAGATAGAGCCCGCTGGCGTACACCTGATCCGGGTCGGACGGTTTCTGTCTGGCAAGCTGACGCATCAGGGTATCCGCCTGGCTGCGCTGACCCGCGCTGTAGAGATCGCGCGAGAGACGATAGGTTATCCACACGTCGCCGGGAGAGAGCGCCAGACGACGACGCTGAATCTCTGCCGCCTGGGCGTATTTCCCCTGATTTTCCAGCTGTTCTGCCTGAGCGGAGAGCTGCTCGTTGGTCAGGCTGCGTTCAATATCATCAATGCTCCGGCGCTGGCTGGCGGAGAGAGACTGGATAAACTGCGAGGCCTTCTCCGGGGACTGGGCACGGTAAATATTGGCCAGGCCGCGGACCGCATTGCTGTTGCCGCTGTCCATACGCAGCGCCTGGCGATAGTAACGTTCCGCCGCGTCGTTATCTTTACGCGCGGCGGCGGCATCGCCCAGCCCCAGCACGGCATAACTGTCGGTATTGTCGATACCGCGCGCCTGCTGATAGTAACGCTCCGCCTGCGCAGGGTTATTCGCCTTCAGGGCCGCATCGCCCTGCTGGATCAGCAGCCAGTAGCGGTTGACCTTCAGCAGACTGTCCCATTTACCCCGGTTATCGCTCTGGGGATCGAGGGCTATCGCCTTTTCAAACTGCGCCACCGCGCGGGCGCGGTCGCCTTTCTGGGAATAGGCCTGGCCAAGGGCGCCTACCGCTTCACTGTCGGCATGGTTGGCGCTGACGGCTTTTTGCAGCTCAGCCACCGCCTTACTCCCCTGCCCGGCATCCACCGCCGCCAGCCCTTCCGCTTTCGCGCGGAACGCCGGGTCAGCGAGCTGTTTTTGCTGTTCTTCGAGCTGGGCACGCGCCGCCACGACGCTATCACCACTGCTGAATATGCTCAGGTATTTTTGCAGCGCGCTGACGCTGGCGCTGCTGGCAGGCTGGCCTTTGATTTGGTCATACCACATATCAGACGCCTGGCTGCGCCCGTTGGTCGATTTAGCCATCTCCTGCAATACCGCAAAGCCTTCATCACGGCGTCCGCTCTGGAACAAAAGCTGGGACAGCGTCGCCTGCAGCTGCGTATTTCCGGGGCTGCTGGTGTTGATTTTCTTGAGCTGGTTAATGGCCGCATTCCGGCGAGCAGGATCTTTCGCGACCACATTCCAGTATTCCGTCGCCACGTCGCCGCCCGGCGGGTTGCCGTCAAACAGCTTGTCATAGGCTGCAATCGCCTCCTGCGTGTGTCCCGTTGTGGCGAGCAAACGCGCCTGCTGGAGCTGCTGGCGGCCATCCGGGGTGGACAGCAGCATCGTGTTGCGTGATGACTGGTATGCACTTGAGCCCGGCGCGATCCCTTTCAGACGATCCAGCTCTTTTTGCGCACCGGCGTTATCGCCCTGGCGCAGCAGGTAGCGAAAGCGTGCGGCAATGACGTCAGGGTTGTTCGGGTCAATCAGCTCAAGACGATAAAGCGACTGACGAACCAAATCCTCACGCTGTGTCGATTCGCCCAGCCGAACCTGTTCCAGCAGCTGTTTCTGCTGCGGAGAGTTGGCGGCCTCAGCCATCGGCATCAGTGCCAGGCCAAGCGATAAAGTGAGTAGATTTACTGTGAACTTGCGCATTCCTGGCCCCAATCCGGTATTAATTCACCTTTTGCGGTGAAGCGAAAACGATGCTGATCCCATCCTTGCCCAAAGAGAGTCAGCACGTAGCTGTAATAGGCATTATTATCGGGAAAATGGTCCGCAACGCGCTGGCGCTGAACCGCCTGGGCATCACGTTGTTGTAAAAACGGCAGCATGGCGGCAGAGAACCCGACCGGACCATTCCCGGTGCGTTTACCCGTCGCCACATCCACTTTCTCCGGCGGCACACCCCGTTTCGTTGTCTTTGCCACCATCGGCTGGAAGCGCGTCAGCAGCCGGGCTTTCTGAGGATCTTTATCACTCATCATTCCCACCCAGAGATAAACGCGGATGGCGTCGTAGCCGCCCACCAGAGATTTATCCTGCTGTAACCGCCAGCCTTTGTTTTTCTGATACTGAACCCAGTCCGGCGAAAAACCTTTCGGCGCGCTCTCCAGCAGCAGACGCTGATTGGTTTCACGAAGCTGGGTCCACGGGGGACCAAAGCGCGTGAAATAACTCGCTAGCTGCGGAGGAAGATAGCTGGGGTTAAAACGCCAGACGTTTTCATCGGCAAAACCGACTTTACCGGGAAGCAGCATTGCGCCGAGCCCCGGCACTTTCACCACTTCCTCACTGACAATGCGTTTCAGCAGCGCCTTACCCGTGCGGGTATAGTCCGGATGTTTCCACAACCGGCCCGCTTCGAGCAGAGACCAGGCGATCCAGACATCGGCGTCAGAGGCGGAGTTGGTATCAATCACCGCCCACGTCTCTTTATCTTTCTGGCCCCATAGCCAGGCGGGCAGGTTGTCGTTGAGATTGCCGCTGGCAAGATTATCGCGCGTCCAGGTCAGCAGCTGGTCAAACGCGCTGCGATCGTTCGCCGCAAGGGCAAAGAACAAGGCGTAGCTTTGCCCTTCCGAGGTCGTAATTTTGCGCGTGTCGCTGGGATCAACGACACGCCCGCCCTCACTGATGTAGTCCTTTTTAAACTGCTCCCAGGCAGGCCAGGTACAGGCGGCGCGAAGAGGAAGCACCGCCAGCATCACCGCTGCTAATACACACCAGCGAAAGGCTTTCATCACATCTTACTCATCCGGGTTCAGACGACGACGGCTGATGATTCGCAGCAGACGCCACAGCACCCATGCCAGCAAGACCACGCTGACCGCCGCCAGGATGGCGAGCAGAACCGGATGGTTAGCCAGGGCATACCACAGGCGTTCGAACCACGGCAGATGGCCCACGTAGTACACGTCGCCCACGCGCAGGCTATTGACGCCGGACTCACGGATCACCGAAACGGAACCAAACATCGCGGCACGTTTACCGCTGTCGTTCATGGCCGTATTGAGCAGTTCATACCCGCGCGGGCTATCCGCCAGGAGAGCCACCACGCTACGCTGTTCGTTGTAAGGTGACTGGAAGCCCACCACCGCGGCCATTGCCCCCTGAGACGTTACGGTCGTCTGCGCGCTGGCCTGACGGTCGTTCACATCCGGCATAATGCTCGGGAACTCGGTCTGGCGCAGCGGCGTGTTAACCCAGGACTGGGCCGCTTTCACCAGCAGATCGATACGTTTGTCATCCTTCAGCTTATCCGGAATGGTACCGATCACCATGATGTCAGCGTCTTTGTTCTGGATCTGACTGCCATCGTCCGTCAACGTGACGTTAATCGCCGGTAATCCCGTCTGTCCCCCAACGGTCGCCATGGTATCCAGCAGGGTCGTGACCTGCCCTTCGCTTGGCGCTTTTGGCATCACAACGATGGACTCAGAGAGATCGGCCATGCGGCTGAACGGGAAGCCCGCGTTAGCAAAGGCGCGCAGATCCGGCATCGCCAGGAAGTGATAGTATTTCGAGAAGTCGATGGTCGACTCATCGCCAATCACAACGTGGTTCTGTACAGGCTGGAAGGTGATGCAGTTTTCCGCCGAGCCGCCAGGCATCGGGTTCATGTACTGGAAGTCAAAGCGCAGCTGGTTTATCGCGCCGAGCTTCAGTGCCGGGATGGAGACATCCGTTTTACCGTCCAGCAGCCCCTGCAGCACCGGCAGGCGAAGCATCAGGCGGTTAGTATCCTGCGTGCTTTGCAGGCTGAAGGATTGCAGGAACTGGTTGTTCAGGCTGATATCCATGCGCGAGCTGTCTTTGGTCGCTGGCGCGGTATAGCGGTAGTTCAGATTGATATCAATGCCGTTGGTGCGCAACAGATACAGATCCGGCGGCAGATTCAGTGACAGGCTAATCGGCGCTGGCTCAAGCCCCGTCGCCTGCAGCTGTTCTTCATAGGTTTTCAGCTCGCCAAATGTCACCGCACGGTCGGTACGCACCCAGTTTGGCGCATCATAAGGTTTACGCGCCAGCAGCGGTTTCACCTCATCCACCACCACGCTGTTGCCGCGGAACAGGACGTTGCCCTGGGCAATGGCTTTTGCGGCCTGCACCAGATCTTTATCGTCGCGGCCAAAGACCACCAGCAGCTTCACGTACGGGTTTTCCGGGTGGCTTATCATCTCAACGGTTGGCGCTTTGACGTCCGGATGATCGCGCAGGAAGGCCGGGCGTTTCGCGTTGGTCGCAAACACAATGGCATTTCTGTCCGGCAGTTTGTCATACATCGCCGGGAAGCTCTGTCCACGCCAGCCAGCACGTGAACCAAACCAGGACGCCACAATGGTGGCCGCCAGCTGCTCGGTCACGTCCGGGGATGATGCAAACACCATCGGCAGCGTGAGCGGACGGTTATCACGCGGATCGAAGAACGGAACCGGGAATGCCGAGAGATCGTTTTTCAGCGCCAGCGACTGGTAGGTCATCTGCAGCGAGGAGTTACGCCCGACGTCCATCCACAGCGTGTTGCTGGCCGGGTTTTCGCAGACATCGCGGTAGTGACCGACAAATTCCAGACGGATACGGTTAAAGTCGGTGATGAACAGCGGGTTAATCGGCACCTGCGCCTGGGTTTTCTTGCCCAGCTGCTCTTTGGTGACCGGCAGTACGTCCATCAGCTCATCATTCAGGTAAACCTTCAGCTGAGACTGTGTCGGCAGCAGGGACGGCGACGGCGTGTATTCAAGGTTCAGCACCGCATTAGAGACGACCTCATCGCTGCGCATGCCAAACTCAATGCCACCGTTAGGGTTGATGCCGCGCAGCACCATACTGCCCGGAGGCGGTGCAATTTGCGCGAAGGTCAGCTTCACGTCCCGCGACGGCGCATTGTCCGCAACGACGGGCGCATTCGCCCCCCGGACGCCCGGCATCACCTGCCCGATGACCTGGCCGTCTGCCGGCAGGGTGTTCCCCTCCGTTGGCTGGTTCGGCACGATATTTTCTGTTTGACCAGGTGCCGCGGTGACAACCGGATCGGTTGCTTGCGCGACGACAGGTACCGTTGGCGCAGGCGTTGCCGCTGCGTTACCAGGAGCTGCGTTAGCCATTGTTGCGGGGAGGACATTCATCCCCATTGCCACTGCACATAACCAGGAAAGTTTTGTTTTCATCGCGTTATCATCATTGTTGAGCCATAACCGGGTCCGCCTGCTTCGCCTCATCCCGCTCAGGACGACGAGGAATGAACGACACGACCCAGGAAACCAGCGAAGTAAGTGACCGGAAAATTAATTTCACCGACGACGGGGCGAATTCTGCAAGGTGACGATAGCCACGGAACCCCAGCTTCAGAATATCCAGCAGGCTTTCCAGAGGTTTATCTTCCGGGAAGCTGTCCTGCCAGAGAGCCCACGTGTCCGCGCGGGCAAACGTACACTGCACAAAATCGATATGTTGCTTTTTGGTCAACGGCATCAGCTGCAAACCGACTTCATTGCCCGCCACGCGCACAACCTGCGTCGGGAAGACATACTCCTGCTGGCCGCGCTTAAGCAGCAGGTTAACTTTCTGGCCTTCCAGCACCTTCGCCTGGCCGTTGATTTTGATCCCCAGACCACCGTCAGAGAAGTCGTGCACGGTACAGGAGAAGAGATGGCCATCTTCACGGGCGATCGCCGCAGGCATGCAGATTTCAACGCGATGCGCACGACGGACCTGTTTACTCTCCACCGACACCGCTACCGCGCCGCCGAGGATAATCAGGTTGTAGAAGACCCAGGCCATACTCACAAAGACGGTCAGGATTTCGTTTTCCGGGCCGTAGAAGTAACGCCAGATACCGGCGATGACGCCAACGATATTCAGCAATACCAGGAAGATATACGGACGGGATATCACCCAGTCGACGTACTCCTCTTCCACCAGGCCGCCCTTGGCGGTGACGTTAAATTTCCCTTTGTGCGGGTTAATCAGCGCCACCATCGTCGGCGGCGCGATATACCAGGCCAGCACCGTTTCGTAGATTTCACTCCAGAAGGAGTGGCGGTATTTACCCTGTATCTTCGAGTTCGTCAGGCTCGCGTGGATCATGTGCGGCAGAACAAACAGCGCAATCATCAGCGCCGGGGCGTAAATGATATAAGCGTGAAGGAGCAGGAACGCCAGCGGCGCGGTCAGGAAGATGAGCCGCGGGATACCGGATAAGAAGTGGAACATGGCGTTGACGTAGCAGAGACGTTGCGCCAGCTTGAGCCCTTTCCCAATCAGTGGGTTATCGAGACGGAAAATCTGCACCATGCCGCGCGCCCAGCGAATACGCTGACCAATGTGCGCCGACAGAGACTCCGTTGCCAGACCGGCAGCCTGCGGAATACGCATATACGCCGAGGTATAGCCACGACGGTGCAGGCGCAGAGAGGTGTGCGCATCTTCAGTGACCGTTTCGACGGCGATACCGCCAATTTCATCCAGCGGCTTACGGCGGATAACCGCACAGGAACCGCAGAAGAAGGTGGCATCCCACATGTCGTTCCCGTCCTGCACCAGGCCATAGAACAGCGTGCCTTCGTTCGGGGTTTTGCGGAAGCGACCAAGGTTACGTTCAAACGGATCTGGCGAGAAGAAGTGGTGCGGCGTCTGCATCATCGCCAGCTCTTTCTCCTTCAGGAACCAGCCCATGGTCATCTGCAGGAACGAGCGCGTCGGCACGTGGTCACAGTCAAAGATCGAGACAAACTCTCCTGTGGCATACTTCAACGCGTTGTTGATGTTCCCGGCTTTCGCATGCTCGTGAGTCGGACGGGCGATGTACTCGACGCCAACCTCCTCTGCGAACTGGCGGAACGCCGGACGGTTGCCGTCATCCAGGATCCAGACCTTGAGCTTGTCTTTCGGCCAGTCGATGCCCAGCGCGGCATAAATGGTGTTTTTCACCACGCTCAGATCTTCGTTGTAGGTTGGTACAAAGAGATCAACAGACGGCCACTGCGCGGTGTCTTTTGGCAGCGGAACCGGCTGGCGGTTGAGCGGCCAAATGACCTGGAAATAGCCCAGCACCAGCACGATCCAGGCGTAGGTTTCGGCAAATAGCAGCACCAGGCCGCATACCAGGCTGACCGGGTCGTCCCAGTTCAGGGTTGAAGTATAACGCCACCAGATGTAGCGACAGGAGACGGTCAATGACAACACAATCAGCATCAGCGCCGAGAAGCGGCCCGGAATACGGCGGACCAGCAGCGCCACGCCCCACAGCAGGATCAGGAAGGTGAACTGCGCCAGAGGGTTGAAAGGCTGCGTAATACAGACCAGCGCCAGAATAAGCGAGAACACGACGATCACGCCGAGGATAAAACGCCGCAGGCCCGGATGAAGATGCCCGAGCTCTTTATGGTTATCCAGATGGCTGGTCTTATCACTTACGCTGTTGGGCAGTCTGTCCAGCCACTGGTGGTAGCGCTCACGTAACTGCTGGACGCGGGAGAAGCTGCGCCAGTGCGGCGTTATTTTCTCTGAGCGGGATGACGTGACCACCAGCCAGATGGCCTGAATGAGATAGCGCGCCGGATCCAAAGGACGCGGCCGGTTGGGATTAATGTGCGGATATAGCTCACCGTGCCGGGCACGTATGCGCTGCCAGCGCGGGTGTTCGAGTGGAATAAACATCCAGGCCAGAATCATCCAGAAGCAGCCGAGCGCGGCGCTAAATGCCGAAGCACCGTGCCGGCGGAAATGCCGGTAATGTTCGCTCAAACGCGAACTGACCGGTGGGATGAGTAACCAGCTGGCGAGACGACTCATACAGAACTCCCTGCATGCTCCGCCCGGTTGGCGAAGTTCAGCAGACACCAGTTAGCCAGCGTCAGGATCTCTTCTGCCGCCAGTGAATCGCTGCGGTATTCGCCGAGCGGTTGCTTAGACGCAAGGCATTCCGCCATCCCCTCATCACGATGGATGACAATGGGAAGCAGACGGCGCTGGCTTTGCAGCCAGACCTGATACAGATCGTCCTGAATCTGGCTGCCAATGCGCAAATCGTTAATCAGAAGATGAGCGTTCTGAGGCAGCCCCTGCTGATGCAGGCGGATATGGCAGTTCGCATCGACGTTGACGATGGAAAGTATATGATCGCACTGGGCGATAAGCTGTCGGGTCAGCGTGCCGGCGCCGTGCGGCAGATCCAGCAGGATCCACTTGTAGTGTCCCTTTTCTTTCAGGGTTTGCAGCGCCAGCGTGAATTGCGAAAACAGGCGCTGATACGCGGCTTCATTCTCGCGTTCCGTGGTGGTCAGTTGCCCAAACGGCAGCAGATCGAGCTGGGAGGTATAGCGCATCCCTGCATCCTGCCAGTCTTTATCATCAAGCAGTGCCCGGGCCCAGCCCTCTTCACGAGAAAAGTCGACGTTAAACGACATACGCAACAAATTATCGGCGCAGGCGTCAATAACCAGCACCGATTCACCTAAAAGCTGTAATGACCACGCCAGCGCCGCGGTAACTGATGTGGTACCCACACCGCCACGGACACCCTGTAATCCGAGTATGGCCATCAATGGCTCCCTTATTGTTGATGGGCGAATTCAGCTAATAACGGCCAGCGTTTAATAGCCGCGGCCAACTGTTCCCGCTGGGAAATATCGGTGTAATCTATTTCAGGTAAAGAAAAGGCCTGCGTCAGCGCCAGAAAATCGTTTTGGAATGTGTAACCCAGAGTCGAGTCGACTGGGGTTCCAGGTTCGTTATTATCCATTCTTTTTCCATCCCTTTAAGGAAAATCGCACGCTAAAGAAGTTGCGGGGCTTCCTGCCCTGACAAATTTCATTTACATGCTAAATCTGATGTTCTTTAATTTCAATGTTAGGTTTATTTCTATGCTTTCGCTAGTAAACTGAGATACAGATAAATTAGACGAAAAGAGGGACACCGTGGACTCCATATTTTCTATTGGCATCCAGTCATTATGGGACGAATTGAGCCACATGCCAGTCGGAGGAGTCTGGTGGATTAATACGGACCGTAATGAAGATGCTATCAGTCTGGTAAACCAGACAATTGCTGCTCAGGATAAGGATTCCCGCGTGGCCGTCATTAGCATGGGCGAAGATCCGAAGAAAATTATTACGCTCGAAAGTGGTCGCGGCCCCCAGACGGTGCGATTATTTTCCATGACATCGGAAGCCGATAGTCTATACTTTTTGTCCCGCGACGTTCAGTGCTCTATTGATCCCGATCACTATTTAGTGATTCTGAAATGCGCAAATAACGTCCTGCAAAATATGCCCGCTGAAAAACTGCTGCCGTGGCTGGAAAAAATCAATAAATGGGCAAAATTTCAAAATTGCACGCTATTGATAGTCAATCCCGGCAGTAATAATGACAAGCTGTTTTCACTTTTAATGGGCGAATATCGCTCCCTGTTCGGTCTGGCAAGCGTTCGTGACCAGGCAGGCAGCTATCTCTACGATATTGCCTTCTGGTGTAATGAAAAAGGCGTGAGTGCCAGGCAACAGCTTACGCTGAAACATATCGAGGGCGAGTGGCACCTGGCGCAGCAGGAAGAAACCGTGGTGCAGCCGCGCAGTGATGAAAAACGCATCCTGAGCCATATCGCGGTTTTAGAGGGGGCACCCGCCCTGTCGGAAAACTGGACGCTGTTTGAATCTAACGAAGCCCTTTTCCATGAAGCCCGCACAACCCAGGCGGCAACTCTTATTTTCTCGCTGATGCAGAATAACCAGATTGAGACGCTGGCACGGCAAATCCACACCTTACGCCGCCAGCGCGGCAGTGCGTTGAAAATCATCGTGCGCGAAAATAATACCAGCCTGCGCGCCACCGATGAGCGCCTGCTTCTGGGCTGCGGCGCCAATATGGTTATTCCATGGAATGCGCCGTTGTCACGCTGCCTGACGCTTATCGAAAGCGTTCAGGGCCAGCAGTTTAGCCGCCACGTACCGGAAGATATTTCCACGCTGCTCTCCATGACGCAGCCGATGAAACTGCGTGGTTACCAAAAATGGGATACCTTCTGCGACGCCGTGGGCAACATGATGAACAACACGCTTCTGCCTGCTGATGGAAAAGGGGTTATGGTTGCCCTGCGTCCTGTACCGGGTATTCGCGTTGAACAGGCTCTCACCTTATGTCGCCCGAACCGTACAGGGGACATCATGACCATTGGCGACAATCGCCTGGTGCTGTTTTTGTCCTTCTGCCGGGTAAACGATCTCGATACGGCGCTTAACCACATCTTCCCCCTGCCTACAGGGGATATTTTCTCGAACCGTATGATTTGGTTCGAAGATAATACGATTAGCGCGGAGCTGGTGCAGATGCGTGCGCTCCAGCCTGAACAATGGGCCAAACCGCTCGCAATCAAGAGCGATGCCAAACCGATCCTCAATGCCAGACATGATGGACACGTCTGGCGTCGGGTTCCGGAACCCCTTCGCTTATTAACAGACAACGCGGAGAACGCATCATCATGAACATCAGCGATATCATTCAACTGGTTATATTCTGTGCGCTGATCTTTTTCCCGCTTGGCTACTATGCGCGCCATTCCATACGCCGTATTCGTGATACGGCCAGAGTGCTGTTTATTAAACCTCGCTATGTAAAACCAGCCGGAACACTGACACGGGCATCACACGTCAAGGCAGACCGAAAACATGACTAATTCTACCTATACCGCTTCGTCACCCTCGCCGCTCTGGCAATACTGGCGCGGCCTTTCCGGCTGGAACTTCTACTTTCTGGTGAAGTTTGGCCTGCTGTGGGCAGGCTATCTGAATTTCCATCCCCTTCTCAACCTGGTGTTTATGGCCTTCCTGCTGATGCCGCTGCCGAATATCAGGCTACATCGCTTGCGCCACTGGGTCGCTATACCTGTCGGCTTTGCGCTGTTCTGGCATGATACCTGGCTACCGGGGCCGGACAGCATTATGAGCCAGGGGTCGCAGGTGGCGGGCTTTAGCGCCAGCTATGTCCTCGATCTGACCGAGCGCTTTATTAACTGGCAGATGATGGGCGCGGTATTTGTGCTGCTGGTTGCCTGGCTGTTCCTGTCGCAGTGGATCCGCGTCACGGTGTTTGTGGTCGCGATTATGATCTGGCTTAACGTGCTGACGCTGGCTGGGCCGAACTTTTCGCTGTGGCCTGCCGGTCAACCGACCACCACGGTGACTACCACAGGGGGAAGCGCGGCGGCAACCGTCACAACGGCAGGCGATACGCCTGTGGTGGGCGATATCCCAACCCAGACCGCACCGCCGACCTCAACCAACCTGAACGCCTGGCTCTCCAGTTTCTATACCGCGGAAGACAAGCGACAGACTAAATTCCCGGATGCGCTGCCGGCGGATGCTCAGCCGTTTGAACTGCTGGTGATCAATATCTGCTCTCTCTCCTGGGCCGACGTGGACGCCGCCGGTTTGATGTCTCATCCGCTGTGGTCACACTTCGATATTCAGTTTAAAGATTTCAACTCTGCCACCTCGTACAGCGGCCCGGCGGCGATCCGCCTGCTGCGTGCAAGCTGCGGTCAGACATCGCATAAAAACCTGTATCAACCCGCCGGCAACCAGTGTTATCTGTTCGATAACCTCGCAAAGCTGGGCTTTACGCAGCACCTGATGCTGGGGCATAACGGCCAGTTCGGTAACTTCCTGAAAGAGGTGCGCGAACAGGGCGGCATGCAGGCACCGCTGATGGATCAAACCGGTCTTCCTGTCTCTCTGCTGGGCTTCGACGGTTCGCCCGTTTATGACGATACTGCCGTCCTGCAGCGCTGGCTGCAGACCATCGAAAAAGACAGTAATCCGCGCAGCGCGACGTTCTTTAACACCCTGCCGCTCTACGACGGTAACCATTTCCCGGGCGTGAGCAAAACGGCTGATTATAAAGTGCGTGCGCAGAAGTTCTTTGACGAGCTGGACGCGTTCTTCACGGAGCTGGAAAAATCAGGCCGTAAAGTGATGGTGGTTGTGGTGCCTGAGCACGGTGGTGCGCTGAAAGGTGACAGAATGCAGGTGTCGGGTCTGCGTGATATCCCAAGCCCGTCCATCACTAACGTGCCTGCAGGCATTAAATTCTTTGGGATGAAGGCACCGCATCAGGGCGCACCGATTGAGATTACACAGCCAACCAGCTATCTGGCGATCTCAGAACTGGTTGCCCGCGCCGTTGACGGGAAGCTGTTTGTGGAAGATAGCGTGAACTGGGATCAGCTCACCAGCAAACTGCCGCAAACGGCAGAAGTCTCAGAGAACGCTAACGCGGTCGTCATTCAGTATCAAAACAAACCTTACGTTCGCCTGAACGGCGGGGATTGGGTACCGTATCCGCAGTAACACGGTATGACGTCCCTCTTCCCATCGGGGAGAGGGACAATGTCGACATTATTGCTGGGCGATCCACACCAGCATTTTCAGACTTGCCGAATAGTAGTCGTCTTTAGCGGTGATTTCGGGTTCACCGGAAGACTGCCCCATAGTGAAATCACGTACAGCCAGCAGGCCGCCTTCCATCATGTAGGGCGCATATTCGTTGGTCGTCACGTTAACCCAGGCGGGCGTTTGTTCCCGGGGAAACTGTCCGAACCAGGCCTTCCACGGCGTCAGCAGCGGGCTTTGCTTATCAGACCAGGCAACGTACAGCGGAACACGAATCGCGTCATAGCTCATTCGCGGTGGCCAGCCTTTTGCGGGAGCCAGCTTGCCACCTGATGCCAGTGAAACCCAGTCAGTGGGCAGATTCGCTTTACCCGAGCCCATTTGCCCCAGCAGGCGTTTCCCGTCCTTAATCAAATCGCGCCAGACCGGCAAATGACTGCGTCTGGAGAAGGCCTGCCAGGCCGGAAACACGAAATAGGAAGGATTGAGGACCACTTCACCCTCAAGCTTAAACCCCTGGACGCCGGGCAGCATCACGCGGTAACCGGCATAGCGGATCACGCTGTGGTCAATCAGTGCTTTTGTAATTGCATCCGATGCGGCGCTGTAGCGTTTGTCATGCCAGCGGGCGTCGGCTTTCAGCAACGCCCAGGCAATCAGCACGTCGCCATCTGCAGCGTTGTTTTTGTCGGCGACCGGGTTGGACTCTGCGGGATTATAGCGCCAGTAAAACAGACCATTTTCTTTGTTCTTCAGCTGACTGTCTGTCCATTGCCAGAGCTTATCGAACGTGGCTTTATCGTCGTTGGCCACCGCCATCAGCATGGCAAAACCCTGACCTTCCGTATGCGACACGCCGCCATTACCGGTATCAACAATGCGGCCTTCCGGTTTGAAAAAGCGGGCCTTGTAACTCTCCCAAGCCCGATCCGCATGAGAGAGAGGCGAGAACAGCAGACTCATCATGACGGCCAGCGTTGCGCACACGGGTTTTCGCATAATTAACTCGATCCGGTTATTCGGCACTTCGCAGTGAAATCTCACCGCCCATCCAGGGTTTAGTCACGCCATCCTGCTCCAGGAGCAGCGCGCCCTGTGCGTCAATACCGCGTGAAGTCCCGTAGATCTCTTTATCACCAATCAGCAGTTTCACCGGGCGGTTAATGAAGTTATCCAGCTTTTCCCAACGAGACAGGAACGGTGCCAGCCCTTCCTGCTCAAAAAGCGTGAGTGAACTGCGCAACTCTTTAATCATACGCACGGCAAGGGTGTTACGATCGATGACGATCCCCGCCTCCTGGAGGTTAGTCCAGGCCTGATTCACCACATCATTTTGTACATTGCGCATCACCATGTTGAGGCCTGCGCCAATGACGATTTGCGCCGCATCGCCCGTTTTTCCCGTCAGTTCGACCAGAATGCCGGCAAGTTTACGATCGTTGAGGTAGAGGTCATTAGGCCACTTAACACGTACTTTATCCGCCCCCAAATCGTGCAGCACTTCCGCCATGACGATGCCGATGACCAGACTCAGGCCAATAGCAGCGGCCGGGCCCTGATCGAGTCGCCAGTACATAGACAAATAGAGGTTAGCGCCAAATGGCGAAAACCATTTGCGACCGCGACGGCCGCGACCGGCCTGTTGATATTCAGCAACGCAGGCATCGCCGGATGTCAGCTCAGGCAGACGATCCAGAAGATACTGGTTCGTCGAATCAATCACCGGCAGCACCGCAACATTGCCGTGTCCGATCTGGCTGCGGATCGTTTCTTCATTCAGCAATTGAATCGGCTCCGGCAGGCTGTAGCCTTTTCCGGGAACCGTGAACACATCAACACCCCAGTCGCGAAGCGTATGGATATGTTTATTGATAGCAGCACGGCTCATACCAAGCTGTTCACCCAGCTGCTCGCCAGAATGAAACTCACCGTCAGCAAGGATACCAATCAGGGTTAAGGGAATGGTATTGTCCTTCACGCGATAGCCTCCACGGCATTAACTTCACCTGTGCAGCCAATGAAGCGAACTTCTGGCTCCAGCCAGACGTTAAATTTTTCGCCCACACGCTGACGAACATAATGAGCCAGCTGTACAACATCATCGCTGGTCGCATCGCGTTGATTAATCAGCACCAGAGCCTGCTGCTGGTGAACGGCAGCACCGCCTACTGAAGTGCCTTTAAGCTGGCATTGATCGATAAGCCATCCCGCGGCAAGCTTGACGCTGCCATCCGCCTGAGGGTAATGTGGCGCGGCTGGCCATCCTTCAAGAAAGATTTTTGCATTTTCGCTGCTGATAACCGGGTTTTTGAAGAAGCTTCCAGCGTTTCCGTTTACTTTTGGATCGGGAAGTTTGGTCATCCGCATATGGCAAACGGAATCAAAAACGTCGCGGGCGGTTACGGTAGCCGGATCGAGACGCGTTAAATCCCCGTAGGTCAACACGGGCTGCCAGTTCTTCGACAGGCACAGACCCACGGCGACAATCACGTAGCGATCCTGATATTCATGTTTGAAGATACTGTCACGATAGCCAAACTGGCACTGTTCCGCCGTTAAACGTTTAGCCGTTCCGGTCGCCAGTTCGATGCAGTCGACATATTCGCAGACATGTTTCAGTTCGATGCCGTAGGCACCGATGTTTTGAATTGGTGACGATCCGGCGCAGCCTGGAATAAGCGCAAGGTTTTCCAGGCCCGGCATCCCTTTTTCGAGGGTGAATTGCACCAGATGATGCCAGTTTTCACCGGCCCCCACGTGCAGGTGCCAGCTATCGGCACGCTCTGCAACATCAATCCCCATGATGCGGTTAACGATTACCGTTCCCGCAAAATCATCGAGAAATAGGACATTACTTCCTTCGCCCAGAATTAGTACGGGTTCGTTATTTTCTGTTGCGCTTTGCCATGCATCCAGCAGCTGCTGTGCAGTATCGGCACGAACAATTTGTTTAGCATTGCGTTGAATGCCAAAGGTATTCCAGGGCTTAAGGGAGTGGTTCATAGACGCTATCCTGATGCAAAAACGCAGGTAGTTTACCGTATAAGCAGGGCGTTGGGGGATTAGTTTGTGCAGCGTATAAACGCAAAAAGGCCATCCTTTCGGATGGCCTCTTCACTTATTTGATGCCTGGCAGTTCCCTACTCTCGCATGGGGAGACCCCACACTACCATCGGCGCTACGGCGTTTCACTTCTGAGTTCGGCATGGGGTCAGGTG
>NZ_JBLKCZ010000089.1:0-1331 GCF_047530595.1 Enterobacter sp. 01-M-02-SI-ECC | reverse complement strand
GAATCTATGGTCACTCCCGTTTTTGCAACACCGATTTTGACGATAAGTTGGCTTGCTTGAATCTATCCGGCGTCTGAATGGGATTTTATTCCCGCGCCTCGATGAGTTCCGCGCCTGATGAACCTCCAGAAAATATACGGCTTCAGCGAGCCTTTCCGTTTTACAGGTTCCTCAACAGGCCGGTGGGCCGTTTGTATCATCAATATCAGTATTCGCAAAACCAGATGAATGATTGTTTAAACTGGTGTATTTCTGCCTTTATGCTTCGTAAGTTTGCTGTCGCGCCGTCAGTGCCCAGGCTATTCTGGCCAGCTTGTTTGCCAGAGCACAGGTGACGACAAAGTTGCTTTTCCGACACAACAACTCCCTGACCCAGTCGGCCAACTTGCCAGACTGGTGTTCCAGTTTTTGTATGAATACCCTGGCACACTGAACCAACAAAGTTCGGATCTTTTTGTTGCCCCGCTTGCTAATCCCTAACAATGTCGTCCGACCTCCCGTGCTGTACTGTCGGGGTACCAGCCCTGTTGCCGCCGCAAAGTCACGGCTGCTGGCGTACTGCTTCCCGTCGCCAATCTCAGTTGAAATAGTACTGGCAGTCAGCGTTCCAACGCAGGGAATACTCAGCAAGCGCTGTCCAACCTCATCTTCGTCCAACTTTCGTTTCAACTGAGATTCCAGATCTTTAATCTGCTCAACAAGATAGTGATAATGCTGTTGTAATTTCAGCAGTAACTGGCTGAGATAAAGAGGCAAACTACTGTCCTCAAGAAGGGTACTCAGTCGACTAATAACGGCAGCACCTCGCGGAACGCTGATACCAAATTCCAGCAGAAAAGCATGCATCTGATTAGTTGTTTTCACCTTATCCTGAACCAGGGATTCACGGACACGATGCAGAGCTCGCATTGCCTGCTGAGATTCGGTTCTGGGCTGCACGAAACGCATAGATGGACGTGATGCTGCTTCACAGATAGCTTCAGCATCAACGAAGTCATTTTTGTTGCTTTTAACGAATGGGCGGACAAATTGCGGTGATATCAGCTTTGGAAAATGCCCTAACTCTGCCAGCTTGCGTGCCATAAAGTGAGAACCGCCACAGGCTTCCATCGCGATGGTTGTTGCTGGGCATGTCGCCAGAAATTCGATTAGCTTTGGTCGGGTGAATTTTTTACGGTAAACGGCCTTCCCACGATGATCCTGACAATGAATATGGAAAGAGTTCTTACCCAGATCGATACCAATAAGCGCAATGTTTTCCATGATGGTTCTCCGAATGAAAGCCTGTCCTCAGCATAGTACTGGGAAGGAGGGAGTGACCATCTCATTAA
>NZ_JBLKCZ010000088.1:0-1332 GCF_047530595.1 Enterobacter sp. 01-M-02-SI-ECC | reverse complement strand
TTCCGTCCACAACCCGTGTTCTCGATAGTGGTGCACACACCAGCGATGAACTTGCAGCGATGGTGCTCGACAGACTCGATCAGCGCACCTGATCGCCTTAGAGCTGGCTCGGGAAATCTGCACAGCGGGGATAAGTGGAGTTTCTGCCTGACTTCGGCTTAGATGCCGGGAACAGGAGAGACCATGACGAGACGACCGCGCCGGAACCATAGCCCGGCTTTCAAGGCGAAGGTGGCACTTGCCGCCATCCGAGGTGAGCAGACGCTGGTGGAGTTGTCCCAGCAGTTCGATGTGCACGCCAACCAGATCAAGCAATGGAAAGACCAGCTCCTTGAGGGGGCGACAGGTGTGTTCGGCGATGAAACGAAAGCGGAGCCGTCGGGTCCGACCATCGATGTCAAAACGCTGCACGCGAAAATCGGCGAACTGACACTGGAGAACGATTTTTTATCCGGTGCGCTCGGCAAGGCGGGATTGCTGGGCGGAAAGAAATGATCGACCGCGAGCACAAGCTATCCGTCGTGCGCCAGGCGAAGCTTCTCGGCTTCAGCCGTGGCAGCGTCTACTATCTGCCTCGTCCGGTGTCTGACGGCGATCTGGCCCTTATGCGCCGGATTGACGAATTGCATCTCGACTACCCCTTTGCCGGAAGTCGGATGTTGCAAGGGCTCTTGAGAGGAGAAGGTCTGGAGACCGGGCGGCGACACGTCGCCACGCTGATGAAGAAGATGGGCATCAAGGCGATCTACCGCCGCCCGAACACCTCGAAACCAGCGCCAGGGCACATACGAAAGCTGGCAGTCACCCGGCCCAATCAGGTGTGGGCAATGGACCTGACCTACATCCCCATGGCGCGGGGATTTGTCTATCTGTGCGCCGTCGTGGACTGGTTCAGCCGGAAGGTCTTGTCATGGCGGTTGTCGATCACGATGGAAGCAGCCTTCTGCATCGAGGCGGTGGAGGAGGCACTTGCCCGTCATGGCAGGCCGGAAATCTTCAATACCGACCAGGGATCGCAGTTCACCTCCATCGACTTCACCGCCGTGCTGAAGAGGTCACAGATTGCCATCTCGATGGATGGCAAGGGTGCGTGGCGAGACAATGTCTTCGTCGAGCGGCTCTGGCGTTCGATCAAATACGAGGAAGTCTACCTCCATGCCTACAAGACTGTGTCCGAGGCACGCGCTGGCATCGCCCGATATCTGAACTTCTACAACACCAGACGCCCACATTGGCACTGTTGCAAAGTTAGCGATGAGGCAGCCTTTTGTCTTATTCAAAGGCCTTACATTTCAAAAACTCTGCTTACCAGGCGCATTTCGCCCAGGGGAT
>NZ_JBLKCZ010000087.1:0-1447 GCF_047530595.1 Enterobacter sp. 01-M-02-SI-ECC | reverse complement strand
ACCTGTACTGCACCCATTTTGTTGGACGATGAAATGGAATAGTCCCTGATATGTCAAAGCCAAAATACCCCTTCGAAAAGCGCCTTGAAGTCGTGAATCACTACTTCACAACTGATGATGGTTACAGGATCATCTCTGCACGTTTTGGTGTGCCTCGAACACAGGTCAGGACGTGGGTTGCCCTCTATGAAAAACATGGAGAAAAAGGTTTAATTCCCAAACCTAAAGGCGTTAGTGCTGATCCAGAGTTGCGCATTAAGGTCGTGAAAGCCGTGACCGAGCAGCAGATGTCCCTCAATCAGGCTGCTGCTCACTTTATGCTTGCTGGTAGTGGTTCTGTAGCCAAGTGGCTGAAAGTCTATGAGGAGCACGGAGAAGCTGGTTTACGCGCACTCAAGATCGGCACCAAAAGAAACATTACAATGTCAGTTGATCCAGAAAAAGCGGCGTTAGCATTGGAGCTGTCGAAAGACCGACGTATTGAGGATCTTGAAAGACAAGTTCGATTCCTTGAAATGCGGCTTACGTATCTAAAAAAGCTGAAAGCCTTAGCTCATCCCGCGAAAAAGTGAAAGTACTCAACGAGCTAAGGCAGTTTTACCCTCTTGATGAGCTTCTCAAGGCAGCGGAGATACCGCGCAGTACGTTTTATTACCATCTAAAGGCTCTCAGCAAGCCTGATAAGTATGCGGATGTTAAAAAGCGTATTGGTGAGATTTATCACGAGAATAAAGGTCGTTACGGATACCGTAGGGTAACGTTGTCTCTCCATCGAGACGGGGAACGGATTAACCATAAAGCCGTTCAGCGCCTGATGGGAACCCTCTCGCTTAAGGCAGCGATTAAGGTCAAGCGATACAGCTCCTACAGAGGAGAGGTAGGGCAAACCGCCCCCAATGTTCTCCAAAGGGATTTCAAGGCTACACGGCCAAACGAGAAGTGGGTTACCGACGTTACTGAATTTGCAGTCAATGGGCGAAAGCTGTATTTGTCTCCAGTAATAGATCTCTTCAACAACGAAGTTATTTCTTACAGCCTGTCGGAAAGACCTGTGATGAACATGGTCGAGAATATGCTCGATCAGGCATTCAAAAAGCTTAAGCCTCACGAGCATCCTATTCTGCACTCTGACCAGGGATGGCAGTATCGTATGAGAAGGTATCAAAACATCCTTAAAGAACAAGGCATTACACAGAGCATGTCCAGAAAAGGCAATTGTCTGGATAATGCAGTCGTGGAATGTTTCTTTGGAACCTTAAAGTCGGAGTGTTTTTATCTTGACGAGTTCAGTAATATAAGCGAACTGAAGGATGCTGTTACGGAATATATTGACTACTACAACAGCAGAAGAATTAGCCTGAAATTAAAAGGTCTGAGTCCAATTGAATATCGAACCCAGACCTATGTGCCTCGTGTTTAACTGTCCAACTTTTTGGGGTCAGTACAA
>NZ_JBLKCZ010000086.1:0-1630 GCF_047530595.1 Enterobacter sp. 01-M-02-SI-ECC | reverse complement strand
CGCAATGTTTTCCATGATGGTTCTCCGAATGAAAGCCTGTCCTCAGCATAGTACTGGGAAGGAGGGAGTGACCATCTCATTAAATAAAGCACGCTAAGCGTGCGTGGAGGCTGGCACCCAGCGGTACAGCGTCGGAATGGACACGCCGAGGTTCTTGGCCACGTCCTTGGGCGGCACCCCGCTGGCCAGCAGCTTCTTGGCCGACTCGATCTTGCTGTCGGTCATCTTCGGCTTGCGGCCGCCTTTGCGGCCGAGCTGCTTGGCGACTTCCAGCCCGGCGCGGGTGCGCTCGACGGTCAGCTCGCGCTCCATTTCGGCAAGGCTCGCCATGACGTGGAAGAAGAACCGCCCGGATGGTGTGCCGGTGTCGATGGAGTCGGTGAGGCTCCTGAACTGGACACCGTGCTTGTGCAGATCGCCGACCAGATCGACCAGTTGCTTGACCGACCGGCCCAGCCGGTCGAGCTTCCAGACGACCAAAGTATCGCCTTCGCGCAGCATTTCGAGCGTCTTGGCCAAGCCAGGCCGGTCTGCCCGCGTGCCACTCACCTTGTCCTCGAAGACCTTTTTACATCCGGCCTTGCTCAAGGCTTCGCGTTGCAGCTCCAGGTTCTGATCCTGCGTCGAGACGCGCGCATAGCCAATCAACATGGCTTGTCTCGCGCCCGGTCGATGCGTTCCTGCATCGCCTGCATCACTTCTTCGTGGGTGTACGATCTGGCGTTGGCGTCGGTGGCTTGCCGCAGGGCTTCCTCAACCTCGCGCGTCATCCGCTCGTAATCCTCCGGCCACAGCGCTTGCTCCATGCGCAGCGACGCCTGACCCAGCAGGTGCAGCAGGCTGAACAGCCGCATGTCGTTGGTGGCGACGATGCGCTCCCGAATCTGCTCCTGAATAGCTTCGCTAGCCCGATGCGCTTGTGGTGTGGCAGTCCCCTCGTAGTCAGCGGGGAATTCCGCTTCCTCGGCAATCCTTGCCCAGGCGCTGGCCAGCGCCTCGATGGTTGACGTGCTCATTTCCGCCGCTCCTGTGCTCTTTGGCGAATCAACCGGCCAAGGGGCCTCGACGCGAAAACCAGCAGCATCACGCCTATCGGATACCAGGTCGAGAAGACCACCAAGGCATCGAAGGCTGGCCGTCCGGTGTTGGTAGGCAGTACGGCGGTCACAGCCATCAACCCGCCGACCGTCCAGATGATGCGCCACACGTAGGGCATCACGCGGGGCACGTAGCCGTCATCGAAAGCGGTCTGGTAGTAGCGGCGCAGGCCGCGCTCGGCAAGCGCCTGGCGCTGCCGCTCCGACAGCGCATCCGTCCGGCCATACCAGCGCCGGAATGGTGGACAGCGCAGCAGCAAAGGGGTGAAGAGGATCATCACCGCCACGATCGCGACACCCCACGCCATGACGGCGCCGGCATCGGGCCGCTTGGCGTTCTCGATCACGGGCGCGAAGACGCCCGGAGCACCGATCATCCAGAACAGCGCAATGTGCTGATGGAAGGAGAGCTTCATTTGCTCATCCACTTGCGCAGCAGGCGCTTTTTCAGGGAGGCGCGTTCTTGCGGGTTGCGTCCCTTGTGATTGGCGATGCGATCCGCCGTGGCGGCCTGGCGCTTGACGGGCCAGTAG
>NZ_JBLKCZ010000085.1:0-1656 GCF_047530595.1 Enterobacter sp. 01-M-02-SI-ECC | reverse complement strand
AGCAGGCGCTTTTTCAGGGAGGCGCGTTCTTGCGGGTTGCGTCCCTTGTGATTGGCGATGCGATCCGCCGTGGCGGCCTGGCGCTTGACGGGCCAGTAGGAGCGGCCATCCTTGCCCATCGACCAGACGCTGCTGGCCTGGTTTTCCAGCAGGGGCAGATGGGCGCTCAGGGCTTCGGGCGACGCGCTGGTCAGCGCCGTGCGCTCACGGGTGCGCCAGCGCTGATGCCAGAGCTTCTTGTCCTCGCGCTCGCTGCCGCAGGTCGTGTGCCCGACGATGGGTGTTTTGCGGCGGCTGCGGCTCATAACGTAGTGGTCTCCAAGAACATTCAGGACTGATCCCAGGCGTCGATGGTCAAGACCTGATCGGCAGGACAGGCGGCTACGCGGTCGGGAACTGGATGGTGTTCAGTCTCATGCCGACCCCATTCGATTGATCGCGTCGCTTGCGGCACGCTGCGACGCAAGGAGGTTTGCGACCTGGTTTAGCAGCCGTGTCCGCTGCATGTCTGTTACCTATCTCCCCGACCGCTCATTGGACCAACTCCAGAGATTGGGCTCTATCGCTCAGCCAATACGAAACCGGCATTGGCTGATGCCACAACCGAGACTAACACAAATGGCTCGGTACCTGTATTTCGCGCCCCGTGCACTTGGCCCGGTCTTGCCACGGCTATCTCACCTTCCCTGAGGGCACGAACAATCCCATTGCCCTGAAAGTAATCAGCCATTCCCGACAAAACAGTCCACGTGTCTTGGCCGTGAGGATGAATGTGAGCCGCAATTTCCTGCCCGGGATGGACATGCCAAACCACGATAATTGAGTCTCGGGTTTCAAGCACAACGGAACGAATAGGCTCGCCTTCGGACGGCTGAACATACTCGGCTACAGAAAATATTCTCGATTCAACAGTCATCGGAGATCCCTCTTTCACAGTTGTCGTTACGGTCTTCATCGTCGGCATCCTGACGCACGGCGGGCAATTGCTGGAGCAACGCCGGCAGCCATTCCTGTACCGTCTCCCACACCACATCGAGGTTGATGTCGAAATAGCCGTGAGCCATGCGATTACGCATATTGCGCATGCTGCGCCACGGCACGTCGGCATGCGCCTGGGTGAACTCGACGTAGCCATCCATCACCTTTGTGGCCGCCTCGCCGATGACGATCAGGCTCATGATGACGGCCTGCTGGGTGCGCTTGTCGGCCAAGAAGTCGTCCTTGGCCATCCCTTCCACGAAGCTGCGCGCATCGGTTGCGGCCTGCTGAATGTGGTCGAGGTAATCGGGCAGGCGGTTCTCGCTCATATCGGTTGCGCCTCCGCGAGCACCTTGGCCCGGAACTTCGGCGGCAGGTCGCCGGGAGTCAGCAGATCGACGTCAACGCCGAGCAGCGATTTCAGTTCTTCTTCCAAATCGCCCAAGTCCAACAACGTGGCACCGGGCAGCGCATCGACCAACAGGTCGAGGTCGCTGCCATCCCGGTCGGTGCCATGCAGCACCGAGCCGAAGACGCGCGGGTTCGCGGCGCGAAAGCGGCCTACCGCTTCACGCACTGCGCTTCGCTTCATGTCAAGCACAACAGACGGTCGCATGCGCATCCTTTCTTATCGAAACTCGTTGAGATGATATGCAATCAAGAATAGAATTTCAAGAA
>NZ_JBLKCZ010000084.1:0-1686 GCF_047530595.1 Enterobacter sp. 01-M-02-SI-ECC | reverse complement strand
TCCCCTGGGCGAAATGCGCCTGGTAAGCAGAGTTTTTGAAATGTAAGGCCTTTGAATAAGACAAAAGGCTGCCTCATCGCTAACTTTGCAACAGTGCCCTACCTGGTGCCGCCCGCGAAATTCGCCAGCCTCAAGCAGGCCAGCGAATTGCCGCTGGCCGTGGCCACCGACTGCAACCGGTACCTGAACGACCGGCTGACGCTGCTGGAAACACAGCTTGCCACCGTCAACCGTATGGCGACGGCCAACGAGCTGCCGGACGCCATCATCACCGAGTCAGGCTTGAAGATCACGCCGCTCGACGCGGCGGTACCCGACACCGCACAGGCCCTGATCGACCAGACGGCAATGATCCTGCCGCACGTCAAGATCACCGAACTGCTGCTGGAGGTGGACGAATGGACGGGCTTCACTCGGCATTTCGCGCATCTGAAATCGGGCGACCCGGCCAAAGACAAGAACCTGTTGCTGACCACGATCCTCGCCGACGCGATCAACCTGGGCCTGACCAAGATGGCGGAGTCTTGCCCCGGCACGACCTACGCCAAGCTGGCTTGGCTGCAAGCCTGGCACATCCGCGACGAAACCTACGGGGCGGCGCTGGCCGATCTGGTCAACGCACAGTTCCGCCATCCCTTCGCCGAGCACTGGGGCGACGGCACCACCTCATCGTCGGACGGCCAGAACTTCCGCACCGGCAGCAAGGCCGAGAGCACCGGCCACATCAACCCGAAATACGGGAGCAGCCCAGGGCGGACGTTCTACACCCACATTTCTGACCAGTACGCGCCATTTCACACCAAGGTCGTGAACGTCGGCGTGCGCGATTCGACCTACGTGCTCGACGGCCTGCTGTACCACGAGTCCGACTTGCGGATCGAGGAGCATTACACCGACACGGCGGGCTTCACCGATCACGTCTTCGCCCTGATGCACCTCCTGGGCTTCCGCTTCGCGCCGCGCATCCGCGACCTGGGCGACACCAAGCTCTACATCCCGAAGGGCGACGCCGCCTATGACGCGCTGAAACCCATGATCGGCGGCACGCTCAACATCAAGCACGTCCGCGCCCATTGGGACGAAATCCTGCGGCTGGCCACCTCGATCAAGCAGGGCACGGTGACGGCCTCCCTGATGCTCCGAAAGCTCGGCAGCTACCCACGCCAGAACGGCCTGGCCGTGGCGCTCCGCGAGCTGGGCCGCATCGAGCGCACGCTGTTCATCCTGGACTGGCTGCAAAGCGTGGAACTGCGCCGCCGCGTGCATGCCGGCCTGAACAAGGGCGAGGCGCGCAATGCGCTGGCCAGGGCAGTGTTTTTCAACCGCCTGGGTGAAATCCGCGACCGCAGTTTCGAGCAGCAGCGCTACCGGGCTAGCGGCCTCAATCTGGTAACGGCTGCCGTCGTGTTGTGGAACACGGTCTATCTGGAACGGGCTGCGCACGCGCTGCGTGGCAACGGCCATGCCGTTGATGACGCGCTGTTGCAGTACCTGTCGCCGCTCGGTTGGGAGCACATCAACCTCACCGGCGATTACCTCTGGCGCAGCAGCGCCAAGATCGGCGCGGGCAAGTTCAGGCCGCTACGACCGCTGCAACCGGCTTAGCGTGCTTTATTTAATGAGATGGTCACTCCCTCCTTCCCAGTACTATGCTGAGGACAGGCTTTCATTCGGAGAACCATCATG
>NZ_JBLKCZ010000083.1:0-1749 GCF_047530595.1 Enterobacter sp. 01-M-02-SI-ECC | reverse complement strand
TACCCGTCAGCGAAAAGTAATACCCCTCTGGAGGCCACGGACGGCGCGGCCTCCAGAGCACTTTGTCGTTTTTGGACGGAAAATCCCTAGAACCCCATTTTGCCATTCAGATGTGCCGCGAGATCGGATTACCTCTGTTTCCGGGTTTTAGTGCCGAGGCCAGAGAAACTCTCCTCCACTACCGTTGGCCGGGCAATATTCGTGAACTGAAAAACGTCGTGGAGCGATCCGTTTACCGGCATGGAACCAGTGATTACCCGCTGGATGAGATAATCATTGACCCCTTCCGCCGCCACACTACTCAGCCGCAGGCGCCGGAAACTAAACCGATGTCTGTAGGGTTACCGCTGGATCTGCGTGAATTCCAGCAGCAGCAAGAGAAAGACTTTCTACAAACCAGCTTACAGCAGGCAAAATTTAACCAGAAAAAAGCCGCTGAATTACTGGGTCTGACTTACCATCAGCTTCGCGCTTTGCTGAAAAAACACCAGATTTAACGCACATTTGCAGATGTCATATTGGCGGATTTGACGCATAACCTCATCAGGGTTTACCATGACGCCATTACTGTATAAAAAAAACAGGTACAAATATGGCTCTGGCACTCGTTGGCGAAAAAATTGACAGAAACCGTTTCACCGGTGAGAAAATTGAAAATAGTACATTTTTTAACTGTGATTTTTCAGGTGCCGACCTGAGCGGCACTGAATTTATCGGCTGTCAGTTCTATGATCGTGAAAGCCAGAAAGGGTGCAATTTTAGTCGTGCGATGCTGAAAGATGCCATTTTTAAAAGCTGTGATTTATCCATGGCGGATTTTCGCAATTCCAGTGCGCTGGGCATTGAAATTCGCCACTGCCGCGCACAAGGCGCAGATTTCCGCGGCGCAAGCTTTATGAATATGATCACCACGCGCACCTGGTTTTGTAGCGCATATATCACGAATACCAATCTAAGCTACGCCAATTTTTCGAAAGTCGTGTTGGAAAAGTGTGAGCTGTGGGAAAACCGTTGGATAGGTGCCCAGGTACTGGGCGCGACGTTCAGTGGTTCAGATCTCTCCGGCGGCGAGTTTTCGACTTTCGACTGGCGAGCAGCAAACTTCACACATTGCGATCTGACCAATTCGGAGTTGGGTGACTTAGATATTCGGGGCGTTGATTTACAAGGCGTTAAGTTGGACAACTACCAGGCATCGTTGCTCATGGAGCGACTTGGCATCGCGGTGATTGGTTAGCATTCACGGAGCGGTAAGTACCGCTCCCGCCCTTATACAATAGTGTCCGCCCTTGCCTTAAAAGTCACTTTCGACGCACAGATCGTAAACGTTAGAGGGTTCCGGTCCCCCCATCAGAACACCAGACCTGACCAGACGTATAGCTGTTCTCCCGAGCGGCCAGGGTGACATAAAGCGGCGCGATTTCCACCGGTTGACCAGGGCGTCCCAGCGGCGCATTTGCCCCAAATTTCTCCACCTTTTCCTGCGGTTGACCACCACAGCACTGCAGTACAGTCCAGTATGGACCCGGCGCGACGGCATTGACACGGATCCCTTTCGGGGCCAGCTGTTTCGCCAGCGATTTAGTAAATGCCACGATAGCTGCTTTAGTCTGAGCATAATCAAGCAAGATTTCACTTGGCTCATAAGCCTGGGCACTGTTGCAAAGTTAGCGATGAGGCAGCCTTTTGTCTTATTCAAAGGCCTTACATTTCAAAAACTCTGCTTACCAGGCGCATTTCGCCCAGGGG
>NZ_JBLKCZ010000082.1:0-2040 GCF_047530595.1 Enterobacter sp. 01-M-02-SI-ECC | reverse complement strand
TTTCTTTAGCGCGCATGAGGTGTCCACCTGCAAAATAAGTGGGTGCTTAAGTTACAGGATCCTGGATTCGGGACCAGACGGTACTCAGACGACGCTTACTATTGATCGGGGTTGGTCCCATGAGCTGGGAGAGTCTGATTTCCATAACCCGGACAATATGGATCGTCGGCCACGCATGCTAACGCCACGTGAATGCAGCAGGCTTATGGGCTTCGATAAACCCGGGGAAAGTGTTTTCCGTATACCTGTGTCCAATACACAGGCTTACAGACAGTTTGGGAACTCAGTGATAGTTGATGTCTTTGCAGCCGTCGCTAAATTGTTGAAGTCACGAATTGATTATGTTGCTTCCTTGCGATTGCGGAAGTCATACGATGAAGTGTGCTGAACTAAGCTCATTTATCAATTTAAATGCTTAAGATTGTTGTAATAATGTCAGAGGTCAACCATGACGTATTTCGAATCAGCTGAAGGTGAGACGGTATCTAAAGAACGAGCATTACAAGAACTGTCCAGGCATTGCGTTCCCGAAACAGATTTCGAAGAATTCTTTAGCGACATGGGCGTAAAGGAACAGTATGACGCTCAGGAAGTGTTGCTCTGGTTGGGATATTAAACTTCCTGTTTAGGAGACTACTATGAGCCAAAAATTCGCAGTGATGATTGCTTACGACGACGATCCAAACGTCAAAAGGTATTCACCTGACTTTCAAACGCAGGATGAGTTTGCTAAAGGGTGGCAGTCGGCTCTTAAAAAAGCACACCACACCTCAGGTCAAAAATCAGTCATCACCTGCGGATGTCGTGGAAAAGGAGAAAAGCGACTTTATGTTCGTGCTTTACCGAACGGTGATGCCTTTATTCTCGTCAAAGCCGCTAACACGGGCATTGAGCATGATCCTTCCTGTGTATTCTTCTCCCTTGATGCCCGGCATACCGGCCTGAAAGGATATGCGAGTGGTGTGGTCCGGATTACAACCGAAGGTGATATGGCTGTAAGGCTCGGTATCGGTATGACAGAGAAAGATCCTCCTGAAAAATCAGAAGTGCCTCCCCTGCCCCATCTTCAGCGACCAGAAGGTGGTCAGGCCTCAATGACCCTCCTGGGCTTGCTTAGTCTTTTGTGGACAGAGTCTGGTCTGAATGTCTGGTACCCGAAAATGGCAGGGAAACGTAACGATTCACTGGTACGGTATCGTCTGCTTGAAACCGCTAAACAAATTCGTACCGGCAGAGCCTGCATAGGTGACCATTTATTCATTGGTGTACCTGACCCGAAACAACCTGTCGCTCAGTCGCAGATTCAGCGTCTTTCATCACAGGCGATGAGTGATAAACGTCTCATGCTCCTGTCAGTTTTACCTCGCTACGATGCTGAAAAGCATGAGAAGCCACTTAAATTTTTACCCCTGCGGAATTTTGGGGGGCTACCGCTGATTTTTTTCAATTCAGAAGGCCATTGGGACAGCGTAAAGAAACGATTTTCATCGGAGTACGCAGCATGGAA
The DNA here is from genome assembly GCF_047530595.1 of Enterobacter sp. 01-M-02-SI-ECC. Lineage (NCBI taxonomy): Bacteria > Pseudomonadati > Pseudomonadota > Gammaproteobacteria > Enterobacterales > Enterobacteriaceae > Enterobacter > Enterobacter sp. 01-M-02-SI-ECC. Next base: position 533 of record NZ_JBLKCZ010000082.1, on the reverse strand, counting down.
ATCCGGAGCGAAAATAGTTGTCTTTGCGTTGACGTCACCAGCTGCGGTAACCGGCAGAGGCCCTTCTGTAAGAGCTCATCAAATTGTGCTGATGCACGTTAGCGAGAACTGGATACCTCTGGACTCCTCCTATGAGGCGGTTGTTGCAGAAAAGCTGGATGCAGAGCACCGGCAGTACGTTAAGCCCATGCGTTATGATGCGAGTATTAGTGAGGTGTTCCCTGACTTCTACCTGCTCGACACAAAAAGCGATAAGCCGTTCCCGATGGAAGTATTTGGTATGGCCACTCCTGCTTATCTGGCCCGAAAGCAACTCAAAAAAGATTATTACAACCGTGAATATGGGCCTTATGGATGGTGGCACTGGGATGCGACCACAGCATCTGAAACTATGGTGCTGCCTCATTTTCCAGATTCACGCAAACCTCTTTCAACTGATGTAGCCCCCTGAAACACCAGACAGTAGCTGTATCTCCAGATAAGAGATAGGCTTGAATATATGTCTAACACTAACACCAATTTTGAGATGACCG
>NZ_JBLKCZ010000081.1:0-2276 GCF_047530595.1 Enterobacter sp. 01-M-02-SI-ECC | reverse complement strand
TATAGTGTGCCCGGAGTTCAGGGCGGGCATGGATGCTTAAATGAACCGCGAGTCTGTCTGGAATATTGAACCGGTAACTCACGATGAGAAACCCAACAATCCCACCGGGTGTGACGGTGGAGAACCTGAGCGGCAGTGACCTGCGGCATGCCCGCAGGGTGATGTAACCCGCTGACAACGGGGATTGAGGCGAGATCACTAAGCCGAGATGATCCTCAAGGTTAAGTACTGAAAGGCTGAAGAACATGAACCCGTTAATCCGCCTCTGTGGGTTGAAAACGTCACCACGGCCTACGTGATCTGACAGGCCGTGCAGGAGGAACTGGCAGTGATACGTAAGCACTGCCGGTCGAAGGTGTTTTGACATGTATGCGAAACACCGGGGCAGCAGCGTCTATCACGCTTGCGTTGCTGACTTCTGCCAACTTGCGGCAAGCAAGGATAAAGAGTGCGACGGGCAGCCTCCTCAGTATGCCTGAGTCCAGGCAGGTAAACCGGGGAAGGTCAGCGACGGATGTTAAGGGGGCATGGCTCCGATGACGCGCTGGCTGGCGGAGCTTCCGTAGTAGTCCGCGATGGGGAAAGCCCATTACATGGCGAAGGGAAGCAGTTTGAATGTGTTTGCGACGTGAATTAACTGACCTAACGAGGTGAAGACCTTTGATAATCAGCGAAATGCAACGCAAGCTTGCCACATGGGCAGCCACCGATCCGTCCCTACGGATTCAACGGCTGCTGCGTCTGATAACACAACCAGAATGGCTGGCTGAAGCGGCGCGGATCACGCTTTCATCAAAGGGGGCGCATACCCCCGGCGTTGATGGCGTGAACAAAACAATGCTACAGGCCAGACTGGCTGTTGAGCTGCAAATCCTCAGGGATGAATTACTCTCAGGCCACTACCAGCCCTTGCCCGCCAGACGGGTTTACATCCCTAAAAGCAACGGCAAACTGCGACCACTGGGTATCCCCGCGTTGCGGGATCGTATTGTTCAGCGGGCCATGCTGATGGCGATGGAGCCGATATGGGAGAGTGATTTTCATACGCTCTCATATGGCTTCCGGCCTGAGCGCAGTGTCCACCACGCGATCCGCACGGTGAAATTACAGCTCACAGACTGCGGTGAAACCCGGGGACGCTGGGTGATTGAAGGCGACCTGTCCAGTTACTTCGACACCGTACATCATCGACTGCTGATGAAGGCTGTACGCCGCAGGATCAGTGACGCACGTTTCATGACTCTGCTGTGGAAAACCATCAAGGCGGGACATATCGATGTCGGTCTCTTTCGGGCGGCCAGTGAAGGTGTGCCACAGGGCGGTGTTATATCGCCGCTATTATCGAACATCATGCTGAATGAGTTCGATCAATACCTGCATGAGCGCTACCTGAGCGGGAAAGCCAGAAAAGATCGGTGGTACTGGAATAACAGTATCCAACGGGGCCGAAGTACGGCGGTCAGAGAAAACTGGCAGTGGAAACCCGCGGTGGCGTACTGCCGCTATGCCGATGATTTTGTCCTCATCGTCAAAGGCACCAAAGCACAGGCGGAAGCCATCAGGGAGGAGTGTCGGGGTGTGCTCGAAGGCAGTCTGAAACTCAGGCTGAACATGGATAAGACTAAAATCACCCATGTTAATGACGGCTTTATCTTTCTGGGGCACAGGATCATTCGCAAACGCAGTCGTTATGGCGAGATGCGAGTGGTCTCAACGATCCCGCAGGAGAAAGCCAGAAACTTCGCCGCATCGCTGACAGCACTGTTATCAGGCAACTACAGTGAAAGCAAAGTCGATATGGCTGAACAACTCAACCGAAAACTGAAAGGCTGGGCCATGTTCTATCAGTTCGTTGATTTTAAGGCCAAAGTCTTCAGTTATATCGACCGTGTCGTGTTCTGGAAGCTGGCTCACTGGCTGGCCCGCAAATACCGTACAGGTATCGCTTCCCTGATGAGGTGGTGGTGTAAATCACCGAAACCGGGTCAGAGCAAAACGTGGGTTTTATTTGGTAAAACCAATCACGGCAAGCTCAGCGGCGAAATACTGTACCGGCTGGTGGGGCAAGGCAAGAAGCTGTTCCGCTGGCGGCTACCCGAAGGTAATCCCTATCTGAGGATGGAGACCAGAAACACGTATACATCGCGCTTTACAGAAGTGGCAATGGCGTTCGCCAGCATTTAAATGGAGAGCCGGATGCGCTGAAAGGTGCACGTCCGGTTCGGGGAGGAGAGGCAGGGAAATAGTCCGACTACGCCCTGCCTCTTACTCTACTC
>NZ_JBLKCZ010000080.1:0-2278 GCF_047530595.1 Enterobacter sp. 01-M-02-SI-ECC | reverse complement strand
TGTCAAGGCTCAATTGAAATGTCCGTTATCCAGCTCAATTAAAATGACCACTTTGATCTCTCATTCTCTTTACTGATAGACTTTCCTCCGACTGAAACAACAGGATGATTGAGCCCATGCTTCGATACGAGTTAACGCCGAACAATGCAGGTTTTATACTGTGGGGAGATTCAGAAGCCCTGAATGAATTACATGAACTCATTCATTACATCGTGGATGAAAGCCCACTGATTAAAGTTAAAGACGGATTTATGTTATCCCTTGCCTATGATATTCGTAAAGCACGGGAAGGTAATCGTCGTGTTGAGCAACATCAGTATGATCAACATGATACATATAAGCTTTATGGTGTTGAGCTTTTATGGCCTCTGGTCCTGGTACAGTCCTCAATACTCAGAAACTCAATGGGTTATATTCAGACAGACAAAAACCAGCTGTCTGTCATGTATGCCTTTGAATACCTGATAGAATCAGCATTAACAGAGTCTGAGAGAACAACGTCGAATGATATTATGCTAACAGTAAAATATGCATCAGACTCTGATTTTAATTTCATTGAGGATAATATTGACAGCAGGTGCTGCTATTTTATCAGCCTATCTCCGGAGCAAAGAAAAAAGCAGTTAATCAGTATTGTTCGTTCTTTTCATTCATTATGGGGTAAGTATGCCCGTGAAAAGCAGGACATAAAGATGCTGAACGAAATGAATAATACATCATGGGTCTGGCCGGACAATATCAACTGGTGAGCAACCACTGTCCGGCCAGTGAGTACCATCAGCGGGCTCTTTTACCAAAAATGTCCTCTGAACGTGACTGAAGCTGTTTGAGTGCTTCGAGCATGTCATCATTATCCAGTGAGCGCTGGGATTTCTTCCCTTCCTGCTTTGGCCGTCGTCGGGAAGGGCCATCTCCAGCGGGAATTGACTGAGAGCGCGTGTTATCCCGCTTGCTCTGCACCAGACTGATAAACTCCAGGGTTCGGCCAAGACGCTTGTTATCGACAATCGCGCCCTGGTCGATTTCTGACAGTCGGTCGTAGGTAGAGTAGGGAAGTAGCGTACCGTTCAGGCGCAGCTCTTTTCTGCCATCAGGATAGTGATACACATCGATATATTTACCCATTGCACGGCGACTCAGTTCGCTGTCTTCAATCAGGTACAACATTTTATCATATTGTATCGTCAACGATTTTGAGACTTTACGTTTTTCACGAACAGTGAAAATAAGCCCCAGGTCCTCATCATGTTCTACAGCACGGTGTACGTCAAAATCATGTCGCGGTACTTTGCCAAAACGGCGGTTATAGTCAGCCATATAGGCCTCAGCGAAGTCATTTGCAGCCTCCATTGAACAAATGCCCTGTAACCGCAGCTCTTTGACCAGACGATCCTGTAAAGTGAGGTGAGCTCGTTCTACACGCCCTTTGGCGGGACTGGTTTCTGCACAGATAGTCTGGATGTTCAGTTCATGCATGGCTCGCCCAAACTGAGTATGCCCGTCTCCGCCTGTGGCGTGTTTATTGTTAACACGAAAAACACCGGCTTTATCGCTGTACAGTGCCAGCGGTTTACCATGCTTATCGATATAGCGCCGCGTGGCTTCGAAGTAAGAAAACGTGGACTCCGATTTAACAAACAACAGTTCCATCAGTTTGCTGGTTGCATCATCAACATAGACCAGCGCGGTGCAGGCCGGGCCACGGCCTTCAAACCAGTCGTGATCACAGCCATCTATTTGTATCAGCTCACCAGTACACGGACGCCGGTACCGTGGTTGAGGGATCCTTGCGGCACGTTGTTTACGGGGAACCCATAAGCCAGCCCGCACCATGATGCGCCGGACAGTTTCTTTGCCAAGAAACAGTCCGTGGAGTTCTTCGAGCTTTTCACGCGCCAGAGTCGGACCGAAATCAGCATAACGCGTCTTGATCAGTTCCAGAGCCTGATCTGCGAGCCCGGGTGGCAACTGGCGGTTACCACGCATGCCACATCGTCTGCTGGCCATACCAAGCGGTCCGCCTTCACGGTAACGGGCAAGAAGTCTGCGGCATTGCCTGTCGCTGATACCGAGGTGCTCGGCCGCACGGCGCGTTGTGATGCGACGTTCAATGACGTCCTGTATAATCTTGATCCGGTTGATCTCTTTCAAAGTAAACACTCCTGAGCTTTCTGCGCTCATGATATGCCTCCCGGTAGTTTAAACGGACCAGTGAAGCTTACCATAGCGCGGACATCTGAATTGAGCCACAGGCGGACATTACTATTGAGCCATTACA
>NZ_JBLKCZ010000007.1:112630-218030 GCF_047530595.1 Enterobacter sp. 01-M-02-SI-ECC | reverse complement strand
ACGTTGATAGGTCGGGTGTGTAAGCGCAGCGATGCGTTGAGCTAACCGATACTAATGAACCGTGAGGCTTAACCTTACAACGCCGAAGCTGTTTCGGCGAAGAGACGACACAATCAAATTTCAGCCTGATACAGATTAACAGAATTTGCCTGGCGGCTTTAGCGCGGTGGTCCCACCTGACCCCATGCCGAACTCAGAAGTGAAACGCCGTAGCGCCGATGGTAGTGTGGGGTCTCCCCATGCGAGAGTAGGGAACTGCCAGGCATCAAATAGAAGAACCCCGTACCGAAAGGTGCGGGGTTTTTTGCTTTGTGCTTACCCTCTCTGGCCTTCCTCTTAATCCCTTATCCTGCTAATGGAATGTGTGATCCCTGTCGCAATGTTATTTATAACAAAATTATAACATTTCATTTACGAGGTAATTGAGTCTCCTGGCTCAATACGCCGCTGTTTATGGCAGGAGCATAATCACAATGACAGAAAGCATTACATCAAACGGGACGCTGGCTAACAGTGATATCCGAAGAAGGGTATGGGCAATAGTCAGCGCCTCTTCAGGGAATCTGGTTGAATGGTTCGACTTTTACGTCTACTCATTCTGTTCACTCTACTTCGCACATATTTTTTTCCCATCCGGCAACACCACAACGCAGCTGCTACAAACGGCGGGGGTTTTTGCCGCAGGGTTTTTAATGCGGCCCATCGGGGGCTGGTTGTTCGGTCGCATTGCGGATCGTCGCGGCCGTAAGACTTCTATGCTGATCTCGGTGTGCATGATGTGCTTTGGTTCTCTGGTGATCGCCTGCTTACCGGGATATGAATCGATTGGTACCTGGGCACCGGCGCTACTTTTACTGGCCCGCTTATTTCAGGGATTATCGGTGGGCGGAGAATACGGTACCAGTGCGACCTACATGAGTGAGATTGCACTGGAAGGCCGTAAAGGTTTTTACGCCTCATTCCAGTATGTCACGCTGATTGGTGGTCAACTGCTGGCCATTCTTGTGGTGGTGATCCTGCAGCAAATCCTGACGGACGAACAACTTCACGCCTGGGGATGGAGAATTCCTTTCGCAATGGGCGCAGTACTGGCGGTTGTCGCACTTTGGCTACGCCGTCAGTTAGATGAAACCTCTCAGAAGGAAGTCAGAACGCTGAAGGAGGCTGGAACATTCAAAGGGTTATGGCGTAACCGCAAAGCTTTCCTTATGGTACTGGGCTTTACTGCGGGCGGCTCTCTTAGTTTCTACACGTTCACCACCTATATGCAAAAGTATCTTGTGAACACCACCGGCATGCACGCAAACGTTGCCAGCGTAGTCATGACCGTGGCGCTATTTGTCTTTATGCTCATACAACCTATTATCGGTGCGCTCTCGGATAAAATCGGTCGACGAACGTCGATGCTGATTTTTGGCGGGCTGTCGGCGTTATGTACCGTACCTATTCTGTCTGCCCTTCAGCACGTGACTTCGCCGTATGCCGCGTTTGCGCTGGTGATGCTGGCGATGGTGATTGTCAGTTTCTATACCTCTATTAGCGGAATACTGAAAGCCGAAATGTTCCCGGCGCAGGTACGTGCTTTAGGGGTAGGGCTCTCTTATGCGGTAGCTAATGCGTTGTTTGGCGGATCGGCGGAGTACGTTGCGTTATCGCTTAAATCATGGGGAAGTGAAACGACATTCTTCTGGTACGTAACGATAATGGGCGCACTGGCCTTTGTTGTTTCCCTGATGCTGCATCGCAAAGGGAAAGGCATTCGACTTTAATAGCGCGCCATCTGCCACACTGCATAGCCGGTCGTTGCGCCGGCGACATCCCAGGCGAAATCTTTCCAGCTCCAGCCGCTCCCTGCGGGGCGGCTATCCCATAGTTCTTTTGATGCTCCAAGACTGACTGAGAACATCAACCCAATTGCCGCACTGCGATCCCGGCTGTATCCCTGATGCTGCGCATATTCATTACCGGCTGCAGACAACATCGCGGAAGCGAGGAAATGCTGGGCTTTATCCTGTCCAGACCAGTTATCGTTGGCCACATGGCTACAGCCACTCAGAAAAAGGACGCTCAGTAACAGAGGAATACGCATCCACGGGCCCCATAAAAAAGCCCTGCGGGTGGCAGGGCCTGGACATTACAGAATACGGCTGATAAGTCGGTCGATACGAATACGACGCAAGCGGCGGATAAGCTTGCGGACTTTCACCGGGTAATCGGCAATGCTCTGCAGTTCGCGGTAATGATTCACCACAGTGGTATGTGTGCGAATCAGCTCCAGCTCATGTTCACGTTTTGCGGCTAACTCATGCTGCGGGTCATGGATTAGGATAGCGTTTTCCAGATCCAGTCGCCACGCGCGTGGGTTCAGGTTGTTACCGGTCAGCAGCATCCACTCATCGTCGACCCACATTCCTTTCAGATGGTAAGTGTTGTCTTCATCTTTCCAGAGACGCACAACCAGCTGGTCAGTGTTTACGTAATACTGTAAACGGCTCAGGAAACGGCGCAGGTTAATCTCGTAGAGATAAGGCAGCGCACCGATGATTTTGAACGGCTGATCTTCAGGAATGAAGAAGTCGTTTGCAGTTTTATCGCCAACGATGATTTCCACTTTTTTACCGTCGCGCAGCAGCTGAATGATATTACGCACCAGCACGGCAGGAAGGTTGAAGTACGGCGTACAGATGGTAAGTTTCTGCTCTGCACACGGCATCAGATGGAAGATCGTTTTGTTAAGCAGGCTTGATTTGCCGAGCCCTACCAGCGGGGTAACGGATAACTCTTCGTTGTTCGCATCGCCCTGGAAATGATAGACCGCATCACGCAGCTCCTGACGGAAGGCGCGAACATCGTTTTTGATTTCCGGGCTTTTAGGACGCTCGGGATCGTCAAGGCGATTAACACCGCGTCCATGGACCAGATTTTTATCAACCCAGTTAAACATGATATCGGCCATCTGCGGATTACGGATCAGATGGTAGCGGTCGTAGCGATATTTATCGAGTTGATGCAGGTAAACATCATTCAGACTTGCACCGCTGTACAGCACGCTGTCATCAATGATGAACCCCTTGAAATGAAGGACGCCGAGCGCTTCACGGGTATTTACCGGGACGCCATAAACAGGCACATCAACGCCAGAATTTTCCTGCGCCGTACGGCAATACCAGTCGGCATTAGTGTTTGAGGCGGCAGCGCCAATACGGCCACGCTGAGCGCGATGCCAGTCTACCAGCACGCGAACATCAAGTTCTGGTCGCTGACGTTTGGCTTCATAGAGCGCGTTCAGGATCCCGCGCCCGCCTTCATCCTGTTCAAGATAGAGCGCCACAATGCAAATGCGTCGCGTGGCGCTGGCAATCTTTTCCAGAAGCGTCTCCCGAAAATGAGCGGGAGCGTAAAAGAACTCTACATCATCAACTGACTGAGAAATCTTCGGTAGTTGAGCAAGGTGTTGTTGATGTTTATTACGCTTAAATTTTGACAACATCACAGTGCGTTTCTTCTCTGTTCATTGAAGGGTTGTCTGTACCATGCAAACAACATAAGCGGACAATGATACCACCAGTCCCGTCCAAAGTGGGTAACATTTCCAGTAGCTTACTCGCGTTTGTCTGATGATCTCAGACTGAGGGACAAGGCCACAATACCTTCGTCCAGCTGAATATCAACGTCAAACCCAAGTTTTCGCGCCAGGGTCACCATACCGCGATTGTTAGGCATAGTAATGCCATTAAGGCGTAACAATCCGTGATCTCGCGTATAACTGATGAGTTTTTCCAGCAGCCGTCTCCCCAGACCCAGGCCTTTAAGATCGGAGCGCACCAGCACCGCAAACTCCGCATCGACGTTATCCGGGTCAGAAATCGCACGCGTGACGCCGAGGATCTCATCCCCCTTATCGGAGCGACGAACGGCAACAAACGCCATTTCTCGATCGTAGTCGATCTGGGTCATATTGGCTAAATCATCGTGGGTAAATTCGTTGATTTCGCTAAAATAGCGATAATAAAGATCCTCTTTCGTGACCTGAGAGATAAAGGCCCGCAGCTGGGGCTCATCTTCCGGCAGAATAGGGCGGAACAAGGCGCGTTCTCCATTCTTCATCTCAACCCACTCCTCCAGCTGCAGGGGATACGGGCGGATCGCCAGACGGCTCTCTCTGTCTCCTTCGAATGGTGCGATATCCAGGGTCACGTCCAGCGCCGTAAACTCATTGCCCGAGGCGAGCAGCGGATGAATGTCCAGCCGCTGGATTTCGGCACAATCCACAATCAGGTTAGAGACCTGCACCAGGAACTGGCTTAACCCGGCAATATCAAGCGGGCGCAGCGCGCTCCGGCCACGGATCTTTTTACTTTTGATCGCCTGGATGATCAGATACCGCGCCAGGTTCATGTTCAGCGGCGGTAACGCCACCACGGCCTGCTCCTCCGGGCGCCACTCAACGCCACCTTCCCCCAGCATGATGAGCGGTCCGAAGACGGGATCGTGTTCAACCACCACCCGTAATTCCTGGGCTCCTGCGCGGTTGGCCATGCTTTGCACCAGCAATCCGTGGATCCTTGCCTGCGGCCAGGCCATTTTTACCCGGTCGAAAATAGCATCAGCTGCCTGCTGCACCTCAGTCGCCGTACGCAGGTATAACATAACCCCCTGAACATCAGACTTATGCGGGATATCCGGGGAGCGGAGCTTCAGGGCCACCGGATAGCCAATCTGTTCGGCTATATGCACGGCCTCTGCGCTGTCGCTGGCGATCCAGGTCGGCAGGGTTTGCATCCCGTAGCTGCCCAGAATGGGCTGGACCTCATGGGTATCAAGCGAGGTCGCGCCTTCTTCAATGGCCTGCTGCAACAGCCGGTGAACATCGACGGTGTTCGCCGTCAGATTCCCCGGCAAAGCCGGCGTCTCACGCAGCTGTTTCTGGTTGCGGCGATATTCCACCATATGCATAAATGCGGTGATGGTGCCTTCCGGCGTGCGGTAGGTTGGCAGCCCGGCCTCGCTGAACAAGCGCCGTGCCTCCTGAGAGGAAAACTCACCGCACCAGTTGGTGAGCAGGGTAACGTATTTACCGCGTGGATGGTTGCGCACGGCATCAATAAGCGAGCGCGCGCTTTCACTGCCCGGCGCGACCGCGCTGGGGGAGTGGATAATCATCAGCGCATCGAAATCCTGGCTATCCAGCAAAATGGATATCGCCCTGATATAGCGGTCGCTGCTGGCGTCATCGCGCAAATCAAGCGGATTGCCGGGCGTCACGCTGGTCGGAAGCGCTTCTTTCAGGCGCTGCAGCGTCTCTTCACTCAGCGTTGCCAGCTTGCCGAAGCGCCGCCACAGCTCGTCCAGCGCGAGCGCGGCAGGGGCCGCACCGTTACTGACAATCATTAGCTTCTCACCGCGCAACGGGCGCATATGGCTTAACGTCTCAACGGCGGAAAAAAGCTCGTGCGTATCCTGTACCCGCAGCAACCCCGCGCGCTGAATGGCGGCGTCCCAGGCGGGATCCATGCCGGAATGAGAATGCAGCAGACGCTGTGCCGCAGGGCTGCGTCCGCTTTTGATCACCAGGATCGGCTTATTGCGCGAAGCGCTTCGCGAAGCCGAGACAAAACGACGCGCGTCGCTGAGGTGCTCAAGATAAAGCAGGATCGCACTGGTTTTGCCGTCACGCGCCAGAAAATCCAGTAGCTCATCAACGTCGATATCCAGGCTGTCGCCCAGGGCAATGAAGTAGGAGAATCCCATTTCACGCTGTTGCGCCCAATCGAGGATGGTGTTCGATACCGCAGCCGACTGCGAGATAAACGCCAGTTTGCCTTTGCGGATTGGAACCGGGGAGAAACTGGCATTCAGCCCCTGCCAGGGGGCGAGCAGGCCCAGACTGTTTGGCCCGAGAATGCGCATTTGATAGCGGCTGGCGCAGGCCAGAAGCTCGGCTTTCTGTTCAGGCGGAGACGAGAGAATAATGCAGGTTTTACACCCTTTCTTGCCGAGCGATTCCAGCAGCTCCGGGTTGCGCTTCGCGTTCGTACAGAGTACGGCAAGATCCGGCACGAAAGGCAGGCTCTGTACATCAGGCCATGCAAGCACTCCCTGAACCGCCTTATACGCCGGTGTGACGGGCAGGACGGGGCCATTAAATCCCCCGGCCAGCAGATTGCGCATCATCAGATAGCCAGCACGATCCGGTTTCATTGATGCGCCGATAACGGCAATGGATTTAGGACGAAGTAGCGCTTCTAACCCTCGCTGGCTCATGCAGGCCTCCTGTGAATGCAAGCGACCTGATGATTTTAAACGCTTTCTGGCTCGGGCGCTGTGACGCTGCCCTTATGAACGGTTTTTCCCGCCAGATAGCGCTCCCGGAAGCATGAGAAATGGTTGCCCAGAGCCCCAGCCGCAGCGGTATCTCCCGCTAAATCCAGAAGCGCAATTGCCACTTCGGCGGTGCAGTATTGCCCGTCAGCATGCGCTTCACGCAGGCGGTAGGCGGAGACGCGGGAAAGATCGACAGAAATGACCGGCAGCGCGTCGAGATAGGGGCTTTTGCGAAACATTTTTCGCGCTTCGGTCCATGTACCGTCCAGCATGATAAACAGAGGTGGTTTACCGTACGGCGGCGCAGAAAGAACCTGACGCTGTTCTCCCGCGTAGGACGCCGGAAATACCACCATTGGCTGGTAGTCGGGGTTTGTAACTAAATCGAGCAGCGCCTGAGGGGGTTCTATACGAGACCACTGAAACGCGGCGGTATCCGGCAGAATATCGGCAATAAGACGCCCCGTATTGCTGGGTTTCATCGGCTCGGTATCGAACATGACCAGACAAAAACGGCTTTGTGCCGTACTCGGTGCCAGCGTCTCGCACAGACAAACCTTCAGCGGCAGCAGGCAGCGCTGACAGCGGCGAATACGGTTGCCTCGGGCGAGGAACGGTCGGGTGGCGCGCGCAAGGCGTTCGGCGCGTAATTTAAGAACGGCGTTATCAGTCATGGGCGAAATGCAGGAAAAACGCTATTTTCGCAGAGGCGGGAGCGGGGCACAAGACGTGCCCCGAGAATGTTACAGAGACTCGTTTAACCAGCTTTCAAAAGGCGCTTTTGGAACCGCGCCGTTGAGCATATCGATTACTTCACCATTTTTAAAAATCATAATGGTCGGTATGCTGCGAATACGAAAACGGGCGCTCAGTTCGGGTTCGGCTTCGGTATTGACCTTAACGAATCGCATTTTTCCGCTGCGCTCTTCGGCCACATCTTCGAAAATCGGCGCGAAGCTACGGCAAGGGCCGCACCATGGCGCCCAGAAATCGATCACGACAGGAAGATCGTCCTTGAGGAGTTTGTCCAGCGTAGCACCCGTCGCGTTAATGACATCGCCATCAAATAATTCATGGCCACAACGTCCGCATTTCGCACCATCTTCCATCCGATCGTCCGGAATGCGATTAAGAGCCTGACAGTTGGCACATACGGTATTCATAACTAACCTCTGATAGAGCCGTGGGACAGCGGCACAACGCCGATAATGTTTCTAATATGTTACATATTATCAATGAGCCTGTTTGAAACAACAATGCGTTTTATTCAATGAGAACAATAGTCACAGGCTTTTGTACGAAATTATGGCTATGCGCTGGCACATCGGGTAATCTGCGCGCTTCGCGCAGCGCTGGTGGAGAAAAGCATGAACGACGAAATGAAAAACAAAAGCGGCAAGGTCAAAGTGATGTATGTCCGCAGTGATGATGACTCTGATAAACGCACCCAAAATCCGCGTACCGGAAAAGGTGGCGGGCGTCCGGCGTCTTCTCGTGCAGACGGTGGCCGTCGCCCCGCCCGCGATGACAGAAATAACCGCGGTGATGACCGCAAACGTGACGATCGCAAACGCGATGACCGTCCGCGTTCCGACCGCCCACGCAGTGACCGTCCACGCGATGACCGTCCGCGGGATGACTTCTCACGTGATAACGCCTCCCCGTGGCGCACCGTTTCTCGCGCCCCTGGCGATGAGACGCCGGAAAAAGCCGATCACGGCGGTATCAGCGGGAAAAGCTTTATCGACCCGGAAGTGCTGCGCCGTCAGCGTGCGGAAGAGACTCGCGTGTATGGTGAAAACGCCTGCCAGGCGCTGTTCCTGAGCCGTCCTGAGTGTATCGTTCGCGCCTGGTTTATCCAGAGCGTGACCCCGCGCTTCAAAGAAGCGCTGCGCTGGATGGCCGCGAACCGTAAAGCCTACCACGTGGTTGATGATGCCGAGCTGACCAAAGCGTCCGGTACTGAACACCACGGCGGCGTCTGCTTCCTGATCAAAAAGCGTAACGGCACGACCGTGCAGCAGTGGGTCAGCCAGGCGGATGCCGATGACTGCGTGCTGGCGCTGGAAGATGTGGGCAACCCGCACAACCTGGGCGCAATGATGCGCAGCTGCGCGCACTTTGGCGTGAAAGGCGTGCTGTTGCAGGATGCCGCGCTGCTGGAATCCGGCGCCGCGATCCGTACTGCGGAAGGCGGAGCCGAGCACGTACAGCCGATCACCGGCGACAGCGTGCTGGACGCCCTCGAGCAGTTCCGTAAAGCGGGTTATTCCATCGTGACTACCTCGAGCCATGCCGGTACGCCGCTGTTTAAAGCGACGCTGCCGCGCAAAATGGTGCTGGTGCTGGGTCAGGAACGTGATGGTCTGTCTGACGCGGCGCTCTCCAGTGCGGATCTGAGCGTCTCTATCGACGGAACAGGCAATGTGGAAAGTCTGAACGTATCCGTTGCGACCGGCGTACTGCTGGCCGAATGGTGGCGCCAGAATAAGGCATAATCCATTGTGCTTTTTGTATGCCCGGTGAACCGGGCATACAAACTCAAACTACTCGCTCTCTGCCGGTAATACAGGCATCCAGTCAATTGGCTTTTCGCCACGTTTTTCCAGCCATTCATTCGCCAGAACAAAATGATTACTGCCAAAGAAACCGCGATGCGCAGACAGCGGTGACGGGTGCGGTGCTTTCAGCACGTGATGACGCTGACGGTCAATAATCGCCCCTTTCTTCTGCGCGTGAGAACCCCAGAGTAAAAACACCACCCCTTCACGATGCTCGTTGATAAGGCTGATGACTTTATCGGTAAACGTCTCCCAGCCCAGACTGGCGTGCGAGTGCGCCTGACCCGCCCGTACGGTAAGCACCGTATTCAGCAACAGCACGCCCTGGCGCGCCCAGCTTTCCAGGTAACCGTGGTTTGGCCGGGTAAAACCGGGCACTGTTGCTTCAAGCTCTTTATACATGTTGAGCAGAGAAGGGGGTATAGCCACGCCCGGACGAACGGAAAACGCCAGCCCATGCGCCTGCCCGGGGCCGTGATAGGGATCCTGACCCAGAATGACCACTTTCACATCGCTCAGTTCGGTGTAGCGAAAGGCGTTGAACACGTCTTTCTGCGGCGGGTAAATCGTCTGTCCGGACTGACGCTCAGCGGCAACGGTGCTGAGCGTATTGATAAAATAAGGCTGCTGCTTTTCTTCTGCCAGCACGTCATGCCAGGTTAAAGGTGTCGTCATCTCGCTCTCCTGCGAATCTCAATCTCTGACTAGCTTACCTGTTTAGCCCCGGTGAGCAAAATTACGTGCTGAAATACGTGCTAAGTGGCTAAATTTATTTTGATAAGATACAGAGTGAGTTGAATTGGTAAAGCTGTGAAATTGATCTAAAACAATAAATTCAAACCACACTCTTTATGTGGTTGGTGTTTTTTGTTGATTTAAATCAATAAATCACCGGGGTGTGAATGTTATATATACACACAAGAAACAATGGTTTTACCAATTGGCTGCGAAAGGCCGACACCAGTTAATGTAGCCTAAGGGAGGCAACACATGATTACAGGTATCCAGATTACTAAAGCTGCAAATGACGATCTGCTCAACTCTTTCTGGCTGCTGGACAGCGAGAATAACGAAGCGCGCTGCGTCGTTGCGAAAGCGGGTTTTGCTGAAGATGAAATTGTACCGGTAAACAAACTGGGCGAAATTGAGTACCGTGAAGTTCCTATGGAAGTGCAGCCTGAAGTGCGCGTGGAAGGGGGTCAGCATCTGAACGTTAACGTGCTGCGCCGCGAAACGCTGATGGATGCCGTTGAGCACCCAGAAAAATATCCACAGCTGACCATTCGCGTGTCCGGCTATGCGGTCCGCTTTAACTCACTGACTCCAGAACAGCAGCGCGACGTCATCGCCCGTACCTTTACTGAAAGCCTGTAACGGCTTCTGCAGGGGGGGAATAAAAAAGCCGGGGATTTCCCCGGCTTTTTTTTACTCTTCAGTTTTCGTCTCTGGTGCGGCAGAGCTTGGCTTACGTCGCTTACCAATATTCTTGGTGTCGCGGTGGCGCTGCTTCACGCGCGGTTTCTCTTTTTCTTTCTCTTTTCTCTCAGCACGTTTCGCGAGCGCTTTCTTGGACGGTTTACCCGTCATTTTTTCACTCGGCGCTCGCGTGGTTGGGCGCAGGCCATCAATAACGCGCGCTTTCAGCGGCTCGTCAACATAGCGGCCAATTTTCTGCAGCAGCAGGTAGTCATGCGCTTCAACCAGTGAGATAGCAATACCTTTGCGGCCCGCGCGACCGGTACGGCCAATACGGTGCAGATAGGTATCGCCGCTGCGCGGCATATCGAAGTTGATCACGTGGCTGACGTCCGGAATGTCGATCCCGCGAGCGGCCACGTCTGTGGCAACCAGCACGTTAACGCGGCCATCGGTCAGGCGCTTAATGCCTTCGGTACGCTTGATCTGCGCCATCTCGCCTTCAAGATAGCAGTTATTGATCCCGGCGTTACGCAGCATTTCTGCCAGCTCGTGCACGCGCTCGCGCTTACGCACAAACACGATTGTGCGCAGCGCATCTTCCTGCTTCAGCAGGTGTTTCAGCAATTCGACCTTATGCTCGAGGTTGTCCGCGCGGTAGTACCACTGGTGGATCTTCTTACGCTCACGGGTGGACGGCGTCGCCGAGACTTCCACCGGATCTTCCAGCAGACGCTCTGCGAAGTCTTTAATCGCTTCCCCTTCGAGGGTTGCAGAGAACAGCATCGTCTGGTTACGCCAGCGTGTTTCCCCGGCAATGTGCTCGATATCCTGTGCAAAGCCCATGTCCAGCATGCGGTCGGCTTCGTCGAGGATCAGCGTTTCAACCGCGCGGCAGTCGAAGTTCTCTTCTTTAATGTACTGCAGCAGGCGGCCCGTCGTCGCAACGACGATGTCCTGGTTTTCGCTGAACACTTCTGCGTGGTTCATGTACGCAACGCCACCGGTAATGGTGGCGATATCCAGATGAGTATTTGCCGCGAGTTCACGCGCGTGATCGGCAACCTGCATTGCCAGTTCGCGCGTCGGCGTCAGGATCAAAATACGCGGCGGGCCAGATTTTTTACGCGGAAAGTCGAGCAGATGCTGCAACACAGGCAGCAAATAGGCTGCTGTCTTCCCCGTGCCGGTTGGCGCAGAACCGAGCACATCGCGGCCCTCAAGCGCAGGCGGAATGGCCGCTGCCTGAATGGCGGTCGGGCGTGTAAAGCCTTTGCTCTCAAGTGCATTGAGCAGGCTTTCATCGAGTTCAAGTTCGGAAAAAGTCGTTACAGTCATGTTCTACCTCTGTGTGGGGCGCTGATTATAGACGTTACGGCTGTAATCTTCATCTGTTTGTATGGATATCGCTTTTCGGCCACTTCGCTTTCCCCTATGCTACTCCAGTTTCACTTAGAAGGTTGCCCTGACATGTCTCAACTCAAAGCGCAGCTGCGCCGCGATGGTTTTACGTTCAAACAATTTTTTGTCGCTCACGATCGCTGTGCCATGAAGGTCGGTACAGACGGTATTTTACTGGGAGCGTGGGCGCCTGTCGCAGGTGTTAAGCGTATTCTTGATATCGGTACCGGTAGCGGGCTGGTGGCGCTGATGCTGGCGCAGCGTACGGAAGAACATGTCATCATTGATGCCGTCGAACTGGATGCGCAGGCCGCAGAGCAGGCGAGTGACAATATGGCCGAATCTCCCTGGGCAGCCCGAATGAAAGTGGAATGCGCAGATGTGCTCGCCTGGGCGCCTGAACAAACCGCGCGTTACGATCTGATCGTCAGCAACCCTCCCTACTACGAACCCGGCGTTGAGTGCGGGACACCCGAGCGTGAACAGGCGCGTTATACCGGCTCCCTCGATCATAAAGCGCTGCTCACCAGTGCGGCAGAACTCATCTCCGAAGAAGGTTTTTTCTGTGTGGTCCTGCCTGAGAGTACCGGCAACATGTTTATCGGCATCGCGCAGGAGATCGGCTGGACGTTACGTCTGCGTACCGATATTTCGGATACGGAAGGACGACTGCCGCACCGCGTGCTGCTGGCGCTCTCGCCAAAAGAGGGTGAATGCTTTAATGACCGGATGGTGATCCGTGGGCCAGACCAGCGTTATTCCGAAGATTACACTGCTCTGACCCAGGCGTTTTATCTGTTTATGTAAACCTGCGGGGCGAGTATCGACGGGCCGGACTCAGCAAGCTGATCCGGGTAGTCCAGGGTATAGTGCAGCCCGCGGCTCTCTTTACGCATCATCGCGCAGCGGACAATCAGCTCGGCCACCTGCACCAGATTGCGCAGCTCCAGCAGGTTATTGGATACGCGGAAGTTGGCATAATACTCATCAATTTCCTGCTGCAGCATGGTGATGCGGCGCAAGGCGCGTTCCAGGCGTTTCGTGGTGCGCACAATCCCCACGTAGTCCCACATAAATAGCCGTAGCTCATGCCAGTTATGCTGGATCACGACCAGCTCGTCCGGATTATCCACCCGGCTTTCATCCCAGGCTGGCAGGTGCTCTGTCTCGCGGGCGTAAGGCATGCGCTTTGTGATATCTTCCGCCGCCGACCAGCCGTACACCAGACACTCAAGCAGCGAGTTAGAGGCCATACGGTTCGCGCCGTGAAGTCCGGTATAGCTGACCTCACCGATAGCATACAGACTGTCTACGTCAGTACGTCCATGATCGTCAACCATTACGCCACCGCAGGTATAGTGGGCCGCTGGCACAATGGGCACCGGGTCGCGCGTTAAATCAATGCCAAGATTGAGCAGCTTCTCGTAAATCATCGGGAAATGCTGGCGAATGAACTCTGCTGGCTTATGGCTGATATCGAGATACATGCAGTCCACGCCAAGACGCTTCATTTCATGATCGATGGCGCGGGCAACGATGTCACGCGGGGCCAGTTCACCCCGGGCGTCAAAGTCGGGCATAAAGCGGGAGCCGTCAGGGCGTTTCAGATAAGCGCCTTCACCGCGCAGGGCTTCCGTCAGCAGGAAGTTGCGCGCCTGGGGATGGAACAGGGCAGTTGGGTGAAACTGATTAAACTCGAGGTTCGCCACTCGGCAGCCTGCGCGCCAGGCCATCGCGATACCGTCGCCGGAGGCAATGTCCGGGTTCGTGGTGTATTGATACACCTTGGAGGCGCCGCCCGTCGCCAGCACCACAGCCTTCGCCTGACAGGTCTCCACCTTCTCTTTATTGCGGTTCCAGACCCAGGCGCCCACCACGCGGCGCGTGCCGGGCAGGCCAATCTTGTCAGAGATAATCAGATCAACGGCATTGCTTCGCTCGAGAACCCGAATATTAGGATGGTTCAGCGCTTTGCTGACCAGCGTGGTTTCCACTTCTTTTCCGGTGGCATCCGCTGCGTGCAGGATGCGGCGGTGGCTATGGCCGCCTTCGCGAGTCAGGTGGTAGCTCTCTTCACCGTTGGGTTGAACCTGAGTATCGAACAAGACGCCCTGGTCGATGAGCCACTGAACGCAGTGACGGGCATTGCTGGCGACAAACTCTGCGGCGTGTGCATCCACGATCCCGGCCCCGGCAATGAGCGTATCTTCGACGTGAGACGCAATGCTGTCTGTCTCATCAAACACGGCGGCAATGCCACCCTGGGCATAAAACGTGGAACCTTCACTTATCGGTCCTTTACTCAGAACGATTACGTTTTGATGCTCGGCCAGGCGCAGCGCCAGAGAGAGACCGGCAGCGCCGCTGCCGATAATCAGTACATCACAATGGAGTTCAGGTGTTGTGTTCATGATTTTTGTTTAATTTACTAAACAGTGTTGGGGCAGAATAGCACCTGAATGCGATATATCGCACGTATTTTTTTAGAGGCTGTCGCAATGGCTAAACGCGTAAGCGGAGGTAAATGGAGGGTAAATGAGTGAAATTATTTTGCGAAGCAGATCGTTAGCGTCAGATTTTGTGGTGAAATAAAGCCTGTGTTGCGTTACTCTTCTGGCGGGAAAAAGATGTTTCTTGTCAGAAAGTGGTGCGTATCGTGAACAGACTTATAATGAGAGAAAATGAACGGTCTGCGGCGCGATGAACAAAAACAAAGGCGTTACGGAACTTATTGAAGATCAGACACTCTAATACGGTGCTTGCTCAAAGTGCGGTATTTTTAGAGTGGCGTTTCGATAACGCGTGGAATTTAGGTTTGGGGAGACATTACCTCGGATGAGCGAGCAGTTAACGGACCAGGTCCTGGTTGAACGGGTCCAGAAGGGAGATCAGAAAGCCTTTAACCTACTGGTGGTGCGCTACCAGCATAAGGTGGCGAGCCTGGTTTCCCGCTATGTACCGTCAGGCGATGTGCCTGATGTGGTGCAAGAGTCTTTTATTAAGGCCTATCGCGCGCTGGATTCTTTCCGGGGAGATAGTGCTTTTTATACCTGGCTGTACCGTATTGCGGTCAATACGGCAAAGAATTATCTGGTCGCTCAGGGCCGTCGTCCGCCTTCAAGTGATGTGGACGCAATCGACGCCGAAAACTTCGAAAGTGGCGGCGCATTGAAAGAAATTTCGAACCCTGAGAACTTAATGTTGTCAGAAGAACTGAGACAAATCGTTTTTCGCACGATCGAGTCGCTCCCGGAAGATTTACGTATGGCAATTACGTTACGGGAGCTGGATGGTCTGAGCTATGAAGAGATAGCCGCTATCATGGATTGTCCGGTCGGCACGGTACGTTCACGAATTTTCCGTGCGCGAGAAGCTATTGATAATAAAGTTCAACCGCTTATCAGGCGTTGACGATAGCGGGATACTGGAAAAGGTATTAGGCATGCAGAAAGAAAAACTTTCCGCTTTAATGGATGGTGAAACGGTGGATAGTGAGCTGCTCAACGAGCTGTCTCATTCACCCGAAATGCAAGAGACCTGGGAGAGTTACCATCTCATCCGTGACACCCTTCGCGGTGACACCGGCGAGGTTCTCCATTTCGATATCTCAGCCCGCGTCATGGCGGCGATCGAGAATGAGCCTGTTCATCAGACCACTCCGCTGATTCCTGAAGCTCAACCCGCGCCTCACCAGTGGCAGAAAATGCCATTCTGGCAAAAGGTGCGCCCGTGGGCCAGCCAGCTTACCCAAATGGGTGTGGCTGCATGCGTATCGCTTGCAGTTATTGTTGGCGTCCAGCACTATAATACTCAGTCTGAAACTAATCAGCAGCCAGAAGCGCCAGTGTTTAACACACTGCCGATGATGGGCAAAGCTAGCCCGGTAAGCCTGGGCGTACCGGCTGATGCTTCCGCCAGCGGCGGCCAGCAACAGCAGGTTCAGGAGCAGCGCCGTCGCATTAATGCGATGTTGCAGGATTATGAGTTGCAGCGTCGTCTGCACTCTGAACAGCTTCAGTTTGAGCAGGCGCAGACACAGCAAGCTGCTGTGCAGGTGCCCGGAAACCAAACTTTAGGAACGCAATCGCAGTAATGAAGCAACTTTGGTTCGCCATGTCTCTGATGGCGGGTAGCCTGTTCTTCTCTGCCAACGCCTCGGCTGATGTATCATCCGGGGCGTTGTTGCAGCAAATGAATCTGGCCAGCCAGTCACTCAATTACGAGTTGGCATTTATCAGCATCAATAAGCAGGGCGTCGAGTCGTTACGCTATCGCCATGCCCGTCTTGATAACCAGCCGCTCGCCCAGCTTTTACAGATGGATGGCCCGCGTCGGGAAGTTGTCCAGCGTGGTAACGAAATCAGCTATTTCGAGCCAGGGCTGGAGCCTTTCACGCTGAATGGCGACTATATCGTTGATTCCCTGCCGTCACTCATTTACACCGACTTTAAACGGCTTGCCCCTTACTACGATTTTATTTCGGTAGGGCGTACCCGCATCGCGGACAGACTGTGCGAGGTAATTCGCGTTGTTGCCCGGGACGGAACGCGCTACAGCTATATCGTCTGGATTGATGCCGAAACCAAACTCCCCATGCGTGTTGACCTGCTCGACCGTGACGGTGAAACGCTGGAACAGTTCCGGGTTATCTCCTTCAGCGTGAACAATCAGGTTGGCAACAGCATGCAGAATCTGGCTAAGGCCAGCCTGCCGCCGCTGCTTTCTGTTCCTGCCGGGGATTCCGTTAATTTCAACTGGGTACCTGCCTGGATCCCGCAAGGGTTTAGCGAAGTGTCCAGCAGCCGACGTCAGCTGCCAACGATTGAAACGCCGGTAGAATCGCGCCTCTATTCGGATGGTTTGTTCAGCTTTTCGGTGAATATTAATCGCGCAACGGCAAATAGCGCTGAACAAATGCTGCGTACCGGGCGCCGTACGGTGAGTACAACGGTACGCGATAACGCAGAGATCACCATTGTGGGAGAACTCCCTCCGCAGACGGCGAAGCGCATCTCCGACAGCATTAAATTCAGGGCTGCACAATGATCAAAGAGTGGGCGACGGTTGTCTCATGGCAGAACGGCATTGCGCTGGTGAGCTGCGATGTTAAAGCCTCATGTAATAGCTGCGCATCCCGCGCCGGCTGCGGCAGTCGCGTGCTGAATAAGCTCGGGCCGCAAACATCGCACACGATTTCTGTGCCAAGCGAACAGCCGCTGATGGCGGGGCAGAAGGTGGAACTGGGCATCGCGGAAGGCAGCCTGCTCGGCTCCGCTATGCTTGTGTATCTCTCTCCGCTGGTCGGCCTGTTTATCATGGGCGGCCTGTTTCAGATGCTGTTTGGTACCGATGTGGCCGCTATGTGCGGTGCCGCATTGGGTGGCGTGGGGGGATTCTGGCTTGCCAAAGGGCTCTCTCCGACGCTCGCCGCGCGCGAGGAGTGGCAGCCTGTCATTCTCAGCGTTGGGCTGGCGCCAGACCAGCTTCGTGTTGAAACGCTCTCTTCTGAGGCCCGGTGATCCATCGGGCTTTATCTTTTTTTACACCCTAAAACAGAAAACGTCCTTTCTTCACGCTATACCAGTCTCTAAGTGCATTTCCAGGTAGCGAGGATGTAGTGTAGAATGCTGCGTTTTCGCACTGAAAAACGTCAGGCTAAGAACAGCGGCCTCCAGGAATTCGTAAGGCATAATTATTTAACTATATGAAGAACATACGTAACTTTTCGATCATTGCTCACATTGACCACGGTAAGTCGACGCTGTCTGACCGTATTATCCAGATTTGCGGTGGCCTGTCTGATCGTGAAATGGAAGCCCAGGTACTGGACTCCATGGACCTGGAACGCGAACGCGGTATCACCATTAAAGCGCAGAGCGTTACGCTTGATTACAAAGCGGCTGATGGTGAAACCTATCAACTGAACTTTATCGACACCCCAGGCCACGTTGACTTCTCCTATGAAGTTTCACGCTCGCTCGCGGCCTGTGAAGGTGCGCTGCTGGTGGTGGATGCCGGGCAGGGCGTTGAAGCCCAGACCCTGGCAAACTGCTACACCGCGATGGAAATGGATCTCGAAGTTGTGCCGGTTCTGAACAAGATCGACCTGCCAGCCGCCGATCCTGAGCGCGTAGCGGAAGAGATTGAAGATATTGTCGGCATCGACGCGACCGATGCCGTGCGCTGCTCCGCGAAAACCGGTGTCGGCGTCACCGACGTGCTGGAACGTCTGGTGCGTGATATTCCGGCCCCGGAAGGCGATCCGGATGCCCCGCTGCAGGCGCTGATTATCGACTCCTGGTTCGATAACTATCTGGGCGTTGTCTCCCTGGTGCGTATTAAAAACGGCACCATGCGCAAAGGCGACAAAATCAAGGTAATGAGTACCGGACAGGTCTACAACGCCGACCGTCTGGGTATCTTCACGCCAAAACAGGTTGACCGCACCGAGCTGACATGCGGCGAGGTAGGCTGGCTGGTCTGCGCCATTAAAGACATCCTCGGCGCGCCGGTGGGCGATACCCTGACCGGCGCACGTAACCCGGCGGACAAAGCGCTGCCAGGCTTTAAAAAGGTGAAACCGCAGGTTTACGCGGGTCTGTTCCCGGTCAGCTCTGACGACTACGAAAACTTCCGTGACGCGCTCGGTAAACTGAGCCTGAACGATGCTTCACTGTTCTACGAGCCAGAAAGCTCAACGGCGCTGGGCTTCGGCTTCCGCTGTGGCTTCCTTGGTCTGCTGCACATGGAAATCATTCAGGAGCGTCTGGAGCGTGAATACGATCTGGATCTGATCACCACGGCGCCGACCGTAGTCTATGAAGTTGAAACCACCTCGAAAGAAGTGATCTACGTCGATAGCCCGTCCAAGCTGCCGCCGCTGAACAACATTCAGGAGCTGCGTGAGCCTATCGCAGAGTGTCACATGCTGCTGCCGCAGGAATTCCTGGGTAACGTCATTACGCTGTGTATTGAGAAGCGCGGCGTGCAGACCAACATGGTTTACCACGGTAACCAGGTGGCGCTGACCTATGAAATCCCGATGGCGGAAGTGGTACTCGACTTCTTCGACCGTCTGAAGTCGACCTCCCGTGGCTATGCCTCACTGGATTACAACTTTAAACGCTTCCAGGCTTCCAACATGGTGCGTGTGGACGTGCTGATCAACGGCGAGCGCGTGGATGCGCTGGCGCTGATCACCCACAACGACAATGCGCCATACCGTGGCCGCGAGCTGGTTGAGAAGATGAAAGATCTGATCCCGCGTCAGCAGTTCGATATCGCGATTCAGGCGGCGATTGGCAACCACATTATCGCGCGTTCAACCGTGAAACAGCTGCGTAAAAACGTTCTGGCGAAGTGCTATGGCGGTGACGTCAGCCGTAAGAAAAAGCTGCTGCAGAAGCAGAAAGAAGGTAAGAAGCGTATGAAGCAGGTCGGTAACGTCGAGCTGCCGCAGGAAGCATTCCTTGCCATCCTTCATGTTGGTAAAGACGGCAAATAACCCTAAGGAGTTGGCATGGCGAACATGTTTGCCCTGATCCTGGTCATTGCTACCCTGGTGACAGGTCTGCTGTGGTGTCTGGATAAGTTTATCTTCGCCCCAAAACGTCGTGAACGTCAGGCTGCCGCACAGGCAGCCACTGGCGATGGGATTGACGCGAAAACCCTGAAGAAAGTCGGCCCGAAACCGGGCTGGCTGGAAACGGGCGCTTCGGTATTTCCGGTGCTGGCGATTGTGCTGGTGGTACGTTCGTTTATTTACGAGCCGTTCCAAATCCCATCAGGTTCAATGATGCCAACGCTGCTGATTGGTGATTTTATTCTGGTAGAGAAGTTTGCCTACGGCATTAAAGATCCTATCTACCAGAAAACGCTGATCGAAACCGGTCATCCGAAACGTGGCGACATCGTGGTGTTCAAATATCCGGAAGATCCGCGCCTGGACTACATCAAGCGCGCGGTAGGTCTGCCGGGTGATAAAGTGACTTACGATCCGGTTGCGAAAGAAGTCACCGTTCAGCCGGGCTGCAGCTCCGGTACCGCATGTGAAAACGCGCTGCCAATCACATACTCAAACGTTGAGCCAAGTGATTTTGTGCAGACCTTTGCCCGTCGTAACGGCGGCGAAGCGACCAGCGGATTCTTCCAGGTACCGAAAGGTGAAACCAAAGAGGACGGCATCCGTCTGGTTGAGCGCAAAGAGACGCTGGGCGATGTGACGCACCGAATCCTCACCGTGCCAATCGCGCAGGATCAGCTGGGTATGTACTATCGCCAGCCGGGCCAGCAGCTGGCTAGCTGGATTGTACCGCCAGGACATTACTTCATGATGGGTGACAACCGCGATAACTCTGCGGACAGCCGTTACTGGGGCTTTGTGCCGGAAGCGAATCTGGTCGGCAAAGCAACCGCCATCTGGATGAGTTTTGAGAAGCAGGAAGGCGAATGGCCGACCGGTGTACGCCTTAATCGTATTGGCGGAATCCATTAATTCTCAATAAATGAACGCGTAGCCGCTTTAATTAGCGGCTGCGTGAATTATTTCCACGATAAATCTCTTCGAACTAACGACATCCCCTGTCGTTGTGTATAGAATATTTCCCCGAAGTTTAAGGTTGGCCCTGCAAGGGTGCCACGGCACACGAAACCGCGTTGGTTTTCTCAGGTCGGTTTCGTGTGCTGCATTTTTGACGCATTCATTTATTGGTATCGCATGAACCCCATCGTAATTAATCGGCTTCAACGGAAGCTGGGCTACACTTTTCATCATCAGGAGTTGTTGCAACAGGCATTAACCCACCGCAGTGCCAGCAGCAAACATAATGAGCGTCTCGAGTTTTTAGGCGACTCTATTTTAAGTTTCGTGATTGCGAATGCGCTTTATCATCGTTTCCCGCGTGTGGACGAGGGTGATATGAGCCGCATGCGTGCCACGCTGGTTCGGGGTAATACCCTTGCGGAAATCGCGCGCGAGTTTGAACTGGGCGAATGTCTGCGTCTTGGACCGGGTGAACTGAAAAGCGGCGGCTTCCGTCGTGAATCTATTCTTGCCGATACGGTCGAAGCATTAATTGGTGGTGTGTTCCTGGACAGCGATATCCAGACCGTAGAAAAGCTGATCCTGAACTGGTATCAGACCCGTCTGGACGAAATCAGCCCGGGCGATAAACAAAAAGATCCGAAAACGCGTCTGCAGGAATATTTGCAGGGTCGTCATCTGCCGCTGCCGTCTTATCTGGTGGTACAGGTGCGTGGCGAAGCGCACGATCAGGAATTTACCATCCATTGCCAGGTCAGTGGCCTGAGTGAACCGGTGGTGGGCACAGGTTCAAGCCGTCGTAAGGCTGAACAGGCTGCCGCCGAACAGGCGTTAAAAATGCTGGAGCTGGAATGAGCGAAGATAAAACCTATTGCGGATTTATTGCCATCGTCGGACGTCCGAACGTTGGCAAATCCACCCTGCTGAATAATCTGCTTGGGCAGAAGATTTCTATCACTTCGCGTAAGGCGCAGACCACGCGTCACCGCATCGTCGGCATCCATACTGAAGGCGCGTATCAGGCGATCTACGTCGATACCCCTGGCCTGCACATGGAAGAGAAGCGTGCCATCAACCGCCTGATGAACAAGGCGGCGAGCAGCTCGATCGGCGATGTAGAGCTGGTGATTTTCGTTGTGGAAGGCACCCGCTGGACGCCGGATGACGAGATGGTGCTGAACAAGCTGCGTGACGGCAAAACGCCTGTCATCCTCGCGGTCAACAAAGTTGATAACGTGCAGGAAAAGGCCGACCTGCTGCCGCATCTGCAGTGGCTCGGTAGCCAGATGAACTTTCTCGACATCGTTCCGCTGTCTGCTGAGACCGGTCTGAACGTTGATACCATCGCGGGCATCGTGCGTAAGCACCTTCCGGAAGCGATTCATCACTTCCCGGAAGACTACATCACCGATCGCTCTCAGCGCTTTATGGCGTCTGAAATCATCCGTGAAAAGCTGATGCGTTTCCTGGGTGCTGAACTGCCTTACTCCGTAACGGTGGAGATCGAGCGTTTCCAGACCAACGAGCGCGGTGGCTACGATATCAACGGCCTGATCCTCGTTGAGCGCGAAGGGCAGAAGAAGATGGTGATCGGCAACAAAGGGGCCAAGATCAAAACCATCGGCATTGAAGCCCGTAAGGACATGATGGAGATGTTCGAAGCGCCGGTTCACCTCGAACTGTGGGTGAAAGTGAAATCTGGCTGGGCCGATGATGAGCGTGCTCTGCGCAGCCTCGGTTACGGCGAAGACCAGTAACTTAAGACGACGAGCATATGGATGGATGGCAGCGCGCCTTTGTCCTGCATAGTCGTCCCTGGAGCGAAACCAGCCTTATGCTGGACGTCTTCACGGAAGAGTCGGGCCGCGTGCGCCTTGTTGCGAAAGGCGCACGTTCCAAACGTTCTAACCTGAAAGGTGCCCTACAGCCTTTCACGCCGCTGCTGGTACGCTTCGGTGGGCGAGGGGAAGTGAAAACCCTGCGCAGCGCTGAAGCCGTCTCCCTGGCGCTTCCTCTTTCCGGCATCACGCTCTATAGCGGTCTGTATGTCAACGAACTCATCTCACGCGTTCTTGAACATGAGACCCGCTTCTCTGAACTTTTCTTCGATTATCTGCACTGTATCCAGGCGCTGGCTGGCGGAACCGGCACGCCCGAACCCGCCTTGCGTCGTTTTGAACTGGCGCTGCTGGGCCACCTCGGATACGGCGTAGATTTTCTGCACTGCGCGGGCAGCGGTGACGAGATAGAAGACACCATGACCTACCGCTACCGCGAAGAAAAAGGCTTCATTGCCAGTATCGTGATAGACAACAGCACCTTTACCGGGCGCCAGCTCCGGGCGCTGTATGAGCGCGAGTTTCCCGATCTGGACACCCTGCGCGCAGCAAAACGCTTTACCCGGATTGCCCTCAAGCCTTATCTTGGCGGCAAGCCCTTAAAGAGCCGCGAATTATTCAGGCAGTTTGTGCCGAAACGTTAATGTTTTACCCCTCACCCCAGCCCTCTCCCGGAGGGAAGAGGGGAAGAGAAATGAACCAAAATACCGAGGATTGTCATGGCTGAATTACTGTTAGGCGTCAACATCGACCACATCGCCACGCTGCGTAATGCGCGCGGCACGGCGTATCCCGATCCGGTTCAGGCAGCGTTTATCGCTGAACAGGCTGGCGCTGACGGCATTACCGTTCACCTGCGTGAAGACCGTCGCCATATCACCGATCGCGACGTGCGCATTCTGCGTCAGACGCTGGACACCCGTATGAATCTGGAGATGGCGGTCACCGAAGAGATGCTGGCGATTGCCTGCGAGACCCAGCCGCATTTCTGCTGCCTGGTGCCGGAAAAACGCCAGGAAGTAACTACCGAAGGCGGTCTGGATGTGGCCGGTCAGCTCGACAAAATGCGCGATGCCTGCAAGCGCCTGGCGGATGCCGGTATCCTGGTTTCTCTGTTTATCGACGCCGATTTCGCCCAGATTAAAGCGGCGGCCGACGTGGGTGCACCGTATATCGAAATCCACACCGGCTGCTATGCCGATGCCAAAAACGACGCCGAGCAGGCCAAAGAGCTGGAGCGTATTGCCAAAGCGGCCACGTATGCTTCAAGCCTGGGACTGAAGGTTAACGCCGGTCACGGCCTGACCTACCATAACGTGAAGGCCATTGCCGCGCTGCCGGAAATGCACGAGCTGAACATCGGCCACGCCATCATTGGCCGCGCGGTGATGAGCGGCCTGAAAGAGGCGGTTTCAGAAATGAAACGCCTGATGCAGGAAGCGCGTCAGTAATGGCCATTCTGGGCTTAGGCACCGATATCGTTGAAATAGCCCGTATTGAAGCGGTGATCGCCCGTAGCGGCGATCGCCTCGCAAGACGCGTGCTGAGCGATAACGAGTGGGCCATCTGGGAAGCGCATCAGCAGCCGGTGCGTTTTCTGGCAAAGCGCTTTGCGGTAAAAGAGGCGGCGGCCAAAGCCTTCGGGACCGGCATTCGTAACGGCCTGGCGTTTAATCAGTTCGAAGTGTTTAACGATGAGCTGGGCAAACCGAGCCTGCGTCTGTGGGGAGAAGCGCAAAAGCTGGCGGAAAAGCTGGGGGTGAATCACATGCACGTGACGATCGCGGATGAACGCCACTATGCCAGCGCGACGGTGATCATCGAAAGTTAAAGTTTGTCCGCGTGGTGCATCAGGACAAACTTATCCCATAGCTGCTCTTCGCTCTCAACGTGGGCCGGATCCTTCAGGATGGTATTCGGGATCGGGCACACTTTCTGACAGGTCGGCGTTTCATAGTGGCCGATGCATTCCGTGCAGCGGTCGCTGTTAATCTCATAAATGCTGTCGCCCATCGAAATCGCCTGGTTCGGGCATTCGGGCTCGCACATATCGCAATTAATGCATTTTTTGGTAATTAACAGCGCCATCAGGAAATTCTCAGAAACAACACAAACCGGGCGGGCATTATAAGCGTCAAACCAGTTTCTTTACCAGTTCTTCGCTGTGACGAATGCGTTCGGGCGCGCGCTCCAGATCCTGCTGCACCAGCGCCATAAACAGCAGGTCCGTCAGCATCATTTGCGCGCTGGTGGACGAGATAGCCGCGCTGCGCGTGGCCTGTTCTTCGGCAATGGTATATAAACAGCGCGTTGCCCGCTGCTGCAGGGCATTCGGGGTAAAACCGGTGATCGCCAGAATTTTACCGCCGACGCGCAGCGCTTCATCGGTTGCCATGTTGATTTCACGGCGCTCGCCGGAGTAGGAGATAGCCAGCAGCAGATCGTCAGGATCCATCGCCTGTACGGTCGCCAGCAGGGCGTGCATATCCTGCTCGACGATGGCGTTAAGCCCAATTTTCGTCAGCTTCCAGCCAAAGTTACGCGCCACAAGTCCGGACGCCCCGATACCGGTCAGGATGATGCGCCGCGCGCCGCGCAGCATCGCTACGCTCTCCAGCAGCTTCTCTTCCGTATTCACGTCGAGCGTCGCGTGCATAGCCGCCACGTTCTCTTTGATCAGCTTTTCGCCAACCAGCCGCATCGGGTCATCGCCGCGGATCTGATTATGCACCGGCATTGACTGCGGGTTGGGGTTGCTCACCAGCGCTTCGCTGATCGCCAGCTTGAGGGCGGGGAACCCCTTAAAGCCAATCTTCTGGGCAAACTTCACCACGCTGGACTGGCTCACGCCGGCTTCACTCGCCAGCTGCTGCGAGCTGAGGTGGCGTGCATGATCGGGTTGAGAAAGCAGAAAATCCGCCAGCTTCTTGTCGCTTTGGGCAAAGCCTGCATAACGCTGGCGAATGCGAATTAAACAGTTCATAGGGTCTCCTGGCGAAAATGTGATTATCTGCGCAAATACGAATTTTGCTCGCCTGAATGAATTTTATATTCCATTATAGTGTGATTATTATGAATTAAAAATTCTTGAGGTACAAAAATGAATCTTGGCTCACTTGTTTCTGAAAGGCGTAACCCACAAACCATGGATCTGGATGCGCTCTCCACCCTGGAGCTGGTTAACCGCTTTAATCAACAGGATACGCTGGTCGCGCAGGCAGTGAAAGAGACTTTACCCGAGGTGGCGAAAGCGGTCGATGCGGCGGCGGAAGCCCTTAAGGCCGGCGGTCGCATTATCTACATGGGAGCGGGTACCAGCGGGCGTCTTGGGGTTCTGGATGCGTCAGAATGTCCGCCCACCTTTGGGGTGCCGCACGGTCTGGTCGTTGGGCTGATTGCCGGTGGACCCGGCGCGCTGCTGAAAGCCGTTGAGGGAGCGGAAGACAATAAACAGCTGGGCGAGGATGACCTGAAGGATCTGAATCTGACCGCGAAGGATCTAGTGGTCGGGCTGGCGGCATCCGGGCGCACCCCGTACGTCATTGGCGGGCTGGAATACGCCAACCGGACGGGCTGCACGACGGTCGCCATCTCCTGTAATCCGGGTTCCCCGATTGCGCAGGTGGCCGCTATCGCTATCTCTCCGGTAGTCGGGCCGGAAGCGCTCACCGGCTCCACGCGCCTGAAATCCGGGACCGCGCAAAAGCTGGTGCTCAATATGATCTCCACCGGCGCGATGGTGAAGTTCGGCAAGGTTTATCAGAACCTGATGGTGGATATGCAGGCCACCAACGTCAAGCTGGTGGACAGAGCCTGCCGCATGGTGATGGAGGCGACAGGCGCAGGCCGTGAAGAGGCAGAAGCGGTGCTCAGGCAGACCGCTCACGATGTTAAACCGGCCATTCTGATGATCCTGAGCGGGCTGGATGCGGCGGCCGCGAGGGCCAAACTCGCTGCGCATAACGGCTTCTTACGGGCGGCATTAGAAAACTAACAGAGGCGTCTATGGACAAAACAGCAGCGCTCGCCAGCGATATCCTGCAGGGGATCGGTGGGGAAAAAAATATTCAGCGTCTCGAAAACTGCATGACGCGCGTGCGAGTCGAGGTACATAACGACGACCAGCTTGACGTACCGCGCCTTAAGCAGCTGTCCGGCGTCAGCGGCTACGTGAAACAAGGGCAGCAGCATCAGCTGATCGTCGGGCCGGGGAAAGCGGCGCAGGTTGTCGATGCCATGCGCGCGCTGATGGGCGTTAGCGCGAGCGCGTCGATGGACGATGCGGAGCGCACCAGGGCGCAGGCAAAGGCCAAATACAAAGCCCCCATGAGCGATGCGCTGCGTCAGCTGGCAAACGTCTTTATTCCACTAATCCCGGCGTTTATTGCCTCAGGCCTGATCACCGGGATCATCAACATCCTCAAGCGACCGGATATTGTGGGGGATTTCGCCACGCAGTATCCGAACCTGCTGGGGATTCTCGGGATCTTCGGCAGCGCTGTTTTCGCCATCATGAACATTCTGGTCGGGGTGAATACCGCGAAGGTGTTTGGCGGATCGCTGGCGATGGGCGGGGTAATGGCGGGCATCTTGTCCAGCCCGCAGCTGGCGCAGATCACGCTGTTTGGCGAGGCGCTCCAACCGGGCCGCGGCGGGGTGATCGCCGTGCTGCTGGTGGTCATCCTGATGAGCTGGATCGAGAAAAGGCTGCGCGCGGTTCTGCCTGGCTCGATCGAGCTGATTCTCAACCCGCTGTTGACCACGCTCATTACCGGTAGCGTAGCGATTGTGGCCCTCCAGCCGCTAGGCGGGTGGATCTCTGAAGCCATCGCTCACGGTGCGTCTCTGGCTATCGACCGAGGCGGGCTGCTGGTTGGCGCTGTGCTTTCCGGTACCTTCCTGCCGCTGGTGCTGACCGGCCTGCACCAGGGGCTGGTGCCGATCCACGTCGAGCTTGTACAGGCGCACGGCTATAACGCGCTGCTGCCTATCCTGTCGATGGCGGGGGTGGGGCAGGTCGGCGCGGCAATTGCCGTACTTATGAAAACCCGCAACGCGCGTCTGAAAAAAATGATTAAAGGCGCGCTCCCGGTCGGACTGCTCGGCATCGGCGAGCCGCTGATTTTCGGCGTTACGCTGCCGCTGGGTAAACCGTTCCTCGCCGCCTGTCTGGGGGGCGCGGTAGGCGGGGCGCTGATCAGCTACTGGAAAGTCGCTACCGTTATCACCTTTGGGCTTTCCGGTTTACCGCTGGCATTAACCATCGTGACCGGAAAAGTGATGCTCTATCTGTTAGGCTATTTAGTAGCGGTGATCGCCGGGTTCCTGTTTACCTGGCTGTTAGGTTTCAACGACCCAGAGGAGTAAGGTTTGGCAAATCACGCGCGTCGCGTTGTCTTTTTCGATCTGGATGGAACGCTGCATCAGCAGGATATGTTTGGTACGTTTATGCGTTACCTGCTGCGGCGTCAGCCTTTGAATGCGCTGCTCGTGCTGCCGCTCTTACCGGTTATCGGTATCGCGCTGCTGGTGAAAGGCCGTGCGGCGCGATGGCCGATGAGTTTGCTGCTGTGGGGATGTACCTTTGGGCACAGCGAAGCGCGGCTCAAGCAGCTCGAAAAGGATTTTGCGCACTGGTTTCGCGGCCACGTCGCCGCCTTTCCGGTTGTGCAGGCGCGCCTGACCAGCTACCTCGACGCTAACGATGCCGACATCTGGCTGATTACGGGCTCCCCGCAGACGCTGGTGGAGCAGGTCTATTTTGATACCCCCTGGCTTCCGCGCGTGAATCTTATCGCCACGCAAATTAGCCGCGGCTACGGCGGCTGGGTGCTGACCCTGCGCTGCCTGGGGCATGAAAAAGTGGTTCAGCTGGAAAAACGCATCGGTACGCCGCTGCGCCTCTACAGCGGCTACAGCGACAGCAAGCAGGACAACCCGCTGCTCTATTTTTGCCAGCACCGCTGGCGCGTCACGCCATCAGGCGAACTTCAGCAACTCGAATAGTCTTCTCTAAAACTGGCGTGTATAATGCCGCCCGCTTTTCGACTGGAGTATCGCCTTTGTCCAACCCTGTACACAATCATGAATACTGGATGCGCCACGCGCTGACGCTGGCTCAACGCGCCTGGGACGAGGGCGAAGTGCCCGTGGGCGCGGTGCTGGTCCATAACAATCAGGTGATTGGCGAAGGGTGGAACCGGCCTATTGGTCGCCACGATCCTACCGCGCATGCCGAAATTATGGCGCTTCGCCAGGGCGGTCTGGTGCTGCAAAACTATCGTCTGCTTGATACCACGCTGTATGTGACGCTGGAGCCGTGCGTGATGTGCTCCGGCGCGATGGTGCACAGCCGGATCGGGACGTTGGTTTTCGGCGCGCGGGATGAAAAAACCGGTGCGGCCGGTTCGCTGATGGACGTGCTGGGTCACCCTGGTATGAACCACCAGGTGAAGACTATCGGTGGGGTGCTTGCACCAGAGTGTTCGGGGCTATTAAGCGATTTCTTTCGAATGCGCCGTCAGCAGAAAAAGCAGCAAAAGGCAGAATTGAAGCTGTCGGACGATTAAGCTCGTCCGGCGCCACGACCGGGTAACTTTGAGCCAGCTGTTTGGCCTCCGTCGCCTCTTTCTCTTTCTCCAGCAGATACCCGACCAGGCTAATCTGATATTTACGGATATTTTCCACGTAGGCGTAGGCTTCATGCCCGCGCGCGTAGCCGTATGTCAGCTTGTTATACCATGGCTTTTGGCTCAGCAGCGGCAGGCGCTGCTTAACGTCTGACCAGCTGTCCGGGTTACCTTTCGTTTTGGCCGTCAACGCTCGCGCATCAAGCATATGCGCGTAGCCCATATTGTAGGCCGCCAGCGCAAACCAGATCCGCTCTTCTTCCGGCACCGTTTCCGGTACTTTGGCCATCATATCCTGCAGGTAGCGCGCACCGCCGCTGATGCTCTGTTCGGCATCGGTACGGTCATTGACGCCAAGGCTCAGCGCGGTATTTTTGGTTAACATCATCAAACCGCGTACCCCCGTGGGCGACGTGGCCTGGGTATCCCAGTGGGATTCCTGATACGAAATAGCCGCCAGCAGCTTCCAGTCAATCTCCTGGGCGTATTTTTCGAACAGCGGCTGCAGATCCGGCAGGACGCTGTCTACTGCTCGCAGGAAGCTGCGGGTATCAACGTAGTCAAAGTCATCGCCGTGCCCGAGGTACTTCTCTTCGAGACGCGCCAGGGTACCGTCTTCATTGATGGTGTTGAAGAAATCAAGCATCGCGGCAGAGAAGGTCTGATCGTCATCAAGCTGGCTAAACCAGGTCACGGGCTGCTCGTCGGTGACGTCCAGCGCCACGGCGATTTCAGGATGCACCCGCTGGAACAGGCTGATCGCGACCGAATCGGCGATGGTGTAGGACACCTTCTGATCTTTTACCTGCTCCAGCAGCTCCGTCGTGCCGAGTTTCGGATCCACCGTCCAGCTCAGGTCGGGATATTTCTTCTCCTTGAGCTCCCGCAGATCGTCAATCACCACGTGGCCGGGCGCAATCGTCAGCTGCCGATCGTTAATTGAAGCCAGCGAGCGCGGGCGCAGGCTCCCGACGCGGTAAACCAGCTGCTGAGAAACGGAGTAGTAGGTCGGGCCTGGCTGGTAGTTCTTGCTGCGCTCGCTGTTATACACCAGCCCGGCGGCGAGCATATCGGCATCGTCGTTATCGAGGTCGTCAAACAGCTCGTTGATATTCTGGCGGACGGTGATTTTAAGCTTCACGCCAAGATAGTCGGCGAACTGTTGTGCAAGTTCATAATCCAGACCAATGATTTTGCCGTTGACGTCGCTGTAAATCAGCGGGGAGTTGAGGGTACTGACGCGCAATTCCCCCCGCTCCTGAATGGCGGCGATACGGTTTTCGGCTTTGCCGAACCAGGGGATGGAAGGCCAGAGGGCCACTGCCAGCAGCAACGTTACAATGCCGATGAGCAGATAATTAATCTTTAATTTTTTCAATTAGTTAATTCTCTGCGACGCCGGTTGCCTCAGTTTGCTGTAGCCATGTTAATCATAAGGTTTGCCATTGAATGAGCGGCATTTTGCGTAAACTTACGCCACTTGGCAACCAATTAGAGAGACAGGTCACATCTATTGTTAAATCTCTGTGCAAATTTTATTTCGACGCAAACGGTTTCGTCGGCGCTCAGGATTCTCTATAATGACGCCCGTTTTCCCCCCTTGCGCACACTGTAAGCGCCCCGGCGCTTCGAAGACGAGAGACTTATGATGGAAATTCTGCGTGGTTCGCCTGCACTGTCTGCCTTCCGTATCACTAAACTGCTGGCACGTTTTCAGGCGGCCGACCTTCCGGTAAGCAATATTTACGCTGAGTATGTCCATTTTGCTGACCTGAATGCCCCCCTGAATGCAGAGGAGCGCGTACAGCTGGAACGCCTGCTCAAGTATGGCCCAAGCCTGAGCAGCCATACGCCAACCGGCAAACTGATCCTTGCGACGCCTCGTCCGGGCACCATCTCCCCCTGGTCTTCCAAAGCCACCGACATCGCCCACAACTGTGGCCTGAGCCAGATTAACCGTCTGGAACGCGGCGTGGCGTACTACGTGGAAGCCTCTACCCTGAGCGACGCGCAGTGGCAGGCGGTTGCGGCTGAACTGCACGATCGCATGATGGAGAGCGTATTTGCCTCTCTCGATGACGCGCAGAAGCTTTTCTCTCACCATCAGCCTGCGCCGGTACAGAGCGTAGACCTGCTGGGGCAGGGCCGTCAGGCGCTGATTGACGCCAACCTGCGTCTCGGCCTGGCGCTGGCTGAAGACGAAATTGATTACCTGCAGGATGCGTTTGTTAAGCTCAACCGTAACCCGAACGACATCGAACTCTACATGTTCGCGCAGGCTAACTCTGAGCACTGCCGCCACAAGATTTTCAACGCCGACTGGATTATTGACGGCGAACAGCAGCCGAAGTCGCTGTTCAAAATGATCAAAAACACCATGGAGCAAACCCCTGACCACGTGCTGTCTGCCTATAAGGACAACGCCGCGGTAATGGAAGGTTCCGAGGTGGGCCGCTTCTTCGCCGATCGCGAAGCAGGGCGCTATGACTTCCATCAGGAGCCCGCGCATATCCTGATGAAAGTGGAAACCCACAACCACCCGACGGCGATCTCCCCGTGGCCGGGCGCGGCGACCGGCTCCGGCGGTGAAATCCGTGATGAAGGTGCGACCGGTCGTGGCGCTAAACCCAAAGCGGGTCTGGTCGGTTTCTCCGTCTCTAACCTGCGTATCCCGGGCTTTGAACAGCCGTGGGAAGAAGATTTCGGCAAGCCAGAGCGTATCGTGACCGCGCTGGATATCATGACCGAAGGCCCGCTGGGCGGCGCGGCGTTTAACAACGAATTTGGTCGTCCGGCGCTGAACGGTTACTTCCGCACCTATGAAGAGAAAGTGGACAGCCACAACGGCGAAGAGCTGCGCGGCTACCACAAACCGATCATGCTGGCGGGCGGGATCGGCAACATCCGTGCCGATCACGTGCAGAAAGGCGAGATCGTCGTCGGCGCGAAGCTGATCGTACTGGGCGGCCCGGCGATGAACATCGGCCTGGGCGGCGGGGCGGCCTCTTCTATGGCCTCCGGCCAGTCTGATGCGGATCTCGACTTCGCCTCCGTGCAGCGCGACAACCCTGAGATGGAGCGCCGCTGCCAGGAAGTGATCGACCGCTGCTGGCAACTGGGCGACGCTAACCCGATCCTCTTCATTCACGACGTGGGCGCGGGCGGCCTGTCCAACGCCATGCCGGAGCTGGTAAGCGACGGCGGCCGCGGCGGGCGTTTCAACCTGCGCGATATCCTGAGCGATGAGCCGGGCATGAGCCCGCTGGAAATCTGGTGTAACGAATCCCAGGAGCGTTACGTGCTGGCGGTTGCTGCCGACCAGCTGCCGCTGTTTGACGAGCTGTGCCGCCGCGAGCGCGCGCCGTATGCCGTCATCGGTGAAGCGACCGAAGAGCAGCACCTTTCCTTAAGCGACACCCACTTTGACAACCAGCCAATCGATCTGCCGCTCGACGTTCTGCTCGGTAAAACGCCGAAGATGACCCGCGACGTAACCACCCGTAAAGCGGCGGGCAAAGCGCTGGATCGCCAGGGCATCACCGTGGCAGAAGCGGTCAACCGCGTGCTGCATCTGCCTGCTGTGGCAGAGAAAACCTTCCTGGTGACCATCGGCGACCGCACCGTGACCGGTATGGTATCGCGCGATCAGATGGTCGGCCCGTGGCAGATCCCTGTCGCTAACTGCGCCGTGACCACCGCGAGCCTCGACAGCTACTACGGCGAAGCGATGGCTCTCGGCGAACGTACCCCGGTGGCGCTGCTGGAATTCGCTGCTTCTGCCCGTCTGGCGGTCGGTGAAGCGCTGACCAACATCGCCGCGACGCAGATTGGCGATATCAAACGTATCAAGCTCTCCGCCAACTGGATGGCCGCTGCCGGCCACCCTGGCGAAGATGCTGGCCTGTATGAAGCCGTGAAAGCGGTGGGCGAGGAGCTGTGTCCTGCCCTCGGCCTGACCATTCCGGTGGGCAAAGACTCCATGTCGATGAAAACCCGCTGGCAGGAAGGCAGCGAGCAGCGCGAGATGACCTCTCCGCTGTCGCTGGTGATCACCGCGTTTGCCCGCGTGGAAGACGTGCGTCACACCGTTACGCCGCAGCTTGCGACCGAAGACAACGCCCTGCTGCTGATTGACCTGGGTAAAGGTCACAACGCGCTGGGTGCTACCGCGCTGGCGCAGGTTTACCGCCAGCTCGGCGACAAGCCAGCCGACGTGCGTGACGTGGCCCAGCTGAAAGGCTTCTACGACGCGATTCAGGCGCTGGTGGCGCAGCGTAAGCTGCTGGCCTACCACGACCGTTCCGACGGCGGCCTGCTGGTGACCCTGGCAGAGATGGCCTTCACCGGCCACTGTGGCGTGGAAGCGAACATTGCGACGCTGGGCGAAGACCGTCTGGCGGCGCTGTTCAACGAAGAGCTGGGCGCCGTGATTCAGGTGCGCGCGGCGGATCGCGACGCGGTTGAAGCGATTCTGGCGAAGCACGGTCTGGCAGACTGCGTGCACTATCTGGGTAAAGCCGTTCAGGGCGACCGCTTCGTGATTGAAGCAGACGGTCACGCGGTATTCAGCGAAAGCCGCACCACGCTGCGCATGTGGTGGGCGGAAACCACCTGGCAGATGCAGCGCCTGCGTGATAACCCGGAATGTGCCGATCAGGAGCATAACGCGAAAGCGAATGACCAGGATCCAGGCCTGAACGTGAAGCTCTCCTTCGACATTAACGAAGATATCGCTGCGCCGTACATTGCGACCGGCGCGCGTCCAAAAGTGGCCGTGCTGCGCGAGCAGGGCGTCAACTCCCACGTTGAGATGGCGGCTGCCTTCCACCGCGCGGGCTTTGACGCTATCGACGTCCACATGAGCGACCTGCTGGCCGGACGTACCGGTCTGGAAGATTTCCAGGCGTTGGTGGCGTGCGGCGGCTTCTCCTACGGCGACGTGCTGGGCGCGGGCGAAGGCTGGGCGAAGTCCATCCTGTTCAACAGCCGCGTGCGCGACGAGTTCGAAACCTTCTTCCACCGTCCGCAGACCCTGGCGCTGGGCGTGTGTAACGGCTGCCAGATGATGTCTAACCTGCGCGAGCTGATCCCGGGCAGCGAAGCCTGGCCGCGCTTTGTGCGCAACCAGTCTGACCGCTTCGAGGCGCGCTTCAGCCTGGTGGAAGTGACCCAAAGCCCGTCTCTGCTGCTGCAGGGAATGGTCGGTTCTCAGATGCCAATCGCCGTTTCCCACGGTGAAGGTCAGGTAGAAGTACGTGATGCTGCGCATCTGGCTCAGCTGGAGAGCAAAGGCCTGGTGGCGCTGCGCTTTGTCGATAACTTCGGCAAGGTGACTGAAACTTACCCGGCTAACCCGAACGGCTCCGCCAACGGTATTACGGCGGTGACCAGCGAAAGCGGTCGCGCGACCATCATGATGCCGCACCCGGAACGCGTATTCCGTACCGTGAGCAACTCCTGGCACCCGGACAACTGGGGCGAGGACAGCCCGTGGATGCGTATCTTCCGCAACGCGCGTAAGCAGTTGGGTTAAGTTTTAGCCACACACCCTTCCAGGCCCGGTAAGCGAAAGCTCCACCGGGCTTTTTTATTTGTGTCGCAATTACGCGACAGACCCGTAATCCAACTGTCTCCAAAAGGCGACATTTAACTCATTGATTTATATGTGGCAGTAAAGGTTCCCGTTAAGGTGTTGCTTAACAGCGACACTTAGCCTGGAAATCATTCAACCGATAATTAACAGGCTAAACGAGTAAAACTCATATATTTCAAACTGTTAATATTTTGTTTTGCATTCTGGCATGGGTGTTGCATAATATTAACCAGTGGCTCATTCACCTGCTTATGTCAGCCCCTTCGGGACGCGCTACATAAACTTCGAATGACGCACAAAAAGGTGCCTGCCGTCCAACTACTGATCATAGCGATGCTTTATCAGGCCAGGGCGAAACGTCGAGTTAGGCACCGCCTCATTCCATGACAAAGCCGGGTTTTTACCCGGCTTTGTTGTATCTGAAGGGCAGACTCAGTTACGCTCTGCGTAAATCCCCATAAAGAGAGTAATGCGTTGAAACGCTGGCCCGTTTTCCCCCGCTCCCTGCGGCAGCTCGTCATGATGGCCTTCCTGCTGATCCTGCTGCCGCTGCTGATCCTTGCCTGGCAGGCGTGGCAAAGCCTGAACGCACTGAGCGCGCAGGCGGCTTTGACCAACCGCACGACGCTCATCGACGCCAGACGCAGTGAAGCAATGACCAACGCCGCGCTGGAGATGGAGCGTAGCTATCGTCAGTATTGCGTGCTTGACGATCGGACGCTGGAAAAGGTTTATCAGAGTCAGCGTAAACGCTACAGCGAAATGCTGGACGCTCACGCGGGGGTCTTGCCTGATGACAAGCTGTATCAGGCGTTACGTCAGGATTTGAACGATCTCGCGCAGCTGCAGTGCAGCAACAGCGGCCCGGATGCCGCCGCCGCCGCGCGCCTCGAAGCATTTGCCGGCGCCAACACCGAGATGGTGCAGTCAACGCGCGCGGTGATTTTCTCTCGCGGCCAGCAGCTCCAGCAGGAGATTGCCGAGCGTGGCCAGTTCTTCGGCTGGCAGGCGCTGGTGCTGTTCCTGGTGAGCCTGGGGCTGGTTCTGCTCTTTACCCGCATGATCATCGGCCCGGTGAAGGGCATTCAGCGTATGATCAACCGTCTGGGGGAGGGGAAATCGCTCGGGGATACGGTAGCCTTTAAAGGTCCCCGCGAGCTGCGATCCGTAGGCCAGCGCATTATCTGGCTGTCCGAGCGCCTGGCGTGGCTCGAATCACAGCGCCATCAGTTCCTGCGCCATATCTCCCATGAGCTTAAAACGCCGCTGGCCAGCATGCGCGAAGGGACGGAACTGCTGGCGGACGAAGTAGCCGGGCCCCTTACGCCAGAACAGAAAGAAATTGTCGAGATCCTGGATAACAGCAGCCGCAATCTGCAAAAGCTGATTGAGCAACTTCTGGATTACAACCGCAAGCTGGCTGACGGGGCGGTCGTACTGGAAAACGTTGAAATTGAGCCCCTGGTGGATATGGTGATCTCCGCCCACAGCTTGCCAGCAAGAGCTAAAATGATGCATACCGGCGTTGAGCTGAATGCGCCTGCGTGCCTGGCTGAACCCATGTTGCTGATGAGCGTTCTAGATAATCTTTACTCCAATGCGGTGCACTATGGTACTGAATCCGGTAACATTTATATCCGAAGTAATACGAATGGTTCACGGGTGTTTATTGACGTCGCAAACACCGGCACCCCGATCCCCGATGACGAAAAAACCATGATCTTCGAACCCTTTTTCCAGGGGAGTCATCAGCGGAAAGGCGCGGTTAAAGGAAGCGGGCTGGGCTTGAGCATCGCCCGGGACTGCATACGACGCATGCAGGGTGAGCTAAACATTGCCGCGGACGAACGTTCAGACGTTTGCTTCCGTATCGAACTGCCCGTGAGCCGGAAAAATCAATAAAATGAATCTATGTCTGGTGAGTATGTCACACGTCTTTTTCCGCGCCGTACGCGCGGTGTTTTCCTGCAACACGCTTCGCCTGAGCCTGCCCTGTTTATTTCTGGCAGGGTGTGTTTCCCATGCGCCACAAAGTGCAATTAGCGATAAAC
This sequence comes from Enterobacter sp. 01-M-02-SI-ECC, assembly GCF_047530595.1. Classification (NCBI taxonomy): domain Bacteria; kingdom Pseudomonadati; phylum Pseudomonadota; class Gammaproteobacteria; order Enterobacterales; family Enterobacteriaceae; genus Enterobacter; species Enterobacter sp. 01-M-02-SI-ECC. The sequence continues at coordinate 181,675 of NZ_JBLKCZ010000007.1, read as the reverse complement.
AAGAAGATAAATGGCCCGATAACCAGCTGGCAGATTTCCTCTCAACCCGCTGCGACGACATCTGGAACCTGTCAGGACATGACGTTGAAAGCAACCCGCTGTTCTGGCTGCGAGGAATAGATTGCGCCCAGCGTCTTGCGCCGGTAGACGCCCGCTCGAAGGCGGCGATGCTGGATGACGACACCTGGCAGGACGCTTTCAAGCGCGGAATTTTACTCGCAGATGCGAAAATCACCCCCGTTGAACGCCGCGTCAATGTCACCCGGCTGGACACGTTTGTAGTCAATCTTCCTGTGCAGGTACGCCCGGTATACCAGCTCTGGCGCGATGGACAGACATTACAGCTTCAGCTTTCTGAAGAGCGCTCCCGCTACAGCAAGCTGCAGCAGTCAACCGACAGCGAGCTTGATACGCTGCGTCAACAGCAGCAACATTTACGTACGCAGCTGGATACCACGACGCGCAAGCTGGAAAACCTGACGGATATCGAAAGGCAGCTCTCGTCGCGTAAATATCAGCCGGGGAGTTCATCCGCTGCACCGGACAGCGATACGCCGAAACAAGAGGATGTGAAGCATGACGAGCCGTAAACCTGCCCATCTTTTACTGGTGGATGACGATCCCGGACTGTTAAAGCTGCTGGGGATGCGTCTGGTGAGCGAAGGCTACAGCGTCGTCACCGCTGAAAGCGGGCTGGAAGGACTGAAGATCCTCAGCCGCGAGAAAATCGATCTGGTGATAAGCGACCTGCGGATGGACGAAATGGATGGTCTGCAGCTGTTCGCGGAGATCCAGAAGCAGCAGCCGGGTATGCCCGTGATTATCCTGACGGCGCACGGGTCGATCCCGGATGCGGTTGCCGCGACGCAGCAGGGGGTCTTCAGCTTCCTGACCAAGCCGGTGGACAAAGACGCGCTTTATAAGGCTATCGACAGCGCGCTGGAACACGCCGCCCCGGCGGGGGATGAAGCGTGGCGGGAGTCCATCGTCACCCGCAGCCCCATTATGCTGCGTCTGCTTGAACAGGCCCGGATGGTGGCGCAGTCCGACGTCAGCGTGCTCATCAACGGCCAGAGCGGAACCGGGAAAGAGATCCTGGCGCAGGCGATCCATAACGCCAGCCCGCGCAGTAAAAACGCCTTTATCGCCATTAACTGCGGCGCGCTTCCAGAACAGCTGCTCGAATCTGAACTGTTTGGTCACGCCCGCGGCGCATTCACCGGCGCGGTGAGCAGCCGGGAAGGGCTGTTCCAGGCCGCGGAAGGGGGCACGCTGTTCCTGGACGAGATTGGCGACATGCCCGCGCCGCTGCAGGTCAAACTGCTGCGCGTATTGCAGGAGCGAAAAGTTCGCCCGCTGGGCAGCAATCGCGACATTGATATTAACGTACGCATTATTTCCGCTACCCACCGCGACTTGCCAAAAGTGATGGCCCGCAACGAGTTTCGCGAAGATCTCTACTACCGTCTGAACGTGGTGAATCTGAAGATCCCGGCGCTGGCGGAGCGTGCGGAAGACATTCCGCTGCTGGCGAACCATCTTTTGCGCCAGGCGGCCGATCGCCATAAACCATTCGTGCGCGCGTTTTCCACCGACGCGATGAAGCGGCTGATGGCCGCAGGCTGGCCGGGTAACGTGCGCCAGCTGGTGAACGTGATTGAGCAGTGCGTGGCGCTGACCTCCTCACCGGTGATCAGCGATGCGCTGGTGGAGCAGGCGCTGGAAGGGGAAAACACGGCCCTGCCGACGTTTGCGGAAGCGCGGAATCAGTTTGAGCTGAACTATCTGCGTAAGCTATTGCAGATCACCAAAGGCAACGTGACCCACGCGGCGCGCATGGCCGGACGCAACCGCACCGAGTTCTACAAGCTGCTGTCGCGCCACGAGCTGGAAGCAAACGATTTTAAAGAGTAATGCCGTATGGTACTGTGAGCAATCGATTACGAGGCAGCTTACAGGCAAGAGTTTAAGGACCCACCATGAAAAAGATTGATGCGATTATTAAACCTTTCAAACTGGATGACGTGCGTGAAGCGCTGGCGGAAGTCGGCATCACCGGGATGACCGTGACGGAAGTGAAAGGTTTTGGTCGTCAGAAGGGCCACACCGAGCTTTACCGTGGCGCAGAGTACATGGTCGACTTTCTGCCGAAAGTAAAAATTGAAATCGTGGTCAGCGACGATATCGTCGATACCTGCGTGGATACCATTATCCGCACGGCGCAGACGGGCAAAATCGGCGACGGTAAAATCTTCGTCTTTGACGTGGCGCGCGTGATCCGTATTCGTACCGGCGAAGAAGACGACGCCGCGATTTAACAATGCCAACGGTTTTGTAGGCCGGGTAAGGTGCAACCACCCGGCGAAAAAAAAGCCCCTCGAACGAGGGGCTTTTTCATTACAGCACCTTATGGGGCCCGAAACATTCATAATGAATGTTGTCTTTGTTCACACCCAGCTCCACCAGCTGCTTCGCGGCATACTGCATAAACGCCACCGGCCCGCAGACGTAGAACTGCATGTCCGGCGCGCTAAACGCCCCTTCCATCAGGCTTAAATTCATCAGACCTTCGCTGTCAAATCGTGCGGCCGCGCGGTCTGCATCCGTCGGCAGGCGATACCAGGTGTGCGCGGTGAAGCGCGGCAGGGACGCCCCGAGCGTTTTCACTTCATCAGCAAAGGCGTGCACGTCACCGTTTTCCGCAGCGTGGAACCAGTTGACCTGCGCACCGTGGTTGGCTTTCGCCAGCGTATCAAGCATCGCCAGCATTGGCGTTTGGCCTACGCCCGCAGAGATCAGCGTAACCGGGGTATTCGCTTCAACGGCCATGAAGAAATCGCCCGCCGGCGCGGCCAGATGAACCACGTCGCCCACGTTAGCTTCGCTGTGAAGCCAGTTGGATACCTGACCGCCGTCCTCACGCTTCACCGCAATGCGGTAGCCTTTGCCGTTTGGCTTGCGGGTAAGAGAATACTGGCGGATCTCCTGATGCGGGAAACCTTCAGGCTTCAGCCACACGCCCAGATACTGGCCCGGCTGGTAATCGGCAACCGGCTGTCCGTCCACTGGCTCAAATTCAAAGCTGGTAATCAGCGCGCTGCGCGGCGTTTTCTCAACGATGCGGAAGGCGCGCGTGCCTTCCCAGCCGCCGTTCTTGCTGGCATTTTCGCTGTAGATCTGCGCTTCGCGGTTGATAAACACGTTTGCCAGCACGCCGTAGGCTTTCCCCCACGCGTCCAGCACCTCCTGGCCCGGGCTGAACATCTCGTCCAGCGTTGCCAGCAGGTGGCCACCCACAATGTTGTACTGCTCGGGCTGGATCTGGAAGCTGGTGTGCTTCTGCGCGATTTTTTCCACCGCGGGCAGCAGTGCCGCCAGGTTTTCAATATTGCTGGCGTAGGCCGCGATGGCGTTGAAAAGCGCTTCGCGCTGATCGCCGTTACGCTGGTTGCTCATGTTGAAAATTTCCTTGAGCTCCGGGTTGTGCGTGAACATGCGATCGTAGAAATGGGCGGTGAGTTTAGGGCCGGTTTCCACCAGCAGGGGAATGGTGGCTTTAACGGTAGCGATGGTTTGAGCGTCGAGCATGAGCGCATCCTTCTGATGTGACTTTAATGATGTATTTTAAATGCATCTTATAAAAAATACCCCTGCGTTGTAAATGGTTCTTTGCAAGATGAAAAATATGCATCACAAACCTGAAAAGAAATCCGCTGGAAAGAGCGAGAGCTTTATTCCTCAAACCCTTGCGTGGCGGGTAGGAAAACGTTTGCGTAAAATCGTTTGTCAAGACCTGTTATCACAGAACTAATCAGTTATACTGTTGCCCGTCGTCCAACAGGACTGCCTTTTCAGGCCAAAATTTACTTGTTAGCTGAGTCAGGAGATGCGGATGTTAAAGCGTGAAATGAACATTGCCGATTATGATGCCGAACTGTGGCAGGCTATGGAGCAGGAAAAAGTACGTCAGGAAGAGCACATCGAACTGATCGCCTCCGAAAACTACACCAGCCCGCGCGTCATGCAGGCGCAGGGTTCTCAGCTAACTAACAAATATGCTGAAGGTTACCCGGGCAAGCGCTATTACGGCGGTTGCGAGTACGTTGATATCGTTGAGCAGCTGGCTATCGACCGTGCGAAAGAACTCTTTGGCGCTGACTACGCGAACGTGCAGCCGCACTCTGGCTCTCAGGCTAACTTCGCGGTCTACACCGCGCTGCTGCAGCCGGGCGATACCGTTCTGGGTATGAACCTGGCGCAGGGCGGCCACCTGACTCACGGCTCCCCGGTTAACTTCTCCGGCAAACTGTACAACATCATCCCTTACGGTATTGATGAGTCCGGTAAAATTGACTACGAAGACATGGCGAAGCAGGCTAAAGAGCACAAACCGAAGATGATCATCGGTGGCTTCTCTGCTTACTCCGGTATCGTTGACTGGGCAAAAATGCGTGAAATCGCGGACAGCATCGGTGCTTACCTGTTCGTCGACATGGCGCACGTTGCGGGCCTGATTGCCGCTGGCGTTTACCCGAACCCGGTTCCACACGCTCACGTTGTGACCACCACCACCCACAAAACCCTGGCGGGTCCACGCGGTGGCCTGATCCTGGCGAAAGGCGGTGACGAAGAGCTGTACAAAAAACTGAACTCCGCTGTATTCCCAAGCGCGCAGGGCGGCCCGCTGATGCACGTTATCGCGGCAAAAGCGGTCGCGCTGAAAGAAGCGATGGAGCCTGAGTTCAAGGTTTATCAGCAGCAGGTTGCTAAGAATGCCAAAGCGATGGTGGAAGTGTTCCTGAACCGTGGCTACAAAGTGGTATCCGGCGGTACTGAAAACCACCTGTTCCTGTTGGATCTGGTTGATAAGAACCTGACCGGTAAAGAAGCTGACGCAGCCCTGGGCCGCGCCAACATCACCGTGAACAAAAACAGCGTGCCAAACGATCCGAAGAGCCCGTTCGTGACCTCCGGTATCCGTATCGGTTCTCCGGCCGTAACTCGCCGCGGCTTTAAAGAAGCGGAAGTGAAAGAGTTGGCTGGCTGGATGTGTGACGTTCTGGACAACATCAATGACGAAGCGGTTATCGAGCGCGTCAAAGGTAAAGTTCTGGATATCTGCGCACGCTTCCCGGTTTACGCATAATTCCTCTGCCTGGCAGAAATAAAAAAGGCCGCGCTTGCGGCCTTTTTTATGGCTTAACGCCGGTCGAGGGAAATGGCTCCAGGTCCGACAATCGCCAGCAAAATAAAGGCGCCAGCAATACTGACGTTCTTATAGAAGTTAATCATATTCGGCACGACCGCATCACCTGTCATATCCCAGTAGTGGTGCCCAATCACCGCGGTTCCGAGGGTATAGAATACAAACAGTACCGCGAGAGGACGGGTGAAAAAGCCCAGGACGATCAGGATAGCGGCAGGCACTTCCATTACCACCGCAATAATGGCCGCCAGCATGGGCATCGGCGCACCCAGCGAGGTCATATATTGTACGGTGCCGCTAAACCCCGTCAGTTTTGGATAACCAAAGATAATAAACAGCACGACAAGCGCGATGCGGCCAATCAGCAGCAGCAGGTGACGTGACTGACCGAAATCTAAATAACGTAGAGTGTTCATAGCTGGCTCATTTTTCAGGGGACCCAATCTAAAATTAATACACAAATCCATAGTCTTCCATTCAGCTTTTCTTCATAAATCAGGCGTTCGCGTGATGTTAAATTCAGACTTCGTGTAAAATTGTCTCTTTTCTTTGGCAAGGGAAATTTATGCAGTGCATATCATGTCAGCAAGAAGAGGCAAATAAAGAATCCGGGCTGTGTAATCAGTGTGAGCGTGTAGACGAAAAGAAAATTAACGGGCTGCTTTATCTCCCGGCGGCGGGCCTGATGATTAACCTCATCATGACGCCTATTGGAGCATGGAATTACTTTGCGGCGATGTTCCACTTTTTCCAGTCAGGGGGAATTAACCTGTTTGGGGCCGTGGGTATCGCGGTAATGATAATTGATGTGGCACTGACCGCGGCCGCAGGCTGGTATTTCTTTAAAAGAAAGTCGGGTATCCGTAAGATCATCATTCCCTACTATTTAATGGGCGTTGTCTTTATGCTCTATTTTGTGGGCATACCAGCCTGGCTCTTCGACGCAAGGCTGGATACGGCTGATATTCGCAATGCGCTTTCCTCCATTGTTGGCGCATCGATCTGGATCCCCTACTTCCTGGTTTCCAAACGCATTAATCAGGTCTTTGTACGCTAGACGTTTCGCAGGGCCGCCATGGCCCTGTGAAATGTGCGTGTTATTCACTTGTTAATAGTTGCTTGCGCAGGCTTTGATTTAACGCCAGACTATGGCCTCGATTTCGGGAGGGATTCATGGTCTTGCATTCCACGCGCTGGCTGGCGCTCAGTTATTTCACCTATTTCTTTAGCTACGGTATTTTTCTGCCCTTCTGGAGCGTCTGGCTCAAGGGTATCGGCCTGACTCCTGAGACTATCGGTGTCCTGCTGGGGGCCGGGCTGGTAGCGCGTTTCCTCGGCAGCCTGCTAATTGCCCCGCGCGTCAGCGATCCCTCCTTGCTGATCAAGGCCGTGCGTATTCTTGCTCTGCTGACGCTGGTCTTTGTTGCCTGCTTCTGGGTCAGCCACCAGTTTGCCTGGCTGATGGTGGTGATGGTCGGCTTTAACCTGTTCTTCTCACCGCTGGTACCGCTAACGGATGCCCTGGCGAACACCTGGCAAAAGCAGATCACCATGGACTATGGCCGCGTGCGCCTGTGGGGCTCTATTGCCTTTGTGATAGGTTCCGCGCTGGTGGGCAAACTGGTCAGCCTTTACGATTACCGCGCCATTCTCGCCCTGCTGAGTATCGGTATTGCCTCAATGCTGCTGGGCATGCTGCTGCGTCCGTCGGTGATGCCGCAAGGGGAAAGCCGCCATCAGGAGAGCGCAGGCTGGCCCGCCTGGCGGAGCCTGGTGGCCCAGAGCTGGCGTTTTCTGGCGTGTGTCTGTCTGCTTCAGGGGGCGCATGCGGCGTACTATGGCTTCAGCGCCATCTACTGGCAGGGGGCGGGATACTCAGCTTCCGCAGTGGGCTATCTGTGGTCGCTGGGGGTAGTGGCCGAAGTCATTATCTTCGCCCTGAGCAAGAAGCTGTTCCGCCGCTTTGGCGCGCGAGACCTGCTGCTGCTTTCCGCCGTGTGCGGCGTGGCGCGCTGGGGGATTATGGGCTGGACGACCGATCTGCCATGGCTGATAGTGGCGCAAATCCTTCACTGCGGCACCTTTACCGTGTGCCATCTGGCGGCCATGCGCTATATCGCAGCGCGCGAGGGCGGAGACGTTATTCGCCTGCAGGCCGTCTATTCGGCGGTCGCGATGGGGGGCAGTATCGCGATCATGACGGTCTTTGCGGGGTTCCTCTACCAGCATCTGGGGCATGGGGTCTTCTGGGTGATGGCGATGGTCGCCTTACCCGCCATCGTTGTTCGTCCTAAAGTGGCCGCTCGCGCCTCGCTATGATTCCAGCATGGCGCGAATATGTTCTTGCTGCTGCGCGTTCAATGTCTCAACGGCATGTATCAGCGGCGGCGAGAACAGCGGCAGGACGGTAGGGTAGGGGGTGATAACCAGCGCGGCTTCGCGCGGTGCCCCCTCTTTCTGAAAAGCCTGCAGCGTCAGATAGCGAATGTTGAGCGGCAGCAGCGTCAGCTCGCGAAGCTGCTGTTCAATCAGATCCTCGCTGGCTTTATCGTCTCCCGTCAGCAGGATCACCTGTTTTTCGTGCAGATCGGTCTCCTGCATCAGCCAGGCACCGAAAATCACCGCGACAAGACTCATCTCTTCATCTGAAAAACGCAGCCCAAACTCCGCTTCCAGCTCAAACAGCGCTTCCTTTGTGGTGCGTAACAGCCGGGGATAAAGGCGATGGATCTCCTCCGGCAGGCTATTGTCGATGCCGATCTCAAACAGCGAGCGGTCCAGCGCCTGAGCCAGATGGATATACAGCTGATCGGTCAGCCCTTGCTCATCGCTGAAGTTCATCCCGGTCTGCGCGCGAAAACGAGCGACCATGCGCACGATGGCCCGACGCAAGCGCTGATCCTGCTGGTGTTTATCGAGCACCGGATCGGGCGTGCGGAGCATCATAAACAGCAGGGCCAGAAACAGCTGTTCATCCCCGTGCGCACCCTGCGGCACGCGACGTCTCCAGTGACGCACGATCTCCTGGGCCGTAAAATACTCCCCTCTCGACTGGGTCCAGCTGCGCTGAACGTGAGAAAACTGCGGCGTATTCCCGAGCTGGTGCTGAATAAGACAGTATTGCAGATAGAGCTGTAAAAACTGGACGTCGCGGCATTCAAACTGGCGCTGCAGCTTGCGGGAGCAGAAGCCGATCAGCGCCCGCAGGTTCGCATCATCGTAAAGCGGCCGCGCAATGCCGTGTTGTTTAAGCGCGGTTTTTAATGCGGGGGTAAACTGGTGCGAGACAAACTGCGGGCAAAGCCGCAGCGCCCGGCGCAGCCAGTGCAGCAGGCATAAACGCTGATTCAGGGCTGTGCCTTCAATCCGGTAGCTGCCGTCGTGGTGCGTGACGATGTCCAGCCGGTGATAGCGCTGGATTTCATCGCGCGTCTCGGCTATATCTTGCCGTGCCATCGCGTCGTCCACCCCGTTGGCAGCAATTATGCTCTGTGCGGTGACGGCAGCATCGGGCAGGTAAAGCATCAAAAGCACCTGGCAGCGGCGCTGCGAACTGGAAAGCACAGATGGAATTTCAAGCGTCGTCATCATCTGTCGGGTATCCAGTGTGAATGTTTGATAAGAATAGCTAAAGGATGAGCGCTGAAAAGCGCGCCGGCAGGCCTTTCACTCAGGATTGCTGGGGAACATCACAGAATTTTTGACGTGAGGAATTGATGCAAACAGTTAAACAAAGTGCGATGGCGTTATTTTTGGCGGTTATCAGCTTCACCGCCAGCGCACATCCTCACAGTTTTATTGACCTCCAGACCGAGCTGGTTACCGACGGCACGCAGCTGAGCGGCCTGAAGATGCGCTGGACGATGGATGAAATCACCTCGGCCGATCTGCTCTATGATGCGGGAAACGCTAAGCCTGGCGATGAAATCTGGAAAAAGCTGGCGGCGGAAGTGATGGCTAACGTGCTCGGCCAGCACTACTTCACAGAATTCTGGCACAACGGGCAGAAGGTCAAATTTCTGAACCGGCCAACGGAATACGGTATGACGCGTGACGGGCATCAGGCGGTGCTGACGTTTGTGCTTCCGCTGGCGCATCCGCAGCCGCTGGCGGGGCAAACGTACCGCTTTTCTACCTTTGATCCTACCTACTATGTCGACATGCGCTATGACAAAGACGGCGACGTACGGCTGCCGGACGCTCTGCAAAAAAACTGCAAAATTGGCGTGCACACCCCGAAACCCAGCGAAGAGACGCTGAACTTTGCGATCTCGCTTGATAAAGAAGATGCACCCCCTGAGGACATGGAGTTGGGTAAACAGTTCGCGCAGGAGGTGACGTTACAATGTCAGTGATCTCTTCTCCGGTTCGTAAACCGCGCCGCTGGCTGCACCTCTGGCCGCTGGCGCTCTTTCTCCTGCTAGCCGTTTGCGGTTCGCTCTGGCTATGGCAGACCTGGCCGCAGGTCATGATGAAAAGCATCGTCTGGCAGCGTGAGGTCAACCAGCAGATGAGCGGCCTGCTGAAGGCGGTGGCGGAGAACCCGACCAAAGCGGGCGGATCCCTGCTGGCGTTCAGCTTTATCTATGGCGTTCTGCACGCGCTGGGGCCGGGGCACGGCAAAATCGTGATCGCGACCTGGCTCGCCACCCATCCGTCGAAGCTGAAATCGAGTATCGGGCTGACGCTGGCCTCCTCGCTGCTTCAGGGCAGCGTGGCGATTGCGCTCGTCGTTGTCGTGCTTTCGCTGTTGCAGCTTCCCGCGCGCCAGCTGCACATGAGCAGTTTCTGGCTGGAGAAGGGGAGCTACGCGCTGGTTGGCGTGCTGGGGGTGATCCTCTGTTGGCGGGCGCTGAAAAAGCTGCGCGTGCTGCTGCAAAAACCGATATTCAAAGCCTTTACGCCGCACCACGTTCATGATGAACACTGCGGCTGCGGACATCAGCATTTACCCACGCAGGAACAATTACAGAACGGCGACGACTGGCGCGCGAGGTTGATGATTGTTCTCTCGATGGGGATGCGTCCGTGCTCGGGGGCCATCATGGTGCTGCTGTTCAGTAAGGTGATTGGCGTGTTTGGCTGGGGAATGCTCTCTGCGCTGGCGATGGCGGCAGGAACGTCTCTCACCATTTCGTCTTTAGCGCTGCTGGTTCACAGCTTCCGTCAGCTGGCGGTCAGACTCAGCGGCAATAAAACGCCGGTGCTGTGGCGGCAGGTAGGGTGGACAACGCTTGCGCTGGCGGGCGGAGTGATTCTGCTGGTGGCGGCGGTGACGATGTGGATGAGCGCGGTGCCGGTGGGAAGGGGATTGCGGCCTTTCTAGCGTACTGAGGGATTTTGTAGGCCCGGTAAGCGTAGCGCCACCGGGCTTAACTAACTGGATTAACGCTTCAGCGCATCGCTCAGTTCATCACGCATGTTTGCCAGCATGGCTTTAACAACGCGTGGATTACCCGCAACGACGTTACCGGTAGACATATAGTTATGGCCGCCGGTGAAATCACACACGATGGCGCCTGCTTCACGTGCGATCAGCTCGCCCGCAGCAAAGTCCCACGGCTTCAGAGACAGCTCGAAGTAACCGTCAACGCGGCCGGTCGCCACGTAGGCCAGATCCAGCGCGGCAGAACCGGTGCGGCGGAAGTCAGCGCATTCGGTAAACAGTTTGCCCAGGATATTCATATAGGTGGTCGCGTGCTGTTTCGCCTTGAACGGGAAACCGGTCGCCAGGATGGTGCCGTCCAGATCGCGTGCGTTGCTGCAGCGCAGACGGTAGCCGTTCAGCTGTGCGCCCTGACCGCGGGTAGCGGTGAACAGTTCATTACGCATTGGATCGTAAACAACGGCGACTTCAGTACGGCCTTTAATGCGTACTGCGATAGACACAGAGAAGTGTGGCAGGCGTTTAACAAAGTTGGTGGTGCCATCCAGTGGATCGATAACCCATTGAACATCCTGATCGGTACCTTCATGTTCACCGCTTTCTTCGGTGATGATGGTGTGCTGCGGGTAAGATTTGCGGATCGTTTCGATAATAATCGCTTCTGCGGCTTTATCGACGTTAGTCACGAAATCATTGCTGCCTTTCTGGCTGGTTTCTACGGAGTCTGGCGTTTCGTAGTGTTTGGCAATTACATTACCCGCCTTGCGCGCTGCGCGCACGGCGATGGTCAGCATCGGATGCATCGGTCTCTCTCACTGGATGTTAAAGAACAGGAAAATCGGCGCAGAGTATAGCAGTGGGATCGGATTATGTCTCCCGTTTATGATAATATGCCGGAATATTCTTCAGACGCTGAATTCAGACATTAAAAATTATGCTGCAAAACATTCGAATCGTGCTGGTCGAAACATCGCACACCGGCAACATGGGCTCCGTTGCCCGCGCTATGAAAACCATGGGCTTAACGAACCTGTGGCTGGTTAATCCGCTGGTGAAACCTGACTCGCAGGCTATCGCCCTGGCGGCCGGTGCCAGCGACGTGATCGGCAACGCCCAGATCGTCGATACCCTTGACGAAGCGCTGGCCGGCTGCAGCCTTGTTGTTGGCACCAGCGCACGTTCACGCACGCTGCCGTGGCCGATGCTGGATCCGCGCGAATGCGGCCTGAAAAGCGTCTCAGAAGCGGAGCAGGCACCGGTTGCGCTGGTGTTTGGCCGCGAGCGCGTTGGCCTGACCAACGACGAGCTGCAGAAATGCCACTATCACGTCGCCATCGCGGCGAACCCGGAATACAGCTCGCTGAACCTGGCGATGGCGGTACAGGTTATCGCCTATGAAGTGCGTATGGCGTGGCTGGCGACGCAGGAGAAACAGGTAGAGCCTAAAGAAGAGACGGCCTACCCGCTGGTGGACGACCTTGAGCGCTTCTACGGTCACCTGGAGCAGACGCTGCTCTCAACCGGCTTTATTCGTGAAGGCCACCCGGGCCAGGTGATGAACAAGCTGCGCCGTATGTTTACCCGCGCTCGCCCGGAAAGCCAGGAGCTGAACATCCTGCGCGGGATTCTGGCGTCGATTGAGCAGAAGAATAAAGAGTAGTGTCGATTTCCCCCCTCTCCTCGTGGGAGAGGGCTGGGGTGAGGGCATCAGGCCGCACCTGGGTTATGAAGGCACGGAACGTTAAATACCTGACTAAAACAGTCAAGTAAATAGTTGACCATTTTAGTCAGGAATGTCAGACTTGGCCCTGCTATGCAATACCCCCATTTTACAATAAAAAACCCCGGGCAGGGGCGAGTTTGAGGTTAAGTAAGACATGAGACTGACATCTAAAGGGCGTTATGCCGTGACCGCGATGCTGGACGTTGCGCTCAACTCCGAAGCGGGCCCGGTTCCGTTGGCTGATATTTCTGAACGACAAGGGATCTCCCTCTCTTACCTGGAACAGCTGTTCTCCAGACTGCGTAAAAATGGACTGGTTTCCAGCGTTCGTGGCCCAGGCGGCGGTTATCTGCTGGGTAAAGACGCGGGCAGTATTGCAGTTGGCGAAGTGATCAGCGCAGTTGACGAATCCGTTGACGCGACCCGTTGCCAGGGTAAAGGTGGCTGCCAGGGCGGCGATAAGTGCCTGACCCACGCGCTGTGGCGCGATCTGAGCGACCGTTTGACCGGCTTCCTCAACAACATCACCCTCGGTGAGCTGGTGAATAACCAGGAAGTTCTGGACGTATCGGGCCGTCAGCACGGCCATGATTCCCAACGCAGCACCCGCGCGCAGGACGCTATCGACGTCAAACTGCGCGCGTAATAAAACGATAAAGATTTCAGAATCAGGCCGGGGCGGTCACGCCCCGCGTACTCGGTCGTACATCCAGCCGGTTGCCTGATTCCTTGCATTGAAGCGATGTACGGAGTTTAAAGAGCAATGAAATTACCGATTTATCTCGATTACTCCGCAACCACGCCGGTGGACCCGCGTGTTGCCGAGAAAATGATGCAGTGTCTGACCCTGGACGGAAACTTTGGTAACCCAGCTTCCCGTTCACACCGTTTTGGCTGGCATGCTGAAGAGGCGGTTGATATCGCCCGTAATCAGATTGCCGACCTGGTGGGTGCCGACCCGCGTGAGATTGTTTTCACCTCCGGTGCGACCGAATCCGACAACCTGGCGATCAAAGGTGCAGCCAACTTTTATCAGAAAAAAGGCAAGCACATCATCACCAGCAAAACCGAACACAAAGCCGTGCTGGATACCTGCCGCCAGCTGGAGCGTGAAGGGTACGAAGTGACTTACCTGGCGCCACAGAGCAACGGGATCATCGACCTGAAAGAGCTCGAAGCGGCCATGCGTGATGACACCATTCTGGTTTCCATCATGCACGTTAACAACGAAATCGGCGTCGTTCAGGACATTGCAACCATCGGCGAAATGTGCCGCGCGCGCGGTATCATCTATCACGTTGACGCGACTCAGAGCGTGGGCAAACTGCCTATCGATCTGAGCCAGCTGAAAGTGGACCTGATGTCCTTCTCCGGCCACAAAATTTATGGCCCGAAAGGGATCGGCGCGCTGTACGTTCGTCGTAAACCGCGTATCCGCATCGAAGCACAGATGCACGGCGGCGGTCACGAGCGCGGCATGCGTTCCGGCACTCTGCCTGTTCACCAGATCGTGGGCATGGGCGAAGCGTACCGCATTGCAAAAGAAGAGATGGAAACCGAGATGGCGCGCCTGCGCACGCTGCGTAACCGTCTGTGGGACGGCGTGAAAGATATGGAAGAAGTGTATCTGAACGGCGATCTCGAGCAGGGCGCACCGAACATCCTCAACGTCAGCTTCAACTATGTTGAAGGCGAATCGCTGATCATGGCGCTGAAAGACCTGGCGGTTTCTTCCGGTTCTGCCTGTACCTCTGCAAGCCTTGAGCCATCCTACGTGCTGCGTGCGCTGGGTATGACTGACGAGCTGGCACACAGTTCTATCCGTTTCTCTTTAGGTCGTTTCACTACCGAAGAAGAGATTGACTACACCATCAAGCTGGTTCGCAACTCCATTGGCCGTCTGCGCGACCTTTCTCCACTGTGGGAAATGTTCAAGCAGGGCGTGGATCTGAACAGCATTGAATGGTCACATCACTAATCGGTACATAAGGAGAATTCAATCATGGCATACAGCGAAAAAGTCATCGATCATTACGAAAACCCACGCAACGTTGGCTCTTTTGACAACAGCGACGAATCTGTCGGTAGCGGCATGGTTGGCGCACCGGCGTGTGGCGACGTGATGAAGTTGCAGATTAAAGTCAACAATGAAGGTATCATTGAAGACGCGCGCTTCAAGACCTACGGCTGCGGTTCTGCAATTGCGTCCAGCTCCCTGGTTACCGAATGGGTTAAGGGCAAGTCTCTGGACGAAGCACAGGCAATTAAGAACACCGATATTGCTGAAGAACTCGAACTGCCACCGGTGAAAATTCACTGTTCAATTCTGGCAGAAGACGCGATCAAAGCCGCCATTGCGGATTACAAAAGCAAACGTGAAGCAAAATAATTGAGGTTTGAGTATGTCGATTACCCTTAGCGACAGCGCTGCCGCGCGAGTAAGCTCTTTTCTGGCGAACCGTGGTAAAGGCTTTGGCCTGCGACTGGGCGTACGTACCTCCGGCTGTTCTGGTATGGCTTACGTACTGGAGTTTGTTGACGAACCGGCGTCTGACGACACCGTGTTTGAAGACAAGGGCGTGAAGGTGGTGGTCGATGGCAAAAGCCTGCAATTCCTCAACGGCACTCAGCTGGACTTCGTTAAAGAAGGCCTGAACGAAGGGTTCAAGTTCACGAACCCGAACGTCAAAGACGAGTGTGGTTGCGGCGAAAGCTTCCACGTTTAACCGCGCGTCATCCGAAACCCCACCGTGGCGTACCCGCTGCGCGTGGGGTTTGTTCTAACAGGCTACCCCTGAGATTGTTATGGATTACTTCACTCTCTTCGGACTACCCGCTCAATACCCGATCGATCTCCAGGCGTTGACGATCCGTTTTCAGGATCTGCAGCGTCAGTACCATCCGGACAAATTCGCGAGCGGTACTCAGGCAGAGCAGCTGGCTGCGGTTTCCCACTCTGCCACCATCAACCAGGCCTGGCAGACGCTGCGCCACCCGCTGGCGCGCGCTGAATATCTGCTCTCGCTCCACGGTTTTGATCTGGCGAGCGAACAGCACACCGTGCGCGACACGGCGTTTCTGATGGAGCAGCTAGAGCTTCGCGAAGAGCTCGATGAGATTGAACAGGCCAAAGACGAAGCGCGTCTGGAAAGCTTTATCACGCGCGTGAAGGGCATGTTCGATACCCGCCATCAGCAGATGGTGGAGCAACTGAACAACGAGACCTGGGACGTGGCGGCAGACACTGTGCGCAAACTCCGTTTTCTCGATAAACTGCGAAGCAGTGCTGAACAACTCGAAGAAAAGCTGCTCGATTTTTAATTTCGGAAGCAATTATGGCCTTATTACAAATTAGTGAGCCTGGCTTAAGTGCCGCACCGCACCAGCGTCGTCTGGCGGTGGGTATCGATCTGGGCACCACCAATTCCCTCGTGGCGACCGTGCGCAGCGGCCAGGCGGAAACGCTGGCCGACGAGCAGGGGCGCCATCTGCTGCCTTCCGTGGTCCACTACCAGCAGCAGGGTCGCGCGGTAGGCTATGACGCCCGCGCTAACGCCGCGCGCGATCCGGCCAACACCATCAGCTCCGTCAAGCGCATGATGGGACGCTCGCTGGCCGATATTCAGACCCGCTACCCGCATCTGCCGTATCAGCTGCAGGCCAGTGAAAACGGCCTGCCGATGATTGCGACCGCGGCCGGTCTGCTGAACCCGATTCGCGTTTCCTCCGACATCCTCAAAGCGCTGGCTGAGCGCGCTACTGCGACGCTCGGCGGCGATCTGGACGGCGTAGTCATTACCGTTCCGGCCTATTTTGACGATGCACAGCGCCAGGGCACCAAAGACGCCGCGCGTCTGGCGGGCCTGCACGTGCTGCGTTTGCTGAACGAACCGACGGCGGCTGCGATTGCCTACGGCCTCGATTCCGGTCAGGAAGGGGTGATCGCGGTTTACGATCTCGGCGGCGGGACGTTTGATATCTCTATCCTGCGCCTGAGCCGCGGGGTGTTTGAAGTACTGGCTACCGGCGGGGATTCCGCACTGGGCGGCGATGACTTCGACCATCTGCTGGCGGATTACATTCGCGAGCAGGCGGGCATCAGCGATCGCAGCGATGCGCGCGTGCAGCGTGAACTGCTGGATGCGGCCATCGACGCTAAAATCGCCCTTAGCGATGCGCAGACGGTTACCGTAAATGTTGCGGGCTGGCAGGGTGAGATCGCCCGCGACCAGTTCAGCGATCTGATTGCCCCGCTGGTGAAACGCACCCTGCTGGCCTGCCGTCGCGCACTGAAAGATGCGGGCGTTGAGGCGAACGAGGTGCTGGAAGTGGTCATGGTGGGCGGTTCGACCCGCGTGCCGCTGGTGCGCGAGCGCGTGGGCGAATTCTTTGGCCGCACGCCGCTGACCTCCATCGATCCGGACAAAGTGGTTGCCGTGGGCGCCGCTATCCAGGCCGATATTCTGGTCGGCAACAAGCCGGACAGCGAAATGCTGCTGCTGGACGTCATCCCGCTGTCGCTCGGGTTAGAAACCATGGGCGGCCTGGTAGAGAAAGTGATCCCGCGTAACACCACTATTCCGGTGGCGCGCGCGCAGGAGTTCACCACCTTCAAAGACGGTCAGACCGCGATGTCCATCCACGTAATGCAGGGCGAGCGCGAGCTGGTGCAGGACTGCCGCTCTCTGGCGCGCTTTGCGCTGCGCGGCATCCCGGCGCTGCCTGCGGGTGGGGCGCACATTCGCGTCACCTTCCAGGTGGATGCCGACGGCCTGCTGAGCGTCACGGCGATGGAAAAATCCACCGGCATGGAATCGTCCATTCAGGTGAAGCCGTCCTACGGCCTGACCGATGGCGAAATCGCCTCCATGATTCAGGACTCAATGAGCTACGCCGAGCAGGATGTGAAGGCGCGTATGCTGGCTGAACAGAAAGTTGAAGCCGCCCGCGTGCTGGAGAGCCTGAACGGCGCGCTCGCTGCCGACGCCGCGCTGTTAAGCGCCGCTGAGCGCCAGGTGATTGACGACGCTGCCGCGCGCTTAAGCGCCGTGGCCGAAGGCAATGACGCTGACGCAATAGAAGAAGCCATTAAAAACGTTGATAAACAAACCCAGGACTTCGCTGCTCGCCGCATGGACAAATCTGTCCGCGTCGCGCTGAAAGGCCAGTCCGTGGACGAGGTTTAATATGCCAAAGATTGTTATTTTGCCTCATGCGGACCTCTGTCCGGATGGCGCTGTTCTGGAAGCGAAGACCGGTGAAACCATTCTCGATGTAGCCCTGCGTGCAGGTATCGAAGTGGAACACGCCTGTGAAAAATCCTGTGCCTGCACCACCTGCCACTGCATCGTGCGTGAAGGTTTTGACTCTCTTGCCGAGAGCACCGAAGACGAAGACGACATGCTGGATAAAGCATGGGGTCTGGAGCCAGACAGCCGCTTAAGCTGCCAGGCTGCGGTGACCGATGAAGATCTGGTCGTGGAATTCCCACGCTACACCATCAACCACGCACGCGAGCATTAATATGGGACTGAAGTGGACAGACAGCCGTGAAATCGGCGAAGCGCTCTACGACGCGAACCCGGATCTCGATCCGAAGACCGTACGATTCACCGATATGCATCAGTGGATCTGCGATTTAGAGGATTTCGACGACGATCCAAACGCATCCAATGAAAAAATTCTGGAGGCGATTCTGTTAGTCTGGTTAGATGAAGCAGAATAAATAACAAAACGGGCTGCCTTCAGGCGGCCCGTTTGCTAGTTGCTAATAAGGAAAAATAAAATGACCGAAGCGATGAAGATTACGCTCTCTACGCAGCCCGCCGACGCGCGCTGGGGCGAAAAAGCCAGCTACAGCATCAACAACGACGGTTTTACCCTGCACCTGACGGGCAACGATGATTTGGGCCTGATCCAGCGCGCCGCGCGTAAAATTGACGGTCTGGGCATTAAGCATGTCTCGCTGGAAGGCGAAGGGTGGGACACCGACCGCAGCTGGGCATTCTGGGCAGGTTACAAAGGGCCGAAAGGCAGCCGCAAAATTGAGTGGGCGAACCTCGACGAAGCCGGTCAAAAAGAGCTGGAAAGCCGCCTGCAAATCATCGACTGGGTGCGCGACACCATTAACGCTCCGGCGGAAGAGTTAGGCCCTGAGCAGCTGGCGCAGCGCGCGGTTGACCTGCTGTGCGGCGTGGCGGGCGACAAAATGTCCTACCGTATCACCAAGGGTGAAGACCTGCGCGAGCAGAACTACATGGGTATCCACACCGTGGGCCGCGGCTCCGAGCGTCCTCCGGTCCTGCTGGCGCTGGATTACAACCCAACCGGCGATAAAGCAGCGCCAGTCTTTGCCTGCCTGGTAGGTAAAGGCATCACCTTCGACACCGGCGGCTACAGCCTGAAGCAGAGCGCGTTCATGGACTCCATGAAGTCCGACATGGGCGGTGCGGCAACCATCACCGGCGCGCTGGCGTTTGCCATCACCCGCGGTCTGAAAAAGCGCGTGAAGCTGTATCTGTGCTGCGCGGACAACATGGTGAGCGGTAACGCCTTCAAGCTGGGCGACATCATTCGCTACCGCAACGGTAAAAACGTTGAGGTGATGAACACCGACGCCGAAGGCCGCCTGGTGCTGGCCGATGGCCTGATCGACGCGTCTGCCCAGAAGCCTGAGCTGATCATCGACATGGCGACCCTGACCGGCGCGGCGAAAACCGCCCTGGGCAACGATTACCATGCGCTGTTCAGCTTTGACGACAAGCTGGCTGCTCGCCTGCTGGCAAGCGCCGCTGCGGAAAACGAACCGTTCTGGCGTCTGCCGCTGGCCGAGTTCCACCGCAGCCAGCTGCCGTCCAACTTTGCCGAGCTGAACAACACCGCGAGCGCGGCGTACCCGGCGGGTGCAAGTACGGCGGCAGGGTTCCTGTCCCACTTCGTTGAGAATTATCACGAAGGCTGGCTTCACATTGACTGCTCCGCGACGTATCGTAAAGCGGCGGTAGAGCAGTGGTCCGCGGGCGCGACCGGTCTGGGCGTGCGTACCGTGGCGAACCTGCTGACGGCTGAGTAATCTTCATTGCCCTCACCCCAACCCTCTCCCACGGGGAGAGGGTAGGGTGGGGAAATGCATCATCTGGAATTGCTATGTCCGAAACCAAAAACGAATTAGAAACCCTGCTGGAGCAGGCGGCGACCGAGCCCGCCCACCGTCCGGCATTTTTCCGTACCCTGCTGGAATCCACCGTCTGGGTGCCGGGTACCGCCGCGGAAGGTGAGCAGGTCGTAGAAGACAGCGCGCTGGATCTGCTGCACTGGGAGAAAGATGACGGCACGTCGGTGATCCCGTTCTTCACCTCGCTGGAAGCGCTTCAGAAAGCGGTAGAAGATGAACAGGCGTTCGTGGTGATGCCGGTGCGTACTCTGTTTGAAATGACGCTCGGCCAGACGCTATTCCTCAACGCGAAGCTGCCGACCGGGAAAGAGTTTACGCCGCGTGAAATCAGCCACCTGATTGGCGAAGAGGGCAACCCGCTCAGCACGCAGGAAGTGCTGGAAGGGGGCGAAACGCTGCTGCTCTCTGAGGTGGCCGAGCCACCCGCGCAGATGATTGATTCCCTGACGACGCTGTTCAAAACGCTCAAGCCCGTCCGGCGCGCGTTTCTCTGCTCCATTAAAGAGCGTGCGGACGAGCAGCCGGTGCTGCTGATTGGTATTGAGGCGGACGGCGATATCGACGACATCATTCAGGCGGCGGGAAGCGTGGCGACCGACACGCTGCCGGGCGACGAGCCGATTGATATCTGCCAGGTGAAGAACGGTGAAAAGGGCATCAGCCACTTTATTACCGAGCACATCACCCCGTTCTACGAGCGTCGCTGGGGCGGCTTCCTGCGCGATCTCAAAACCAACCGCATCATCTGATTACGGCGGGGTGAATATCACCCCGTTGCTTCCAGCAGCAGTAAATCCATCAGCAGCACCAGATTCGACTCAAACGACGTCACCCCCGCGGCTTCGGCGGCGAAGTGTACCGCTTCGTCATAGAGGGCAAAATGCACGTCCGCCATCCCCGCCAGCGTATTGGCCGAGGCGCGGGTAAACGCGACAATAGTCATACCGACGTTTTTGGCAATCCGCGCTTTATCCAGCACCTGCTCCGTTTCGCCGCTGCGCGAGACGGCAATAAACACCTGATAGCGTGAGGCGTTGCTGAGGAAAATATTCCGGCTGTCTCCCGGCCCGGAGATAAACGCCGTTTTGCCCAGCACCTGCAGCTTCTTGGTCAGGTACTCCGCAAACAGATAGGAAAAACCGGCCCCGTAGAGAAAGAAGCTCTCTTTCTGGCGCAGCAGGTCGGCAAACTGCTGGCGCTTCTCCTGCGTGACCCACTGGAAGGTGTGCTGATAGTTGGCGATAAACTGATTAAACAGCACCGGGAGTTCTGGAAGGGAGGGCTCCTGGGCGGCAATATGCGGCGTGTCGGAGAGCAATTGCTTGCAGTGCCAGATAAACTCGCTAAAGCCGCTAAACCCCAGCTTCTGGCACAGCCGCATGATGGTGGCGGTGGAAACAAATGTCGCCTGCGCCAGCTCTCGCACCGTGATGTTGCCCACCAGCATCGGGTGCTCCGTGAGGTGGGCGAGGACGCGATACTCCGCGCGGGTCAGCGACGCACCGCGCGTTAACAGCGTGGCCAGGCGGTTATCCATTATTTCGCGGGTGCGACAGGAAGATCGTCCCGCGCACCCCATTCGCTCCAGGCGCCGTCGTAAAGCGTGACGTCGCGCGCGCCGAGCGTGGCGAGCGCCAGGATCACCACGCAGGCCGTTACGCCGGAGCCGCAGCTGGCAATAATCGGACGATGTAAATCAACGCCAGCACGGTCAAAAATAGCCCGCAGCTCGTCGGTGGTTTTCAGCTCGCCCTCAAACACCAGATCGCCCCACGGCACGTTCAGCGCCCCCAGAATATGTCCGCGCTTCAGCCCTGGACGCGGTTCATCCGCTTCGGCATTGAAGCGCGGAGCAGGACGGGCATCGACGATTTGCGCCGTTTTTTCATGGCTCACGACCAGCACGTCGGTCAGACGTTTTACCACGTGCGCGTCGAACGTGGCGTCGAATTCGCCTTCCGGCAGCGTCACGTCACCATGCTGGAGCGGCAGCTCGTCGCGCTTCCAGCCCGCCAGCCCGCCCGCCAGAATAGAGACTTTTTCCACACCGAAGTTTTTCAGCATCCACCACGCGCGCGGTGCGGAGAAGAGGTTACCTTCATCATAAACAACGAGGTGTTTGTCTTTGCTGACGCCCAGCTCGCGCATCGCCACAGAAAACGCTTCCGGGCGCGGCAGCATGTGCGGCAGGGGAGAGTTGCGATCGGAGAGGGCTTCGATATCAAAAAATACCGCGCCAGGCAGATGTCCGGCACGGTATTCCGCGACCATATCGCGAAGGTGTTCCTGCCCGGCCGGGGCCATACGCGCGTCAATAATCTGAACTTCCGGATCGTCACCGTGCTCAATCAGCCAGTCGGCGGCGACAAAATATGAGGTGGACATGGGTTGCCTCCATTCTTTTCCGTAAAAAAGGATTGTCGGTGTTTTTTCTGACACCGACAAGCAAACCACGTTCAACTCGCGAGCAAGCCCCTATTTTTTCACCGGTTCGCCGTCCTGCCAGGCTTTTTGCAGCGCTGGCCAGTAGTCGCGGTTGGCCTCGATCATCTCATCAAGAATCGCTTTCGCGTGTTCCATGGTCGGCACGGTGCGGTTGAGGGTAAACGCCTGCAGGGCTTTCTCATAGCTTCCTTCGATTGTCGCCTCAACCAGCAGCTGTTCAGAGGCGAGCTGCTGTTGCAAAAGGGTCCGATGGAACAGCGGCACCTGACCGACACGAATCGGTTCCGGGCCTTCGGAGGTGATATAAGCGGGCACTTCCACCACCGCATCGTAAGGCAGGTTGGTAATCGCCCCGCGGTTTTCCACCATCACCAGATGGCGGCTTCGCAGGTTAAAGGCCAGCGAGCAGGCGACATCGACGATAAACTCGCCGTGGACGCCCACGTGGAAGGCGTCCGGCAGGATCCCGGTGCGCTTGTATTCTTCGGCAGCGGCGAACAGCTTTTTCTCGCGCCCGTCCATGACTTCATTGGCGCGGGTATAGTCCGGGTTCTGATGCTCGACGATCTGGTTCGGCATCAGATAGTACTGCAGGTACGGGTTCGGCAGGTACTCCGGGAAGTTGTCCATGATCGGCTTAATGTTGCGCCAGGTTTTTACCCACGAAGGATCGGAATGCTGCGGATCGGTTTTGGCCGCATCTTCCGTCAGCAGGCCAAACTTCGCGACATGCTTACGCAGCTCGGGAAGCTTGTCTTCGCCGTCCACCAGCACGCGGGTAAACCAGCCGAAGTGGTTCAGGCCGAAGTAGTCCACCTCCAGCCTGCGGCGATCGACACCCAGAATCGCCCCCATATTGCGCATCGCGGCCACCGGCATATCGCAGATGTTCAGCACCCGTGCATTTGGCCGCAGGCGGCGCACGCCCTCTGCGACGATCGCCGCCGGATTGGAGTAGTTCACGATCCAGGCTTTTTCGTGCGCGTAGCGATCGACCAGATCGATAAGCTCCACCATTGGCAGGATCGTGCGCAGCCCGTACGCCAGGCCGCCGGGCCCGCACGTTTCCTGCCCGACCACGCCGTGGCGCAGCGGGATCTTCTCATCCTGCTCGCGCATCTTGTACTGGCCGACGCGCATCTGGGCGAAGACGAAATGCGCGCCGCTGAACGCCACTTCCGGGTCACTGGTAACGGTGAACTTGATGCTCTGACTGTGGTCGCGAATGACCTTTTCGACGACGGGCGCAATGGTGTTCTGGCGCGCCTCGTCGATGTCATAAAGGCGGATTTCGGCCAGCGGGAAATCCTGCAGGCGCACCATCAGGCTTTTCACAATGCCCGGCGTGTAGGTGCTACCTCCGCCGGCAATCGACAGAATGAATGGGGGTGTAAACATCTTTAGCTCCTTTCAGAGAAACGTCTCAACGGCTTCTCGCATTTTTTTGACGTGCAGCCCGTAGACCACCTGAACGTTGTTACCTTGTTTGATAATCCCTTTCGCGCCGGTCGCCTTGAGCCTCGGCTCGTCGATAATGGCGACGTCCTTCACCGTGACGCGTAAGCGGGTGTAGCAGTTGTCCACCACCTCAATGTTTTCCCTGCCGCCCAGACCCGTCACGATGGATTCGCCCAGCCCGTCGTTATTGCCCTTCGCCTGGTACTCCTGCTTGCTGTAGAGGCGCGTCTCCCGATCGTCATCCTCACGGCCCGGCGTTTTCATGTTGAAGCGCAGGATCAGGAAGCGGAACACCACGAAGTAGAGGGCAAACATGATCAGCCCGACCACGATGTACATCGGCCAGTTGGACTTCTCCGTGCCGAGCGGCAGGTTATAGAGGATAAAGTCGATAATCCCGTTGGCGCCGATGGCGTGAACGCCCAGCAGCGAGAACAGCATCATGCCGATGCCGGTCAGCACCGCGTGCACCACGAACAGCAGCGGGGCGACGAACAGGAAGGAGAACTCAATCGGCTCGGTTACGCCGACCAGCAGCGAGGTCAGCGCCGCCGGGATCAGAATGGCTTTCGCAATGGCTTTACGCTCCGGCTTTGCGGTCATATACATCGCCAGGGCTGCGGCAGGCAGGCCGAACATCTTGCTGATGCCGCGCGCGTCCCACACCACGGTGCTGCTGAGCTGCTTCACGTCCGGGCAGGCCATCTCGGCGAAATAGATATTGCGCGCGCCCTGATAGGTTGCGCCGCACACCTCCTGCGTGCCGCCCAGCTCGGTATAGAGGAACGGGGTATAAACCAGATGGTGCAGGCCGGTGGGGACCAGAATACGTTCCAGGAAACCGTAGATTGCCACGCCAAACGGCCCGGAGCCTTTGATGGCCAGCGCCAGGGTGCTAATGCCGTGCTGGGCAAACGGCCACAGTTCACTCATCACCACGCCGAGCAGCATGGAGACGGGAAGCATGACGATGGCGACAAAACAGTGGCCGGAGTAAATCGCCATCGCGCCGTTAAACTGTACGCCGGAGTATTTGTTGTACAGATATCCGGATAGCGCCCCGGTCAGGATCCCGGCAAAAACGCCCATCTCCAGCACCTGCACGCCCAGCACCATGGTCTGTCCGGCCGCTTTCATCTGGGCAACTGGCGCCAGCGCGCCCTGCAGCTGCAGCGTGACGTTCATGGCGTTGATGAACACGATAAAGGTGACCAGGCCAATCAGCGCGGCATAGCCTTTATCACGCGTCGCCAGACCAATCGGGATACCGACGGCAAACACCAGCGCCAGGTTAACCAGCACCGACACGGCAGATTTCGCGATAAGCTGACCAGTATGCTGAATCAGCGGATGGCCCAGAAACGGCAGGTATTCAGCGAGATTACCGTTACCCAGCACGTTACCAAAGGCGATAAACAGACCGACGATCGGTAAGATAAGTACCGGTCCGTACAATGATTTTCCGAAATTTTGTAGGGCGTTCACGGCTCGTTTCATGGCTTTCTCTCTTTTTGAACCGCGCACTCGGGGTGCGTCATGGTCATAAAACTAGCAGCCTTCAGGCGAGCTTAGCCAGCTATCTTCTTGTTTTAAAAACAAATGACTTGAAAGGTAACATGTGACGTTATGTGCTGTGATCGCGGTTCCATCACGGTGTAGCGACGTGATGCCATTCTGCGAGGCGCTTTCCAGATTTTAAAATTGACCTTTTTGAATTAATGAAACTTGCGGATAATACTTATCCGGACGACGACCAACAGGCTCCATGGGCCAGGGATAAAGGATGAAACCGTTTCGCTTAGCCGCGCTTTCTCTTGCGCTGCTTACCACGTTTACGCTTGTCGGCTGTGATAACAGCGACGATAAACCCCAGGCTGCGGCTCCCGCGGCATCCACCGCATCGACACCGAAAGCCGCGGAAAAGCCCAATGCTGACACGCTGGCTAAACTGGCTGCCCAGAGTCAGGGAAAAGCGCTGACGTTGCTGGATACCTCTGAAGTTCAGCTCGACGGTGCCGCCACGCTGGTGCTGACCTTTTCTGTTCCGCTAAATCCCGATCAGGATTTCGCCAAAACGGTGCATGTCGTGGATAAGAAAAGCGGCAAGGTTGACGGGGCGTGGGAACTTGCGCCTAACCTGAAAGAGCTTCGACTGCGCCATCTGGAACCTAACCGCAATCTGGTCGTCACCGTTGAACGTGACCTGCAGGCGCTGAACAAGGCGACGTTTGGCATTGATTATGAAAAAGCCCTGACCACCCGGGACATTGAACCCACCGTTGGTTTTGCCAGCCGCGGCTCGCTGCTGCCGGGTAAGGTGGTGGAAGGTCTGCCGGTGATGGCGCTCAACGTCAACAATGTCGATGTCAACTTTTACCGCGTGAAGCCGGAATCGCTGGCCTCCCTTGTCAGCCAGTGGGAGTACCGTAACTCGCTGACCAACTGGGAATCCGATAACCTGCTGAAGATGGCGGAGCTGGTTTACACCGGTCGATTCGATCTTAATCCGGCGCGCAATACGCGCGAAAAATTGCTGTTGCCCCTGAAGGATATTAAACCGCTCCAGCAGTCTGGCGTTTACATCGCGGTCATGAACCAGGCGGGGCACTACAACTACAGCAACGCCGCAACGCTCTTTACCTTAAGCGATATTGGTCTGTCCGCTCACCGTTACCATAACCGCCTGGATATTTTCACTCAGAGTCTGGAAAACGGTGCGGCGCAGTCCGGCGTGACCGTCACGCTGCTGAACGACAAAGGCCAGACTCTCGCTGAGGCGAAGAGCGATGCCGACGGTCATGCGAAGCTTGAAACGGACAAAGAAGCCGCGCTGATTCTGGCGAGCAAAGACGGCCAGACCACGCTGCTTGACCTCAAGCTTCCGGCGCTGGATCTGGCGGAGTTCGATATTGCCGGTAGCCCCGGCTACAGCAAGCAATTCTTCATGTTTGGCCCGCGCGATCTCTATCGTCCGGGTGAAACAGTGATCCTCAACGGCTTACTGCGCGACAGTGACGGTAAGCCGCTTCCCGATCAGCCCGTGAAGCTTGACGTGCTGCGCCCGGATGGACAGGTCGCGCGTACGATTGTCGTCAAGCCAGAGAATGGGCTCTATCGCTTTAACTATCCGCTGGACAGCGGGGCGCAGACCGGCATGTGGCATATCCGCGCCAACACGGGCGATAACCTGCAGCGCCTGTGGGACTTCCACGTCGAAGACTTCATGCCCGAGCGTATGGCGCTGAACCTGAGCGGACAAAAATCGCCGG
This sequence comes from Enterobacter sp. 01-M-02-SI-ECC, assembly GCF_047530595.1. Taxonomy (NCBI): domain Bacteria; kingdom Pseudomonadati; phylum Pseudomonadota; class Gammaproteobacteria; order Enterobacterales; family Enterobacteriaceae; genus Enterobacter; species Enterobacter sp. 01-M-02-SI-ECC. Next base: position 155,014 of record NZ_JBLKCZ010000007.1, on the reverse strand, counting down.
TTTCACCGCAGGATAACGTGGACTTTAACGTGGTAGGCTATTACCTGTATGGCGCACCGGCCAACGGTAATTCCCTGCAGGGCCAGCTTTTCCTGCGTCCGCTGCGTGACGCGGTGGCTGCGCTGCCGGGCTTCCAGTTTGGCGATATCGCCGAGGAGAACCTGAGCCGCAGCCTGGATGAAGTTCAGCTTACGCTTGATGAGCAGGGGCGTGGACAGGTTTCTACCGAAAGCCAGTGGAAAGAGGTGCACTCTCCGCTGCAGCTGATCCTGCAGGCCAGCCTGCTGGAATCCGGCGGTCGTCCGGTGACGCGTCGCACCGAGCAGGCAATCTGGCCTGCGGCTGAGCTGCCGGGTATCCGCCCTCAGTTCGCCAGTAAAGCCGTTTACGACTACCGCACCGATACCACCGTCAACCAGCCGATTGTTGACGAGAACGGTAACGCCAGCTTCGACATTGTTTACGCCGATGCCAGCGGAGCGAAAAAGGCCGTTTCCGGGTTACAGGTTCGCCTGATTCGCGAGCGTCGGGACTACTTCTGGAACTGGTCAGAGAGCGAAGGCTGGCAGTCTCAGTTCGATCAGAAAGATCTGGTTGAAGGCGAGCAGGAGCTGACGCTCAAGGCCGACGAGACGGGTAAAGTCACCTTCCCGGTGGAGTGGGGCTCTTATCGTCTGGAGGTGAAAGCGCCTGATGAGATGGTCAGCAGCGTACGCTTCTGGGCGGGATACAGCTGGCAGGATAACAGCGACGGCACAGGGGCTGCACGCCCTGACCGCGTGACGCTGAAGCTGGATAAGCCAGCCTATCAGCCAGGCGATACCATTAACCTGCACATTGCAGCGCCGGCAGCAGGTAAGGGCTATGCGATGATTGAGTCCAGCGAAGGGCCGCTGTGGTGGAAAGAGATCGACGTACCGGCAAACGGGCTTGATCTCGCTATCCCGGTCGACAAAGCCTGGAAACGTCACGATCTTTACCTCAGCACGCTGGTGGTACGTCCGGGTGATAAATCCAAATCCGCCACGCCGAAACGCGCGGTCGGCCTGCTGCATCTGCCGATGGGCGACGAAAATCGCCGTCTGAACATTGCGCTCGATAACCCGCAGAAAATGCGTCCAAACCAGACGCTCTCAGTGAAGGTGAAAGCCAGCGTGAAAGAGGGGGCGGTGCCGCAGAAAGTGAATGTGCTTGTATCTGCGGTGGACAGCGGCGTGCTGAATATTACCGATTACGTTACGCCCGATCCGTGGCAGGCTTTCTTCGGCCAGAAGCGCTATGGCGCGGACATTTACGATATCTATGGCCAGGTCATCGAAGGGCAGGGCCGCCTGGCCGCGCTGCGCTTTGGTGGTGACGGTGATGAGCTTAAGCGCGGCGGTAAGCCGCCGGTGAACCACGTCACCATTATTGCCCAGCAGGCACAGCCGGTCACGCTGGATGCCAACGGAGAAGGCACGGTTGCGCTGCCGATAGGAGACTTCAACGGTGAGCTGCGTCTGATGGCGCAGGCCTGGACGGAGGACGATTTCGGCAGCAGTGAAAGCAAGGTTGTGGTGGCCGCGCCGGTCATTGCCGAGCTTAATACGCCGCGCTTCCTGGCAAGCGGGGATACCTCGCGGCTGACGCTGGATATCACTAACCTCACCGACCAGCCGCAAACGCTGAACGTCGCCCTGACCGCGACAGGAAAACTGTCGCTGGAAGGGGGGCAGCCGCAGCCGATTCAGCTGTCTCCTGGCGCACGCAACACCCTGTTTATTCCGGTGCGTGCGCTGGACGGTTATGGTGACGGTGAAGTGATCGCTCAGGTGACCGGCCTGCAGCTCCCGGGTGAGACCTTCGCCCCGCAGCAGAAGAGCTGGAAAATCGGCGTGCGTCCGGCATTCCCGGCGCAGACGGTGAATACCGGTGCCATGCTGAATACCGGCGAGTCCTGGACCGCACCGGCGCAGCATAGTAACGGTTTCTCTCCTGCTACCCTGCAGGGACAGCTGCTGCTGAGCGGCAAACCACCGCTTAACCTGGCGCGCTATATTCGCGAATTGCAGGCGTATCCGTATGGCTGCCTGGAACAGACCACCAGCGGTCTGTTCCCGTCGCTCTACACCAACGCGGCGCAGCTGACTGCACTTGGCATCAAAGGCGACACCGATGATAAGCGCCGTGCGGCGATTGATATTGGCATCTCCCGTCTGCTGCAGATGCAGCGTGAGGACGGTGGTTTTGCGCTATGGGATAAAAACGGCCCGGAAGAGTACTGGCTGACGGCCTACGTGACCGACTTCCTGGTGCGCGCGGGCGAGCAGGGTTACAGCGTACCTGCCGATGCGGTGAATAACGCCAATAACCGCCTGCTGCGCTACCTGCAGGATCCGGGAATGATGTCCATTCGCTACAGCGATGATACTCAGGCCAGCAAGTTCGCCGTGCAGGCCTATGCCGCGCTGGTGCTGGCACGTCAGCAAAAAGCGCCGCTGGGCGCGCTGCGTGAAATCTGGGATCGCCACGAGCAGGCGGCTTCCGGGTTGCCGCTGATGCAGCTGGGCATGGCGCTCAAGCTGATGGGCGATGCACCGCGCAGCCAGCAGGCGCTGGACCTGGCACTCAAAACGCCGCGTAACGACAGCAAAACCTGGATGGCCGATTACGGCAGCCAGCTTCGCGATAACGCTCTGATGCTCTCCCTGCTGGAGGAGTACAAGCTGCTGCCGGATGCGCAGAATACGCTGCTGAATGCTCTGTCTGAACAGGCCTTCAGCCAGCGCTGGCTGTCAACGCAGGAGAGCAATGCGCTGTTCCTGGCCGGACGTTCGCTGCAAACCTTGTCCGGTACATGGCAGGCGAAAACCTCTCTGTCTGAGACCGCATCTGGCGGCGATAAGTCACTGGTACAAAACGTGAGCGGCGACCAGCTTGGCGCGCTGCAGGTGACCAATACTGGCACGACTCCGCTGTGGGTGCGTCTGGACAGCACCGGCTATCCGGAATACGCGCCTCAGCCGAGCGCGAACGTGCTGCAGGTTGAACGTCATATCCTGGCAACCGACGGCAGCACTAAATCACTCTCTTCCCTGAAGAGCGGTGAGCTGGTGCTGGTGTGGCTGGAAGTTAAAGCCAGCCAGAACGTGCCGGATGCGCTGGTGGTGGATCTCCTCCCTGCGGGTCTGGAGCTGGAAAACCAGAACCTGGCAAGCAGCAGCGCCAGCCTGCAGGACAGCGGTAGCGAAGTACAGAACCTGCTCAGCCAGATGCAGCAGGCGGACATTCAGCATATGGAATTCCGCGACGACCGCTTTGTGGCCGCCGTGCCGGTAAATGAAGGTCAGCCAGTCACGCTGGTCTATCTGGCGCGCGCCGTGACGCCGGGAACCTATCAGGTGCCGGTCCCGATGGTGGAGTCTATGTACGTTCCGCAGTGGCGGGCAACGGGGGCGGCCAGCGGCCCGCTGATTGTTGTTCCGTAATATGCGAATGGCACGTCTTACACGCTCCCGCTGGCTATGGCTGGCGGGAGCGCTTCTCGTTTTATGGGGGCTGATTGTCGCCGCCGACCGCCTGTGGCCGTTGCCTCTGAAAGAGGTTAACCCCGCCCGGGTGGTGGTGGATGAGAAGGGCACGCCGCTCTGGCGTTTTGCCGATAGCGACGGTATCTGGCGCTACCCGGTTACCCTTGAAGAGGTCTCTCCCCGCTACCTTGAGGCGCTGATCCAGTATGAAGATCGCTGGTTCTGGGATCACCCTGGCGTAAACCCGCTTTCTGTCCTGCGCGCTGCCTGGCAGGATCTCAGTTCTGGCAAAGTCGTCTCTGGCGGAAGCACGCTCACAATGCAGGTGGCACGCCTGCTGGACCCACATCCGCGCACCTTTGGCGGCAAAGTTCGTCAGCTCTGGCGGGCGATGCAGCTGGAGTGGCATCTTTCCAAGCGAGACATTCTCACCCTCTATCTCAACCGCGCTCCGTTTGGCGGCACGCTGCAGGGCGTCGGAGCGGCAAGCTGGACCTATCTTGGCAAACCGCCGTCGCAGCTCAGCTATTCCGAAGCGGCGCTGCTGGCGGTACTGCCGCAGGCACCCAGCCGCTTGCGTCCGGACCGCTGGCCTGAACGGGCCGAGGCGGCGCGCAACAAAGTGCTAGACCGCATGGTCACGCAGGGCGTCTGGTCCGCGAAGCAGGTCAAAGAATCATGGGAGGAATCGGTATGGCTGGCGCCCCGGCAGATGCCGCAGCTGGCGCCGCTCTTTGCACGCATGATGCTAGGCAAAAGCCGCGACACTAAAATTGTCACCACGCTGGATGCCGGGCTACAGCGGCAGCTGGAAGAGCTGGCGATGAACTGGAAATCTCGCCTGCCGGCACGTAGCTCGCTGGCGATGATCGTCGTGGATCATACGGATATGAAAGTGCGCGGCTGGGTCGGCTCGGTGGATATTAACGATGACACGCGTTTCAGCCACGTGGATATGGTCAATGCGATCCGATCCCCGGGATCGGTGTTAAAGCCCTTTATTTACGGTATGGCGCTGGACGATGGCCTGATCCATCCCGCCTCGCTGCTCCAGGACGTTCCCAGAAAAACCGGTGATTATCGCCCCGGGAATTTTGACAGTGGGTTCCACGGACCGGTCAGCATGAGTGAAGCGCTGGTGCGCTCCCTCAACCTGCCCGCGGTACAGGTACTGGAAGCCTACGGGCCAAAACGTTTTGCCGGGATGCTGAGCAACGCGGGATTGCCGCTGATCCTGCCCGCGGGGGCGCAGCCGAATCTGTCCCTGATCCTCGGCGGGGCAGGCGCCCGGCTGGCGGATATCACAGCGGCCTACAGCGCCTTTGCCCGACACGGTAAGGCGGGAAGGCTGCGTTTACGGCCGGGCGATCCGCTCATTGACCGTCCGCTGCTTTCGCAAGGCTCGGCGTGGATTATTCGCCGTATTCTGGCGAACGAGGCGCAGCCGCTGCCGGATAATGCGCTACCGCAAATCGCGCCGCTGGCGTGGAAAACCGGCACCAGCTACGGCTACCGTGATGCCTGGGCGATTGGTCTGAATGCCCATTACGTAATAGGCATCTGGACAGGACGACCGGACGGCACGCCCGTAGCGGGGCAGTTTGGTTTCGCCAGCGCGGTTCCACTCTTAAATCAGGTAAATAACCTGCTTCAGTCACGCTCATCGGTAGACGAGGCCCGCCTGCCGCGCGACCCGCGTCCGGAGAACGTCGGGCGGGGCGTGATCTGCTGGCCGGGCGGCCAGTCGCTGCCGGAAGGGAGTGAAAACTGTCGGCGTCGCCTGTCGACCTGGCTGCTGGAAGGGAGTGAACCGCCCACGCTGCTATTGCCCGAACAGGAAGGGATACGCGGCATTCGTTTCCCGGTCTGGCTGGATAAAACGGGTAAACGCGTGGCGGCAGATTGCCCTGATGCAACTGAAAAAGTCCTTGATGTCTGGCCGCTGCCGCTGGAGCCTTGGCTGCCGGCGACCGAACGTCGCGCGGTACGGGTCCCTCCTTCATCAGCCACCTGTCCTCCGCTGTCGCAGGACGCACCTGCGCCACTCATCCTGACAGGCGTGCGCGAAGGGGCCGTCATCAAACGTCTTCCAGGGGAATCCCGCGTTTCGCTGCCGCTTCAGGCGACCGGTAATAGCGGTGAGCGTTGGTGGTTTTTGAACGGTGAACCGCTGAATGTGAAGGGAAGAGTTTACACATTACTGCTTGATAAATCGGGCGATTATCAGTTACTCGTTATGGATGAGACCGGGCAGGTCGCGACGGTGAATTTTACGCTGCAGTGATTTGAAAACAGCTTTCAGATGTGAGCTGTTGCTAAAACTCGTCTTATTTTAAAAAAATGTTACCTGAATCCATAGGCAATGGCGCTATTGCTCATTATAATCCGCGCCACACCATACTCAGGTATGCAAAACAACAGAACATTGACAGAGGTTATCATGGCTATTGAACGTACTTTTTCCATCATCAAACCAAACGCGGTGGCAAAAAACGTTATTGGCAGCATCTTCGCTCGCTTTGAATCAGCAGGGTTCAAAATTGTTGGCACTAAAATGCTGCACCTGACCGTTGAGCAGGCTCGCGGTTTCTACGCTGAGCACGAAGGTCGCCCATTCTTTGACGGCCTGGTTGAGTTCATGACCTCCGGTCCAATCGTGGTATCCGTGCTGGAAGGCGAAAACGCAGTACAGCGTCACCGTGACCTGCTGGGCGCAACCAACCCGGACAACGCGCTGGCAGGTACTCTGCGCGCTGACTACGCAGACAGCTTCACCGAGAACGGTACCCACGGTTCTGACTCTGTTGAATCTGCTGCACGCGAAATCGCTTTCTTCTTCGCAGAAGGCGAAGTGTGTCCACGCACCCGTTAATTTAACGGTTTCGTTTACACATTATTTTCGTAAATGCCGCGTCCAGACGTGGCATCCCTGCGCCAGACTTTGTACAATGCAACGCCCCGGACGAGCAGACTGCTTTCCGGGGCGTTTCTATTCAACCCTCCATGGGCCATAACGTGTAACAACGAGGCCGGAAAATATTATGTCTGAATTAGTGAATACCTCCGAAGTCGCCATTCCTGCGGTTCCCAATAAAAATGGAAAAATCAACCTGCTGGATCTGAACCGTCAGCAGATGCGCGAGTTCTTTAAAGAGATGGGCGAAAAGCCGTTTCGTGCCGATCAGGTCATGAAGTGGATGTACCATTACTGCAGCGACAATTTTGATGACATGACTGACATCAACAAGGTCCTGCGCAACAAGCTTAAGGAAGTGGCTGAAATCCGCGCACCGGAAGTGGTGGAAGAGCAGCGCTCGGCGGATGGCACCATCAAATGGGCGATTGCGGTAGGCGATCAGCGCGTTGAGACCGTCTACATCCCGGAAGAAGACCGCGCCACGCTGTGTGTCTCCTCTCAGGTTGGCTGTGCGCTGGAGTGCAAATTCTGCTCTACCGCGCAGCAAGGCTTTAACCGTAACCTGCGCGTGTCAGAAATTATCGGCCAGGTCTGGCGTGCCGCGAAAATCGTCGGTGCGGCAAAAGTAACCGGTACGCGTCCTATCACCAACGTGGTGATGATGGGGATGGGTGAGCCGTTGCTGAACCTGACCAACGTCGTTCCGGCGATGGAAATCATGCTGGATGACTTCGGTTTTGGTCTGTCCAAGCGTCGCGTCACGCTGTCTACCTCTGGCGTTGTGCCTGCGCTGGACAAGCTGGGCGACATGATTGACGTTGCCCTGGCGATCTCCCTGCATGCACCAAACGACGAAATTCGTGACGAAATTGTGCCGATCAACAAAAAGTACAATATCGAAACCTTCCTCGCTGCGGTGCGTCGCTATCTGGAGAAATCCAACGCCAACCAGGGCCGCGTTACCATCGAGTACGTGATGCTTGACCACGTCAACGACGGTACCGAACATGCGCATCAGCTGGCTGAACTGCTGAAAGATACGCCATGCAAAATCAACCTGATCCCATGGAACCCGTTCCCGGGCGCGCCGTATGGCCGAAGCTCAAACAGCCGTATCGACCGTTTCTCCAAGGTGCTGATGGAGTATGGTTTCACCACCATCGTGCGTAAAACCCGTGGTGATGACATTGATGCAGCATGCGGACAGCTAGCAGGTGACGTTATTGACCGTACCAAACGTACCCTGCGTAAACGCATGCAGGGCGAGACGATCGCGGTTAAAGCTGTTTGATTATTATGCACTCACGGCGCATTATCTGCGCCGTGAAGCATACTCTTACTGAATAATCAGTCAGATTCGTGATGACTGAACAATAATTACGGTGCGTTTCATCCGACTTTCGGGCAGTATGTAACGACGTAACAACAGTTTAGCCGTACGGGCAGGGCTGTACTGTCATCTCCGGGCTGACAGTCTTATACTCTCTGTTCAAGGTTAACTGACCAGAAGTTTCGCGGTGCGGGTGGCATTGTGACTCACCGGCACCTGAACCCTTATTTTTCACGTACCAGTAGTTGTAGCGAATGAATACTGAAGCCACTCACGACCAACATGAAGCACTCTCCACTGGCGTTCGTCTTCGCAACGCCCGTGAACAACTCGGACTCAGCCAGCAAGCCGTTGCGGAACGCTTGTGCCTGAAGGTTTCCACGGTTCGCGATATTGAAGAAGATAAGGCACCTGCCGATCTGGCTTCAACGTTCTTGCGCGGTTATATCCGCTCTTACGCAAAACTGGTGCATATCCCCGAAAACGAATTACTGCCAATGATGGAGAAGCAGGCACCGGTCCGTGCAGCAAAAGTTGCGCCGATGCAGACTTTCTCCCTGGGGAAACGTCGTAAAAAACGCGATGGCTGGCTGATGAGCTTTACCTGGCTGGTGCTGTTTGTGGTGATCGGTCTGACCGGCGCATGGTGGTGGCAAAACCACAAGGCCCAGCAGGAAGAGATCACCACCATGGCCGATCAATCCTCCGCCGAACTCAACCAGGCCGGAAGTGAGAATGCCCAGAACGTGCCGCTGAATACCGACGGCGCAGCTTCCTCAAGCGAGCCACAGACCGCAGCGCCAGACGCGTCGGCGACCGATGCTGTACAGGCTCCGGCAGCAACGGCTAACACCGCTGCACCGCAGGCTCAGGATCAAAACGCGGTTGTTGCCCCTTCTCAGGCTAATGTTGATACTGCGGCGAACGCGCCTGCGGCTGCTCAGCCTGCGGACAATAGCGCAGCGACTCTGCCAACCAGCCCGGCGGGTACGGCGACAGCAGCCGATCCCAACGCGCTGGTGATGAACTTCAGCGCCGACTGCTGGCTGGAAGTGACTGACGCGACAGGTAAAAAACTGTTCAGCGGCCTGCAGCGTAAAGATGGCACGTTAAACCTAACCGGCCAGGCTCCCTATAAACTTAAAATCGGCGCTCCGGCAGCGGTACAGATCCAGTATCAAGGAAAACCTGTCGACCTGAGCCGCTTTATCAGAACTAACCAGGTTGCACGTCTTACCGTTAATGCCGAACAATCAGCAGCACAGTAACAGACGGGCAACGCGGGAGATTTTTCATGCATAACCAGGCTCCGATTCAACGTAGAAAATCGAAACGGATTTACGTTGGGAATGTGCCAATCGGCGATGGGGCACCTATCGCCGTTCAGTCGATGACCAACACGCGCACTACCGATGTAGAAGCGACGGTCAATCAAATCAAAGCATTAGAACGTGTAGGCGCGGACATTGTTCGCGTCTCCGTCCCGACCATGGATGCCGCTGAGGCGTTCAAACTGATCAAACAGCAGGTCAGCGTTCCGCTGGTGGCTGATATTCACTTCGACTACCGCATCGCGCTGAAAGTGGCCGAATACGGCGTCGATTGCCTGCGCATTAACCCGGGCAACATCGGTAACGAAGAGCGTATCCGCATGGTCGTGGACTGCGCCCGCGATAAAAATATTCCTATCCGTATCGGCGTTAACGCCGGTTCCCTGGAAAAAGACCTGCAGGAAAAATACGGCGAGCCGACGCCACAGGCGCTGCTCGAATCCGCGATGCGTCATGTCGATCATCTCGATCGTCTTAACTTCGATCAGTTCAAAGTCAGCGTAAAAGCGTCCGACGTGTTCCTGGCGGTAGAGTCTTATCGTCTGCTGGCAAAACAGATCGACCAGCCTCTGCACCTCGGGATCACCGAAGCGGGCGGCCTGCGCAGCGGCTCTGTAAAATCTGCGATCGGTCTGGGGCTGCTGCTCTCCGAAGGGATCGGTGACACCCTGCGCGTCTCGCTGGCGGCCGATCCGGTCGAAGAGATCAAAGTCGGTTTCGATATCCTGAAGTCACTGCGCATTCGCGCGCGTGGGATCAACTTCATTGCCTGCCCAACCTGCTCACGTCAGGAGTTTGATGTGATCGGGACGGTGAATGCCCTGGAGCAGCGTCTGGAAGACATTATCACCCCGATGGACGTCTCCATCATCGGCTGCGTGGTAAACGGTCCGGGTGAAGCGCTGGTGTCAACCCTGGGCGTGACCGGCGGTAACAAGAAAAGTGGTCTCTATGAAGATGGCGTTCGTAAAGATCGTCTGGATAATAGCGACATGATCGACCAGCTTGAAGCCCGCATCCGCGCCAAAGCCGCCATGATGGACGAAACACAGCGTATCAGCGTTCAGCAGGTTGAAAAATAACGTGATGGGAAGCGTGCCGCTTCCCATGTATGATTGAACCCATTCTTTGGGTTTTTTTTGTATATAGAAAGAGAATAAACGTGGCAAAAAACATTCAAGCCATCCGCGGCATGAACGATTATCTGCCTGGCGAAACCGCCATCTGGCAGCGCATTGAAGGCACACTGAAGCAGGTGCTCGGCAGCTACGGTTACAGCGAAATCCGTTTGCCGATTGTAGAGCAGACCCCGTTATTCAAACGCGCGATCGGTGAAGTCACCGACGTGGTTGAAAAAGAGATGTACACCTTTGAGGACCGCAACGGCGACAGCCTGACCCTGCGTCCGGAAGGTACGGCGGGCTGCGTACGCGCCGGCATCGAACATGGTCTTCTGTACAATCAGGAGCAGCGCCTGTGGTATATCGGCCCGATGTTCCGCCACGAACGTCCTCAGAAAGGTCGTTATCGTCAGTTCAATCAGCTGGGTGTGGAAGTCTTTGGCCTGCAGGGTCCGGACATTGACGCCGAACTGATTATGCTGACCGCCCGCTGGTGGCGCGCGCTCGGTATCGCCGATCACGTTTCCCTTGAGCTGAACTCTATCGGTTCTCTGGAAGCTCGCGCTAACTACCGCGATGCGCTGGTAGCGTTCCTGGAACAGCATAAAGAGAAGCTGGACGAAGACTGCAAACGTCGCATGTACAGCAACCCGCTGCGCGTTCTGGATTCCAAAAACGCGGATGTTCAGGCACTGCTGAACGATGCGCCTGCTCTGGGTGACTACCTGGATGTAGAATCTCGCGAACACTTCGCGGGCCTGTGCAAGCTGCTTGAAGCGGCAGGCATCGCCTATACCGTGAATCAGCGCCTGGTGCGCGGTCTGGACTACTACAACCGCACCGTGTTTGAGTGGGTGACCACCAGCCTCGGTTCTCAGGGTACCGTATGTGCGGGCGGCCGTTATGACGGTCTGGTTGAGCAACTTGGCGGTCGCGCAGCCCCTGCTGTTGGCTTCGCAATGGGCCTTGAGCGACTTGTTTTGCTGGTTCAGGCAGTTAATCCGGAATTTAAAGCAGATTCCGTTGTCGATATATACCTGGTGGCTTCAGGCGCGGAAACGCAGTCTGCGGCGATGCAGCTTGCCGAACGCGTGCGCGATGCGCTGCCGGACGTTAAGCTGATGACCAACCATGGCGGCGGCAACTTCAAAAAACAGTTTGCTCGTGCCGATAAGTGGGGCGCAAGTATTGCACTGGTGCTGGGCGAGTCCGAAGTGGCTAACGGTGAAGTGGTGGTGAAAGACCTGCGCTCTGGTGAGCAGACAACGGTAACGCAGGACGGCGTTGCGGCGCACTTGCGCACTCTATTGGGCTAAGGAGAAGGACTGCGTGGAAATTTACGAGAACGAACACGATCAGGTCGACGCGATTAAGCGCTTCTTTGTTGAAAACGGCAAAGCGCTGGTTGTTGGGGTTATTTTAGGTATCGGTGCGCTGGTGGGCTGGCGTTACTGGAACAATCATCAGGCAGATTCCGCGCGTGGCGCGTCCCTGTCCTATGAAAATACCGTGAGCGCAATTCGTGCCGATCAGCCGCAAACGCTGGCTGCGGCAGAAAAATTTGCGGCTGACAACAAAAACACCTACGGTGCACTGGCTGCGCTGGAAGTGGCTCAGCAGTACGTTGATAAGAACGAACTGGATAAAGCCGCTGCACAGCTCTCGCAGAGCCTTGCTGCGGCCAGCGATGAGAACCTGAAAGCGGTGATCAATCTGCGCCTGGCACGTATTCAGGTTCAGCAGAAAAAAGCTGACGATGCGCTGAAAACGCTCGATACCATCAAAGGCGAAGGTTTTGCTGCCATCGTTGCCGATCTGCGCGGTGAAGCACTGCTGAGCAAAGGTGACAAAGCTGGCGCGCGTAAAGCGTGGCAAGCTGGCGTAGAGAGCAATGCTTCACCTGCGCTGAGCGAAATGATGCAGATGAAAATAAATAATTTGTCCGTCTGAGAGGGACCCGATGCAATTGCGTAAATTACTTCTGCCAGGACTGCTTTCTGTTACGTTATTGAGTGGTTGTTCACTGTTCAGTGGCGAAGAAGACGTTGTGAAAATGTCCCCACTGCCGACGGTTGAAAACCAGTTTACCCCATCCACCGCGTGGGATGTCTCCGTGGGCAATGGGATTGGTGATTTCTATTCCAACCTTCATCCTGCGTATGCAGACAGCGTTGTCTATGCCGCTGACCGCAAAGGTACCGTGAAAGCGGTGAACGCCGATGACGGGAAAGAAGTATGGTCCGTTAACCTGGCGGAAAAAGACGGCTGGTTCTCCCGTAAATCTGCACTGCTCTCTGGCGGCCTGACCGTTGCCGGTGGCCACGTCTACGTGGGTAGCGAAAAAGCGCAGGTTTATGCCCTGAACAGCAGCGACGGCTCCATTGCCTGGCAAACAACCGTGGCGGGTGAATCCCTGTCGCGTCCGGTAGTAAGCGACGGCCTGGTGCTGATTCATACCAGCAACGGCCAGCTGCAGGCGCTGAACGAAGCGGACGGTCTGGTGAAATGGACCGTTAACCTGGATATGCCTGCGCTCTCTCTGCGCGGCGAATCCGCGCCGGCTACCGCATTTGGTGCTGCCATTGTGGGCGGTGATAACGGTCGCGTGAGCGCCGTGCTGATGCAGCAGGGCCAGATGATCTGGCAGCAGCGTATCTCTCAGGCCACTGGCTCAACGGAAATTGACCGTCTGAGCGACGTAGACACGACGCCGGTTATCGTTAACGGTGTGGTTTACGCGCTGGCCTATAACGGCAACCTGACCGCGCTGGATCTGCGCAGCGGCCAGATCATGTGGAAACGTGAGCTGGGCTCGGTGAACGATTTCATCGTAGAGGGTAACCGTATTTATATGGTTGACCAGAACGACCGTCTGCTGGCCCTGAGCACCGAAGGCGGCGTAACGCTGTGGACGCAAAGCGACCTGCTGCACCGTCTCCTGACCGCACCGGCGCTGTACAACGGTAGCCTGGTTGTCGGCGACAGCGAAGGGTATATGCACTGGATCGATCCGGATAACGGCCGCTTTGTTGCGCAGCAAAAAGTCGACAGCTCTGGTTTCCTGACCGACCCGGTTGTGGCCGACGGCAAACTGCTGATTCAGGCAAAAGACGGCACGCTGTACGCGATCACGCGTTAATTACCCGGCGGTTGTAGTATACTAAACGGCTCCTGTTCACTCAGGAGCCGTTTTGACATTTTTAAAAACGCCGCGAAAGCGACGTTATTTTGAATTTTATGAGGCTTCAAACATGGTACCTGTGGTCGCGCTTGTCGGGCGCCCTAACGTTGGAAAATCCACTCTTTTTAACCGTTTAACACGCACCCGTGATGCGCTGGTTGCGGATTTCCCGGGGCTGACGCGTGACCGTAAGTACGGTCGTGCAGAGGTGGAAGGACGCGAGTTCATCTGTATTGATACCGGTGGTATTGACGGCACGGAAGACGGCGTGGAAACCCGCATGGCGGAACAGTCGCTGCTGGCGATTGAAGAAGCGGACGTGGTGCTGTTCATGGTGGATGCACGCGCTGGCCTGATGCCGGCGGACTCCGCTATAGCTAAACACCTGCGTTCACGCGAAAAACCAACCTTCCTGGTGGCGAACAAAACCGACGGCATTGATGCCGATCAGGCCGTCGCGGATTTCTGGTCTCTGGGCCTGGGTGAGATCTATCCTATCGCGGCATCGCATGGCCGTGGCGTCACCAGCCTGCTGGAAACCGTTCTGCTGCCGTGGGTTGACGAAGTGAACCCGCCGGAAGAGGTGGACGAAGACGCTGAATACTGGGCGCAGTTTGAAGACGGAGAAGAGGGCGAAGAAGAAGAGCCTGAAGACGACTTCAACCCGCAGGATCTGCCGATCAAGCTGGCTATCGTCGGTCGTCCAAACGTAGGTAAGTCTACACTTACTAACCGTATTCTGGGCGAAGAGCGCGTGGTTGTTTACGACATGCCGGGCACCACCCGCGACAGCATCTACATCCCGATGCAGCGCGATGAGCGTGAATATGTCCTCATCGACACCGCCGGGGTGCGTAAGCGCGGGAAAATCACCGATGTGGTGGAGAAATTCTCCGTTATCAAAACCCTGCAGGCGATCGAAGATGCTAACGTAGTGCTGCTCGTCATCGACGCACGCGAGGGTATCTCCGATCAGGACCTCTCTCTGCTCGGCTTTATCCTCAATAGTGGGCGCTCACTGGTTATCGTGGTCAACAAATGGGATGGCCTGAGCAACGAAGTGCGTGAGCAGGTGAAAGAGACCCTCGACTTCCGTCTGGGCTTTATCGACTTTGCACGCGTACACTTTATCTCTGCGCTGCACGGCAGCGGCGTGGGTAACCTGTTCGAATCCGTGCGTGAAGCTTACGACAGCTCCACCCGTCGTCAGAGCACCGCCATGCTGACCCGTATCATGAATATGGCTGCGGAAGACCATCAGCCGCCGCTGGTGCGCGGTCGTCGCGTGAAGCTGAAATACGCCCACGCCGGTGGTTATAACCCGCCAATCGTGGTGATCCACGGCAACCAGGTGAAAGACCTGCCGGACTCCTACAAGCGCTACCTGATGAACTACTTCCGTAAATCGCTGGACGTGATGGGCACGCCTATCCGTATCCAGTTTAAGGAAGGGGAAAACCCGTTCGCCAACAAGCGCAACACCCTGACGCCAAACCAGATGCGTAAGCGTAAGCGCCTGATCAAACACATTAAGAAAAGCAAATAAGCTATCAGGACGATTCACCCACCAGCACGAAATCCATAAAGCCCGCATATGCCGGGCTTTTTTGTTATCAGGGGCTATCATAACGACGCACCAGAGTGCATGATAATGTTGTACACAAGGTTGTACCCTGCATGGGTTATCGCTGTTTTGGGTACGTCTTGGGTAGTTTTTGGGGCAAATTACGTTGTACCCATGACTAAATAAACTGGTTTAACGGGTATTCGCACATGCCAAAACTTACAGATATGCAAATTCGCGCTTGGGTTAAGAGCGGGGAAAGATTCGAGGGACGTGCAGACGGTGACGGGCTGTATCTGAGGTTTCGTAAAGAGGATAAAACCCCTTTTTGGCGCTACCGCTATCAAATGGCTGGTAAGTCCAGAACTATGCTGATTGGCTCTTACTCTGACTTCCCTTTGTCTAAAGCAAGGGAAATAGCAAGGGAGCTTTCCGCACGCGTTGCGCTGGGTTATGACGTGGCCGCAGAGAAGCAGCAGCGAAAAGCCGATGCTATGGCAAAGATCGAGGCTGAGAAGAACGCCATTAACGTTTCGGCGCTTGCCGCTGAGTATTACACCCGCCAGATAGAACCAAATTACAAACACCCTGACCTTTTCCGCAGCAGCCTACAAAAAAACATCGTGGCGCTAATTGGCAAGATGAACGTCGAGGACGTGCGCCCGCGTCATATTGATAGCATTTTGCAGGACGTACTACAGCGCGGATCTCCCACAGTCGCTAATGATGTATTGAGAATGTTAAAGCGCCTGTTTGATTACGCTGTGGTGCGCGGAATGATTGAGGTGAACCCCGCTATATCCTTTGGCTCGAAGGATGCCGGGGGCAAGGAGCAGGGGCGAAAACGCGCCTTATCACGCGATGAATTAATCCAGTTCTTTAAAGCGCTACGCCGTGGGCGCGGGATAAGCAGGGAAAACGAGCTTACTTTTAAAATCATTCTTGCGCTGGGCGTCAGAAAGATGGAGCTATGCGCCGCAGAATGGGATGAGTTTGATTTGAAAAATGCCGTCTGGCACCTGCCGGGAACCCGTGCAAAGAATGGGGATGATATCGACATTCCCCTACCGCAGCCGGTAATCGAGTGGATCGAAGAAATCAGGCTCTTTGCCGGAGACAGCCGCTGGCTAATTCCAGCCAGACGAGCCAGAACGACATCGCATGTCAGCCGCGCCACCCTGAATATGGTTATGCCCGCCGTCCTGAAAGAAATGCCGGACGTTGAGCCATTCAGTATTCACGATCTGCGCCGCACGATGCGTACTCAAATGGCAGCGCTGGGGATTGACCCCGTGATAGCTGAGCGATGCCTGAACCACAAAATTAAAGGCGTGGAGGGTATCTATAACCGTCACCAGTATTTCGATGAGCGAAAAGCAGCGCTCACGTTGTGGTGTGATTTGCTGGTAGCGCTGGAACATGGCGAAGATTACAACGTCACTTCAATTAAAAAATGGATGAGTAAATGAAAAAAATTCCTCCAAACACTTATTTCCATATCGTCAGAGCCTCAGAGTTACTGGAAATTGAAACCAATGACTTATTGCTTATGGGGGCATCTGGAGCAATTCACTTAGGTGTGATCTTAGATGGTATACCTTGCGTTTTGGCCGGATTTATCAATAAGGAAGCCTGGGCACAAGATAAAGTAATACAAGATACTAATTGCCTCAAAAACTCACACTTTTATCTTATCGACCCAGTGCTCTATGACGGTCAAGAAAAAGAACTCCACGGAGTTAGGTATAACACTGGCTTAGCATCTGGGATTTGGCATCTTAACAGTGGCACAATAAATGGAGTATTACGTTATGGATCTTCAAAGATTGGCCCGTTACTTACCGCTTCGCATGATTGTGTTGATTACGACAATTCAGATACCGTTGAGTCAATCCTTTTAGGAGAAGCTCACAAATTTGATTTACCTAGCGATATTTTCAGCAACCCTGAAGAAATAAAGACAGAAATAATGCGTCAAGATGAAGAAGTGATCACTCTTGATAGTATTTACATTTCAAGGGGTTGGTTTCTGCGTGTTAGAGATTGTATAGATAATTGCACAGCTATAACCCCAAGATATCATTCCCCTCTAAAAAACACTGTTAATACAGTGAACGAAATACAAGAGCATGGGAATACTAAAAGATTTAGTCAGAATAGAGAGAACTGTCTGATGGCTCTTATATACACACGCAATACCTTTCCTGATGAATGTAAAAATATTAACGGTATAGACACAAATGATGCTTGGGCTAACGCAACAATAAATCATTGGCTATCTGTTGGTGCAGGTTATTCCGAGCCGTCTATCGACTATCTAAAAAAAATAATCTCAGATATGAATCGCAAGCCCATGGATCGCACTACAGCAGGAAAGCCCAAGTAGTCAGATACTAAAAATTAGCATCATGATATTAAATTTAGTGTAATTCACAGCAGGGTCTTTTTTGCCTTAAATGCCCGTAACACCAGCTATCATAGGAGTTACGGGACATATGACAGCCCATCAAGCAGCACAATCAGCACTTCCCACTACTGGATACATCCGTCGTTTCCGTATGCCGGAACTTCTTGGTGTTTCCATGCCAACCATTGACCGCTGGGTTAAGAACGGCACGCTGCCGCGCCCGGTGAAGCTCACCGATAACGTGACCGCCTTTGATGCGGTAGAGATTAATAACTGGCTGGCAGAACGTCGCGGGAAGGTGGCGTAATGAAAAAGAAAAACCGCCCCGTACAGCAGGCGGCTAACTCAGATATTCGCACGTCTGATATTACGCCGACCACCAGCCCGGTACAAGTACCTAAGCGAACCCCAAAGAAACACCGCGCCCGAGTCTATATGCTGCGCACTGGCGTAGAGGGATGGACAGAAAATGATATTCTGCGCTACTGCCGTCTTTCATCCGGGCGTAATTATGCGTCTGAACTGGAGCGCCAGCTTGATATTCAACTGGAGCGTATCGACGAGAAAAACCCGGATGGTATCGGCGCACACCTGCGCTACCGCTTTTCCTGCCGTGGCGATGTTCTCAAGGTGATCCAGCTTGTGAACCATAACGCCGCCATTAATGAACATCACGGGTTATCTCAGCAGGATATTACCGACATTCTGAACCTCTACCCGGACGCGTTTAACGCCGCATAACGGAGCCGAAAACATGACTATCGAAAAAAGCCGATTCCATTCGGAGGCCGCCCCACAATCCAACACTTGCCAGGGTGAACATAGCAATAATGACTTTGCCGCGATTGTTACCGTTATTTCCGGTCAAATTGGCGGGCGTGAGGCCAGTATTGTTAGCGCTAAGGCACTGCATAAAGCGCTCGGAGTAGGTAACGACTTTTCAACCTGGATCAAACTACGCATTGATGAATATGGCTTTAGCCTGAGTGCTGATTACGTGGTTTTTGATTCCTCAGATTTCAGGAATCAAAGTTCAAATTTTGAACAGGGTAGCCCCGAATGGGTGACAAAGCGTGGCGGCGACCGTCGCAGTAAAGATTATGGCCTTTCTCTGGGAATGGCTAAAGAACTGGCAATGGTTGAGCGAAACGAACAAGGTCGCGCCGTTCGCCGTTACTTTATTCAGTGTGAAGAAGCCCTACAGCGCAGCGTGCCAGAGATTGCCGCTCAGTATCGCCGCCAGCTCAAAGCCCGTATCGGTGCCGCCAACCTGTTTAAACCGATGTGCGTAGCGCTGGAAAGCGCCCGCGCAGAACAGGGTAAACAGACGCAGGCTCGCCACTACAGCAACGAGAGCAACATGATCGCCCGCATTGTTTTGGGTGGCATGACGGCGAAGCAGTGGGCGCAGGCGAATAGCATTACTGGCGAACCACGCGACAGCATGAACGCCGGGCAACTGGAACACCTCACCTACCTGGAGAGTACCAACATTACGCTGATTGATATGGGTATGGGATATGACCAGCGTAAAGCCGAGCTAATCCGCCTCTCTCAGCGCTGGTTAGCTAAACATCTGGGGGCTAATCATGCTTAATGCCGCCGTCCAGAATAAAGCCTTTCCCCTGGCTGGCCTGATGTGTACCTTGCGCGGGATCGCGCACACGCATGAGGGTAAAGCTGGCATAACAGTGCCAGCTAATGCCTGCTCCTCATTTTCTCGTCGTGGTGACGAGGAGAGTTTCGAGACCAGTACGCGCGTGCGCGAAGGTGAGTTTCTGGAGTCCATAAAAAAGGGCTTGCCGACTATCGCCAACCCGGTTTATGGTTATAGCGCACCAGCAAAATCTGGTGTCGGGATTGGCGTCCCGATAACCTGTATAGTGCCGACACGCACTAAGCGTGTTTTTTTGTCGGCAAAATTCCTGCGCACCCAAATTATGGTGGGCTGGATGAGGCTTCCGAAAGGAAGGCCGGTGTCTATACAGGCCGGTTACGCCAACCTTGTTCAGCTCACCACCAGTCTGAGATTGGCGTCTCTTGGTGGTGAATTCAAAATTCACTGTATAGAGGCTGCCATCATGGCTACTACCCCTACCCAAAATCCGCATTTCATCTGGTTAATCGCAGCCGTTCGCCGCGATATGCCGACAATTACCGCCAAAATCTATCACATTGCTGCTGAAACTGAGCGCGAAGCCCGCCGCACGTTGGCACGGGATCACGTCTGTTTCTTTGCAGGCCGTATCCGTCTGGAGGTGGCAGCATGAACATTAACGCTTTATACCGCCATCCGTCCGAGCTTGAAGCCGAAGCGATGTTATCCCGCGAGCAGGATTACCCGGATGATTTTACGCTGGCAGACCGAACAGCAGAACGTATGACCCGTGCCCGTAATGGGCTGGCTCACGTTATGACCGATTTAGCCACTCACCTAAACGATGAACAGGCCGCTATCGTGTATTGCTGGTTGAGTAAAGTCCTGACGATTGTCGATATAGCCAGAATTGATGCGGAGGCCAGCGCATGAGCAATTTCCGCGTTATTGCCACCTGCTTTGATGGCGCTGGTGCGCCGATTCCGGTCACATGGTACGGCGAGGCCGAGACACCCGATATTGCCGTTCAGTGTATGAGGGACGAAGCGCATGGCAACGGATGGAGTATGGGAGCAGTCACCGCTGTTCAGCAGCGTGAGAAACAACAGGAGTTAGCAGCATGAACATATTACACCGCGCAGAGGCCACACCGGACGGCGTGAACATCATGACACGCAATGATGCCGGGATATATGAGCATGTAGCCATTATCACCTATGAGAGCGCTGTAAGCCGTCTGGATGCGGGAGAGTACGACGATACGCCAGATATCGGCTACGCCATTCATTTTGCCGTTGCTGATGGCGGGGCGCGTGGCTGGTTCGACTTTACCACGCAGCATAACGTCACTATGTGGCGCTGGCTGATTGCGGCCTGTTTCGTTGCTGAAATGAAGCGCGAGAACGGCACAACCTCCGTTACTGAGTCTGACGGCACATCATCGCAGGTAGCGATTTACTCCAATGGCAAAGCGGCACTTCCGGTTTATCCGTTCGCGGAACGTCTTGCGATGGCGAACAACATCGAGGGCGCAATGATTGAGCGATACGGCGTCGAACAGGGTACGGAAAAAGCCATTGTGTTTTATCAGGCCATGCTGGATACGGAGCGCGGCGAGCTTACCCCGTTCGGACGTGAAACGCTGGCAGAGCTACACGATCACTTCATTGCTGATCTGGATGAAAACGGCTGGCCTGAAATGCCAGCGGCGCACTGAGGGAGCGACACAATGCGTAATATCGACCTTATCCGCGAAGTGACCACCGCCGCCGCTGGCAACTGGCCTTATGTGCTGGCTGGCCTGTCTATCGACGTGCCTGATTCATCACGCCGCCATGCCCCCTGCCCTGCATGTGGCGGTACGGATCGCTTCCGGTTCGATGATAACGGGCGCGGCAGCTTTATCTGCAACCAGTGCGGCGCGGGCGACGGGCTGGATTTAATCAAGCGGGTTAACAACTGCGACACCACGGAGGCGGCGCACCTTGCCGCTGATGTGCTGGGTATTGATTACCGGGCAGCGGAAACCGACCCGACAGCAGCCAGCCGGAGGCGGGAGCAAATGGAGTCTGAGCGCCAGCAGCGCGAGCAGGAGCGCCAGAAACAGGCCGCAGAAAGCGCAGGGCAGCGCCGGGCTACGTTTGCCAGCCTGTATGCAGAAAAGCGCCAGAGCGTCACACAGGGCGAATCTGAATATCTGATGGCTAAGGGGCTGGACGGGTTCACTTTCCCGCTATTGCCTGATGGTTCAGTCCTGCTTGAGCTGGTGGATGAGTCCGGCGCAGTGGCAGCCGCACAGACCATCACCCCACAGGGAGAAAAGCGCCTCCTGACAGGTTCAGCAAAGCGCGGGGCATACCATGCCGTAAACGCGGAAGAATCGCCGCAGAGCGTTTTAATTGCCGAGGGGCTGGCTACCGCCCTGTCCGTTCACCTGATGCGCCCTGACGCGCTCACAGTGGCGGCAATTGACGCCGGGAACCTGATCCACGTTGCCGGAGTAATGCGCCGGAAACACCCGCAGTCGCAAATTATTATCGCCGCAGATAACGACCACCCTACAGCAGCCTCCGAAACCGGAGCCACCAACATCGGGAAGGAGGCCGCAGAGAAAGCAGCTTTATCCGTGGCTGGCTGGGTATCGCTGCCACCGACTGACAGCAAAGCTGACTGGAACGACTACCACCAGCAACACGGGCTGGAAGTCGCTACGGCTGCGTTTAACGATTCGATGTACCAGCCGCAGGGGGAATGCGTGAAACCACAACTACAGGCCATTGAGGGCGGTAAAACTGGCCAGCCAGAGAAAGACCCGCTAAAACCCCGCATTGAGAGCCGCAAAGATGGCGTTTACTGGATCACGCCTAAAGTGGACAAGGAAAGCGGCGAGATTATCAACAATGAAAGCTGGCTGGCCTCACCGATGGACGTTATCGGCACCGGGTGGGACGACAAGGATCAGTATCTGATATTACGCTGGCTGGCCTTTGGCGCAGGCATACCGACAACAGCGGCTATCCCCCTGGCTGATATCGGGGAGCGCGAAGGCTGGCGCACCCTGAAAGCGGGCGGGGTTAACGTCACCACCAAAAGCAGCTTGCGGGCGATTCTGGCTGACTGGCTACAGCGTAGCGGCTCACGTGAATTGTGGCGTGTTGCTCACGCTACTGGCTGGCAGTGCGGGGCATACATCATGCCGGACGGGGAGATAATCGGCGCACCTGCGCAACCCGTTTTATTCAGTGGTCGCAGTTCTGCCGTTGCCGGGTACACCGTGGCGGGAACCTCAGAGAGCTGGCGTAAGAGTGTTGCGCGTCTGGCATACGGTAACTACTCGATGATGACAGGCATTGCCGCCGCACTGGCAGCACCGTTAATCGGGCTGGCTGGCGCTGACGGATTCGGCATTCACTTCTATGAACAGTCGAGCGCGGGTAAGACCACCACAGCGAACGTCGCCAGCAGCTTATACGGCAACCCGGACTTGCTACGCCTGACGTGGTACGGCACGGCGCTGGGGCTGGCGAACGAAGCCGCCGCACATAATGACGGGCTGATGCCACTGGATGAAGTCGGACAGGGGGCAGACCCGGTAAGCGTGTCACAGTCTGCCTATGCCCTGTTTAATGGCGTTGGGAAATTGCAGGGGGCGAAGGAAGGGGGAAACCGGGATTTAAAACGCTGGCGCACCGTGGCGATCAGTACCGGGGAAATGGACTTGGAAACCTTCATCGCCACCGCCGGACGCAAGACCAAAGCCGGGCAACTGGTGCGCCTGCTGAATATCCCGCTGAGTAAGGCGGTGCGCTTCCACGACCACCAGAACGGCAAACAGCACGCCGACGCGCTGAAAGACGCTTACCAGCACCATCACGGCGCTGCCGGGCGGGAGTGGATCGGGTGGCTGGCAGACCACCAGCAGCAGGCCATTGATACCGTTCGTGACTGTGAAACCCGCTGGCGCAGCCTTATTCCTGCTGACTATGGCGAGCAGGTACACCGCGTGGCCGCACGTTTTGCCATTCTGGAGGCGGCTTTATTGCTGGGTGAGGTTGTTACCGGATGGGACGATCAGACGTGCCGTGATGCGATACAGCACAGCTACAATGCCTGGCTGCGCGAGTTCGGCACGGGCAACAAAGAGCACCAGCAGATAATTGAGCAGACGGAGGCGTTTTTGAATGCTCATGGCCTGAGCCGCTACGCGCCGCTGGGTTATGACCCCCGTGATTTACCGATCCGTGATTTAGCTGGGTACAGGAAGAAGGGGAACCACGACAGCGACCCGATAATTTTTTACACCTTCCCGGCGACCTTCGAGCAGGAGATCGCACGGGGATTCAATGCCAAACAGTTTGCCGAGGTACTTAAACGCGTCGGGATGCTCACCCCGCCGACCAGCGGCAGAGGTTATCAGGGACGTGTGCGCGAGGATGGCAGGCAAATCCGCGTTTATGTGCTCAACTTCATGGCAGAGGATAGCAGCCAGCCAGAGGAGTGATCTTTTTTCACATGCGTAGTTTTAGTGTTGTCTCAGTTGTCTTTGTTGTCTCAGTTTGTAAATTTGATTGATTTATAAGGTTTTTATTTCATTTTCTGAGACAACAGCGAGACAACATTTAGCTGTTTTGAGACAACATAGTGAAAGTGTGATTTTTTGCCTGGCTGGCAGTGAGACAACATTTACCCTGCGTGAGACAACACAAAATCATCAATGTTGTCTCGGCAAAATCCAGACGTGGCGCGGCCTGTAGCGCCGTGAGACAACAAAGACAACAGAGACAACACTATTTTTGCTTACTATGAAAAAAATCAGCAGGTGTCCCACAATAAGACAGTGCCGGGTAATCTTCATTAGCAAAACTAATAATCGAGGTAACAATGACAGCACAGATATCAGCATACGGGCGGCTGGTGGCAGATCCCCAGACCAGAACGACGAACAGCGGAACCAGCATGGCAATGGGGCGTTTAGCGGTGGCACTCCCCTGCCATGCAGTAGAGGGCGGAGAGGTTACTTTCTGGCTGGGCGTGGTGGCATTCGGCAAACAGGCCGACGCACTGGCAGAACACGTTAAAGGCGATTTAGTCAGTGTTGCCGGAACAATGCAGGTCAATCAGTGGACGGGCAAGGATGGAGGAACGCAGCAGGGGTATCAGGTAGTAGCCGACAGCGTGATCAGTGCGAGGACAGCAAGGCCGGGCGGAAAGCGTGGCGCGTCAGCTAGCAAAAATGAAGTCAACAAAGGCCATACCACGCAACCCGCGCCGGGATGGGAAATATATAACACCCCTGATGATTTTGACCAGCGCCAGCCATTCGACGATGAAGCGCAATTCTGAGGGAGAGAAGCATGGTAAACGACAGGAAAGCCGAGGAACTGGAAGCAAAGGGGCTGTATCGCAGGGCAGCTACACGCTGGCAGGAAGTCATGATGATTTGTGCTGAGGACGATGGTAGGGAATGGGTAAAGCAGCGCCGTGATATGTGTCTGGATAACGTGAAGCGACCGCCCGTGAAGGTTGAGGACTTTGGCGACCTGCATAAAGCTGTCACCGAAACTCAGCACCGCATGGGGATAGCGCAACCGAACGGTAATGCCTTCCGGTTAAATGGCGGCAAGAAGCAACGACAGCCCACCAGCGGGGGCGATGGTTCGCAGTAACGTTCGCACCAGAACGGATGTAAATCCTGGACTGTCCTGGACGGATCTTAAACCCTCGTAGCGCTAAACCCGCGCCAGTTGCGGGCTGGAAGCCAGAATGTGATTTAGATTGTCCAAAATATTCTGGTTCGCGCCACTGGTTCGCAGTACGCAGTCAGGTACGCGGCAAAACTGCGTGATACGAAACCCATTCGCAGTTGCGTACCAGCGGGTAAGCCGCATTATCGCTGGGTTTCTACAGTCGAACGCAGTACGCAAAGTGAAAAATCCTCCAAATACGAAACCCGAATATTGCGCAGTAAATTGCGAATTGCGCAGTTCACAAAAAATCTGCGCAAAACGAAACGGATACCAATGCGCAAACCATCCTCAACCAGCGCAGTTACTGGCTTTATTGATGTGAAATTGCAAAACTGGTGCGCAATTTACAGTAAAATACGCATATTATTTCGTATTCATTTTTGCGCATTCGCAGTTTGATTCGCAGTAATTCGCAGGAGGCCAGCCAGTGAGAGGCAGAACGCGCAGCTATACCACCGACCTGCCCCGTATAGGGTTGCCATTCCTTGCGAACATGCGTAGCAGGCTGGCGGATGCTGAACCGGGTACGCAGCTTTATACCCAGACCGAAAGCGGAACGTTGTATACCTTCCGGCAAGCCGACAGCTACGCCATGACAATCAACGGCGTTACACGGGCAATCAGAACCACGACCACACAAGCCGGGTATGGTGTGCGGGAATGGTACGTCTGTCCCCACTGCATAAAGCGGGTAGCGAAGCTGTATATCGGCAAAAAAGATATTGGCTGCCGGGGATGCTGGAAACTCCACTATAAAAGCCAGAGCGCCGACAGACTGGACAGGATGCGAATGAAGATACGCCAGCAGCGATGCGCGATATGGGGCAACAATGACCTTACCAATAATCTGTTTAATGACATTCGCATGTTCCCGAAGCCAAAGGGGATGCGCTGGGCTACGTTTGACAGGAAGCGGGCAGAGTTGTTAGCAATGGAGGTGGCTTACTGGCAGGCATTCAGTCCGGTAGTAGATAGAATCACGGGCGTGATTGAGCGTAAGGCGGGGAAAGCGGCGCGAGCTATAGGGCTGGAGTTGTAGCGATATTCTGGTTTTCTGACATAATTATGTAAAATCAGCCAGTTACCCACCATAGCAGGAGCTGCCATAGTGACACCACGTGAAATAGCAGCGCTGACCGCCGCCAAGCTGGAGCATGAAGGCCACCAGCTTACCCCGGCAGAGGTTCGGGAAATGGAGCGCATTATTGATGCTGATACAGTCCGGCGTAAACGGTTCGGGGAGATGATGCGAGCGCCTGCCTACAAGTGGAAGAAGCCAGCGCCGCGCAGGTAGATACGGGATTATTCCGCATGTAACTTATGCGTATTAAGCAAATTACCTTTATTCACCTTTACAGAATTGTGAGTGCGTCAGTATCGTTATCCTTCCGATTCGCATTTATTCAGGATTTGCATGTACCAGCTAAAGATAACCATCCGAGACAGCAAACCACCAATATGGCGGCGTGTGCTGGTTCCAGAGCAAATCCCCTTTAGTGAACTTCACGCGGTGATCCAGTTGGCTTTTGGCTGGAATGACGAACATCTGTATATGTTCGAGAAAGGCCGTAAAGGTGATCTAGGTAGCGAGTATCGCGTATGGGGTGAGGGTGAAAGCATGGGTAATGCGGCAATCACGCCACTATGGGCGGCGATCCAGAATGAGGGTGACAAGCTGGTTTACACGTATGACTTTGGCGACTGGTGGGATTGTCTTATTGTGCTGGAGAAGCAAACCCATGATACCAGTATCCAGCCTGTTAGCTGTTTGCGTGGGAGGGGGACTACCCCGGCGGAAAATTCGGGGGGATTGCATGGTTACAATGAATTGCTCTTACAGGCCAGAGAATCTGATAATCCTGAACAAGCCGAGATCCGCAATTTCCTGATGCTGGATATTGAACGCCGGGTTTACGACCTGAACAACATTAACGACAGATTGCAGGCTCTTAACTGACCCGCATGTATTCGCCTGATATTGCGTTATCAGCGCCGCCACTATCTCGCACAACGGCACACTGTCCCGGTAAACCGTAGCGCACGACCGTAGCGCTGGTTTCACCGCCACGCTTTACCTGCCGCGATTCATACACTGTCACCCGCTCAAGCAACCCATTATCAACCATGCTTTCAAGAGTTCGCCGGGTGGATTCGAGCTGGTGGCGCTTATCGAACGACACCATGCCATGAAGCAGGTAGGCCACACCCGACACATCGAACGGCGGCGCACCAATCTCACCCGTCACCCATTCGAGGTTATCCGGTTCAAAGTAACTGAGTATCTCTTTTTTGCGGCTGGTCATTCTCATGGCTGGCTGATTCCTTATTGTGTGATGGCACTATCATACAATAAGAAAATGGCTATCACGGTAAGGATACGGTGAGGTTTCGATAGCACGGCAAGATTACGGCAAGGGATCGGAGAAGCTGCGAAATTTTCGTAGTTCAAAAAGTGAGCTAAAAAGCAGAGCACTTTGATTTTTGTTGTACACAAGGTTGTACCCATTTTTATTTGTCGAATTATAAAAACATTTAAAATCAATGTTATTTGTGCTGTATTTGTCTTTAACATTAAGAAAAGCAAATAAGTTTTGCTGCTCTCACGAAAGCCCGCGAATATCGCGGGCTTTTTTTTACCCAATCATACCGCCGGTTTTCTCTGTGTGAAGTCAATCACTATTCACTTTTAACCATGTTTAAATCTAAGAAAGTAGACAATCGTCGAATTTTCATCTTAAAGTCCAGGGGCCGGTACTAGACAAAACTAGCGCCTGGTTATCAAATGGTTAACTAACTTTTCGCCGCATGTAAAAAATCGGCCAGATACGTAACTGGCCGGCGTACCTGCTGGTGTTTACAAGCACGACGACATACCTTTCGGGAGAATTATGCAATCCACTGTTAATCAAAAAGAGAGCCGAACGTTCTTCGGCCACCCGTATCCGCTCGGTTCGTTGTTCTTCACCGAGATGTGGGAGCGTTTCTCGTTTTACGGCATTCGTCCGTTACTGATCCTGTTTATGGCCGCCACCGTCTATGACGGCGGGATGGGCCTGGCGCGTGAAAACGCCTCGGCGATTGTCGGTATCTTTGCCGGTACCATGTACCTGGCCGCGCTGCCGGGCGGCTGGCTGGCGGATAACTGGCTCGGTCAGCAGAGAGCCGTCTGGTACGGTTCGATTCTGATTGCGCTCGGTCACCTGTCGATTGCGCTCTCGGCGGTGATGGGGAACAACCTGTTCTTTATCGGCCTGATGTTCATCGTGCTCGGCTCCGGGCTGTTCAAGACCTGTATTTCAGTGATGGTCGGTACCCTGTATAAAAAAGGCGACGCGCGTCGCGACGGCGGTTTCTCGCTGTTCTATATGGGCATCAACATGGGCTCGTTCATCGCGCCGCTGATTTCCGGCTGGCTGATTAAAACCCACGGCTGGCACTGGGGCTTTGGCATTGGCGGTATCGGGATGCTGGTAGCGCTGATTATCTTCCGCGTGTTTGCCGTTCCGGCCATGAAACGCTATGACGGAGAAGTTGGCCTCGACTCTACCTGGAACAGCCCGGTGGTGAAGCGTAACGGCGTGGGCGTTTGGCTACTGGCGCTGGCGGCAGGCGTGGCAACGCTCGTGACGCTGATTGCGCAGGGCGTGATTGTGATTAACCCGGTCGCGGTAGCCAGCGTGCTGGTCTACGTGATTGCGGCATCCGTTGCCCTCTACTTTATTTATCTGTTTGTTTTTGCGGGCCTGAATCGTAAAGAGCGCGCCAGGCTGTTGGTCTGCTTTATTCTGCTGATCTCCGCGGCGTTCTTCTGGTCCGCGTTTGAGCAGAAGCCAACCTCATTCAACCTGTTTGCCAACGACTACACTAACCGCATGATTGGTGATTTTGAAATCCCGGCGGTGTGGTTCCAGTCAATCAACGCCCTGTTCATCATCCTGCTGGCACCGGTGTTTAGCTGGGCATGGCCGAAGCTCGCGAGCAAAAACATTCGTCCGAGCAGCATTACCAAGTTTGTTATTGGTATTCTTTGCGCGGCGGCGGGCTTTGGCCTGATGATGCTGGCGGCACAGAACGTGCTGAGCAGCGGTGGAGCGGGCGTATCGCCGTTCTGGCTGGTGGGCAGCATCCTGATGCTGACGCTCGGCGAGCTGTGCCTGAGTCCGATTGGCCTGGCGACCATGACGCTGCTGGCGCCGGAGAGAATGCGCGGACAGATGATGGGGTTGTGGTTCTGCGCCAGCGCGCTGGGTAACCTGGCGGCGGGCCTGATTGGCGGCCACGTGAAGGCCGATCAGCTGGATATGCTGCCGGATCTCTTTGCGCGCTGCTCCATCGCACTGTTGATCTGTGCCGCGGTACTGATCGTCCTAATTGTTCCGGTGCGCCGCATGCTGGAAAATGCGCAGACTAAACCGGCAGCTGAAGCCTGATAATGTTCAGCCTACCGGGGCAGTTATCCTGTCCCGGTAAAACCCAACAGGAGAGAATATGTCGATTACCTGCCCGGAATGCCAGTCACCGCTGGAGCCCCAGAACGGCGTGGCGCACTGCGACAGCTGTAATAAAGATATTGCGCTTGTAGCCCGTTGCCCGGAGTGCCATCAGCCACTCCAGGTATTAAAAGCCTGCGGCGCGGTGGACTATTTCTGCCAGAACGGCCACGGCCTTATCTCTAAAAAACGCGTGGAGTTTGTTCGGGCCGAAGGTTAATCGCAGACGCAGCCTTCGCCTTTCTTCCAAAGCTCAATCAGCGACTCTGGCGCTTCCTGCTCCGGCACCAGCACGACGATATCGGCGTAGTGCGCCTGATTTTGCCCGGTCCAGATAATCTGGATGCGGAAATAGCGCTGGTCGCCGCTGCCGGGTGAAGAGGCTTGCCCCGGCGGCTGACCGCGCGGAAAAGCCTGCTCCAGGATGCTCACCAGGCGCTGGCGCTGGGCTTCATTGAGCGAGGAGAGCGCGATGGTACGCTGTCCGCTCAGCCTGGGGATAAAAGCGACGCCGCCTTCCCGGGCCAGTTCAACCACGGCGTCATCCGTCAGTTCCGGAACCTGCATTTACAACACTCCCACCTGTTCCCAGGCTTGTTTAATGGCCGCACCAGCGTCGCCGCCGGAGCGTTTCTCTCCGTGCGCGATCGTCAGTTTTGCGAAGGCCTCAAAATCCGCATCCTGCGCCAGATTGCGATCGCAAACCGTGTCGTACCAGGCATAACCCGCTTTTTCCCAGGCGTAGCCGCCGATCGCCGTCGCGGCCAGATAAAATGCCCGGTTGGGGATGCCGGAGTTCAGATGCACGCCGCCGTTATCCTCGCGCGTTTTAATGAAATCTTTCATGTGCGCAGGCTGCGGATCTTTGCCGAGCAGGGGATCGTCATAGGCGGTGCCGGGTTCAGACATTGAGCGCAGCCCTTTGCCGTTAATCCCTTTCGCCAGCAGCCCTTCACCAATGAGCCAGTCTGCTTTATCGGCGGTTTGCTTCAGATGGTACTGTTTGACCAGCGAGCCAAACACGTCCGACAGAGACTCGTTCAGCGCGCCCGACTGCTCAAAATAGATAAGCCCGGCTTCGGTCTCGGTCACACCGTGGCTCAGCTCGTGCGCCACCACGTCGATGGCGATGGTAAAGCGGTTAAATATATCCCCGTCGCCGTCGCCAAATACCATCTGCTGACCGTTCCAGAAGGCGTTCTGATATTCCCGACCGTAATGCACAGTGCCGGTCAAAATAAGCCCTTTATTATCGAGCGAATCGCGCTGATATTCTTTCCAGAAGAAGTCATGGGTAATACCTAAATAATTATAGGCTTCATCCACCGCCACATCGCCGTTCGACGGCTGGCCTTCGTAACGCACCTGCGTACCCGGCAGCTCCTGGGTTTGCTTCGCGTCGTAAATATCGCGCTCCAGCTGCCCGGCTTTATTCACGTGCGGAGCAGCGGGTTTGCCCGGCATGTGGGCCATCAGCGTCTGGACATGGGTTAAGGTCTGACGGGCGCAGCGCTGCTGCGGCTCGGAACCGCTTTCGATAATACGACGAAGAATATAAGGGGGAATAACGCTATGAAGATGGGGCATGCTGCTCTCCTTATTAAAAAAGGGAATAGCAGCAGTATAGTAAGTAACCGGCGAAGAATTATCCGGTTTTACGCTGACGCGTTTTTTTCACCGGTTTAATTGATTTCACTTCACTTTCTACCCAGCCGTCGGAAAGACGCGTCGTCAGCACATCGCCGGTATTTACCTGTTTAGTTTGCTTCAGCACTTTGCCGTCCGTCGCCGTCGTCACGCTATAGCCGCGCGCCAGCGTGGAGAGGGGGCTAACCGCTTCAAGGTGGGTCACCGCATTGCCAAAGCGTTCGCGGGTGGTGCTCAGTCGCGCGCGGAGAGTTTCCGCCAGACGGTACTCCAGCTGCTGAATCCGCGTTTGCGCGCGATAAATTTTCGGCCGCGGGTTCTGCTGGTTAAGACGCTGCGTCACGCGCTGCTGGCGCGACACCGCGCGCTTGATCTGCGTGTCCACCGCCACGTTCATGCGCTGACGCAGACGATCCAGCACGGTCTGCTGGCGCGCCAGACGCAGCTGCGGATGCTGCTGCTGAAGACGATGATGAAGCTGGGTAAAGCGGCGGGTACGGTTGGCAAGAAAGTAGTCCATCGCCATCTCAAGACGCTGCTGTACGTTCTGAATCTGACGCAGCAGCTCCAGCTGGTTGCGGCTGACCACTTCCGCCGCCGCGGACGGGGTAGGCGCACGCAGATCCGCGACGAAATCCGCAATTGTTACGTCCGTTTCGTGGCCGACGGCGCTCACCACGGGGATAATACTTGCAAAGATTGCCCGCGCCACGCGCTCGTCGTTAAAGCTCCACAGATCTTCCAGCGAGCCGCCGCCGCGTCCGACGATTAAGACGTCACACTCCTGACGGGCGTTCGCCAGCTCAATGGCGCGAACTATCTGGCCCGGCGCATCGTCACCCTGAACGGCGGTCGGGTAGATGATGACGGGTAGGGAAGGGTCGCGACGCTTCAGCACGTGCAAAATATCGTGCAGTGCCGCACCGGTTTTCGAGGTGATGACCCCAACGCAGTGGGCGGGGGAGGGCAGCGGTTTTTTGAACTGCTGGTCGAACAGCCCTTCGGCAGAGAGCCTGGCTTTTAGCTGTTCATACTTCTGCTGCAGCAGGCCTTCGCCCGCGGGCTGCATGCTCTCGACGATAATCTGATAATCGCCGCGCGGCTCATACAGGGTGATATTGGCGCGAACCAGAACCTGCTGGCCGTGCTGAGGACGAAACGTCACGCGACGGTTGCTGTTGCGGAACATCGCGCAGCGCACCTGGGCGGTGTCGTCTTTTAGGGTAAAGTACCAGTGACCGGAGGACGGCTGCGTGAAGTTAGAGATCTCACCGCTGATCCAGACCTGCCCCATTTCCTGCTCAAGCAGCAAACGCACCGTCTGATTCAGGCGGCTGACGGTATAAATTGAGGGGGATTGAGAGGATAACATGTGAGCGGGATCAAATTCTAAATCAGCAAGTTATTCAGTCGATAGTAACCTGCTGAGAGGCAATCGCAAGCTTTTTTATAAAAAAGTGTAGATGCAATCGGTTACGCTCTGTATAATGCCACGGCAATATTTAACCACCCAGGTCAGAGATATTGCCCATGCTACGTATCGCTAAAGAAGCACTGACGTTTGACGACGTCCTCCTCGTTCCCGCTCACTCCACTGTTCTGCCGAATACTGCCGATCTCAGCACGCAGTTGACTAAAACCATTCGCCTGAACATTCCTATGCTCTCTGCGGCAATGGACACCGTGACTGAAGCGCGCCTGGCTATTGCCCTGGCACAGGAAGGTGGCATTGGCTTTATTCACAAAAACATGTCTATCGAACGTCAGGCCGAAGAAGTTCGCCGCGTGAAGAAACATGAATCCGGCATCGTGTCTGACCCACAGACCGTTCTGCCAACCACCACGCTGCACGAAGTGAAAGCCCTGACCGAACGTAACGGTTTCGCCGGTTACCCGGTTGTGACCGAAGAGAACGAACTGGTCGGTATCATCACCGGTCGTGACGTGCGTTTCGTGACTGACCTGAACCAGCCTGTTAGTGTGTACATGACGCCAAAAGAGCGTCTGGTCACCGTTCGCGAAGGTGAAACCCGCGACGTGGTGCTGGCAAAAATGCACGAAAAACGCGTTGAAAAAGCGCTGGTTGTTGACAGCAGCTTCCACCTGCGCGGCATGATCACCGTTAAAGATTTCCAGAAAGCAGAACGTAAGCCTAACGCCTGTAAAGACGAGCATGGCCGTCTGCGCGTCGGCGCTGCGGTTGGCGCAGGTGCCGGTAACGAAGAGCGCGTTGACGCGCTGGTCGCTGCGGGCGTTGACGTCCTGCTGATTGACTCCTCTCACGGCCACTCCGAAGGCGTTCTGCAACGTATTCGCGATACCCGCGCCAAATACCCTGATCTGCAGATCATTGGCGGTAACGTGGCCACCGGCGCAGGCGCTCGCGCCCTGGCTGACGCTGGCTGCAGCGCGGTGAAAGTCGGTATCGGCCCTGGCTCCATCTGTACTACCCGTATCGTCACCGGCGTGGGCGTTCCGCAGATCACCGCGGTGTCTGACGCGGTTGAAGCGCTGGAAGGCACCGGTATTCCGGTTATCGCTGACGGCGGTATCCGCTTCTCTGGCGACATCGCCAAAGCGATCGCCGCGGGCGCAGCTGCCGTAATGGTAGGCTCCATGCTGGCCGGTACCGAAGAATCCCCGGGTGAAATCGAACTCTACCAGGGCCGTTCTTACAAATCTTACCGCGGTATGGGTTCCCTGGGCGCGATGTCCAAAGGCTCCTCTGACCGTTACTTCCAGACCGATAACGCCGCTGACAAACTGGTACCGGAAGGTATCGAAGGTCGCGTAGCGTATAAAGGCCGTCTGAAAGAGATCATTCACCAGCAGATGGGCGGCCTGCGCTCCTGTATGGGTCTGACCGGCTGTGGTACCATTGACCTGCTGCGTACTAAAGCGGAATTCGTACGCATCAGCGGTGCGGGTATCCAGGAGAGCCACGTTCACGACGTGACGATCACCAAAGAGTCCCCGAACTACCGTCTGGGCTCCTGATAAGTTTCCGCGCCCGGCTTCAGCCGGGCGCTCTGTTTTTGTTTCACTTGCCTCGGAATTAGCGTCAATGACGGAAAACATTCATAAACATCGCATTCTCATCCTGGACTTCGGTTCTCAGTACACTCAGCTGGTGGCGCGTCGCGTACGTGAACTGGGCGTTTACTGTGAGCTGTGGGCGTGGGATGTCACGGAAGCACAGATTCGCGAATTCAATCCAAGCGGCATCATCCTGTCCGGCGGCCCGGAAAGCACCACCGAAGAGAACAGCCCGCGCGCGCCGCAGTACGTGTTCGAAGCTGGCGTGCCTGTATTCGGCGTTTGCTACGGTATGCAGACCATGGCAATGCAGCTGGGCGGCCACGTAGAAGGCTCCAACGAGCGCGAGTTTGGCTACGCACAGGTAGAAGTCGTCACCGACAGCGCGCTGGTGCGCGGTATCGAAGACTCCCTGACCGCAGACGGCAAACCGCTGCTGGACGTGTGGATGAGCCACGGCGACAAAGTTACCGCCATCCCGTCTGACTTCGTGACCGTTGCCAGCACCGAAAGCTGTCCGTTCGCCATCATGGCGAACGAAGAAAAACGCTTCTACGGCGTGCAGTTCCACCCGGAAGTGACCCACACCCGTCAGGGTATGCGCATGCTGGAGCGCTTCGTGCGTGACATCTGCCAGTGTGAAGCCCTGTGGACCCCGGCAAAAATCATCGACGACGCCGTTGAGCGTATCCGCCAGCAGGTTGGCGATGACAAGGTAATTCTCGGCCTCTCAGGCGGCGTGGACTCCTCCGTGACCGCGATGCTGCTGCACCGCGCCATCGGCAAAAACCTGACCTGCGTGTTCGTGGACAACGGTCTGCTGCGTCTGAACGAAGCCCAGCAGGTTATGGACATGTTTGGCGACCACTTCGGTCTGAACATCGTTCACGTGGAAGGCGAGCAGCGCTTCCTGGACGCGCTGAAAGGCGAGAACGATCCGGAAGCCAAACGTAAAATCATCGGCCGCGTGTTCGTGGAAGTGTTCGACGAAGAGGCGCTGAAGCTGGAAGACGTGAAGTGGCTGGCGCAGGGCACCATCTACCCTGACGTGATCGAATCCGCGGCCTCTGCAACCGGTAAAGCACACGTCATCAAATCTCACCACAACGTGGGCGGCCTGCCGAAAGAGATGAAGATGGGCCTGGTTGAACCGCTGCGCGAGCTGTTCAAAGACGAAGTGCGTAAGATCGGTCTGGAACTGGGTCTGCCGTACGATATGCTCTACCGTCACCCGTTCCCGGGTCCGGGTCTGGGCGTGCGCGTGCTGGGCGAAGTGAAGAAAGAGTACTGCGACCTGCTGCGTCGCGCGGACGCGATCTTCATCGAAGAGCTGCACAAAGCTGACCTGTACAACAAGGTAAGCCAGGCGTTCACAGTGTTCCTGCCGGTTCGCTCCGTTGGTGTGATGGGCGATGGCCGCAAGTACGACTGGGTGGTTTCCCTGCGTGCGGTGGAAACCATCGACTTCATGACCGCGCACTGGGCGCACCTGCCGTATGACTTCTTAGGCCGCGTGTCTAACCGTATCATCAACGAAGTGAACGGTATTTCCCGCGTGGTGTATGACATCAGCGGTAAGCCACCGGCTACGATTGAGTGGGAATAATTCCCCGCTGAATTAACACCAAAACCCTCTGCCTGTGCAGGGGGTTTTTTATTGCCTTACTTACCCTCCCCCAACCGATACGCCAGCGCCACCACCAGCGACTGCACCAGGCACAGCGTCGCCGACTGCGAGCGAAACGCATCCACCTGAGCCTCCTTCACCACAAAGCAGAGATCGCTGAACGTCGCCAGCGGGCTAATCTGGCTGTCCGTAATCACGATCTGCCGTGCGCCGACGCTGGCGGCGGTTTCGCTGACCATCACCGTCTCTTCCGCGTACGGCGAGAAGCTGATCGACACCACGATGTCGCGCGCCTTAATGCGGCTGATCTGCTCGCGCAGCATGCCGCCCATGCCGTCGAGCAGGATAGGGCGGCACTCGAGGTGGCTCAGGGCGTAGGTGAGGTAGGCCGCGACGCTAAAGGAGCGGCGCAGTCCGGCGATGTAGATGGTGTCGGCGTCGGCCAATAGCTGCACCGCGCGCTCCAGCATTTCCGGTTCGGCGCGGGCGGCCAGCTGCTGCAGCGCCTGCGCGTTCGAGCGGGCGAACTCCTGCAGGATATCGAGCGGCGTTTCCGGCACGGCCTCGCTCTCCATCTCGCGGAACAGCCGGGCGCGGTCGCTGTAGCTGGCGGTCTCCTCCACCAGGTTCATGCGAAACAGCTGTTTCATTTCGTTGAAGCCGGTGAAGTCAAAGGCGTTGGCAAAGCGGATCAGCGTCGAGGGCGGCACGTCGGCGCGCTCGGCAATGACGGCAACCGTATCAAAGGCCACGCTGTTGGTGTTATCCAGCACGTAGCGGGAGACCTGCTGCAGCCTCTTGCTCAGGCTATCGTAGCGATCGCGGATTTGCTGCTGCAGTTCGTTCAGGCTGGTTGCTGTCGTCATCTTATCCCCCAAATACAGTCTTATGATTCTAAACGCAAAACCGCGTCTTTTAAATGTCGGCCATCCATCTGGCAGCAAAAATGAAACAGAAACTTCAGTCATTTCCTCGCCCGAAATCCTTAATAGCGCACGCTGCACCAGTGTTGTTGGCTGTTAACATAAAAATCCATCCTTGATCACAATAATCATCATTTATTTTATTTCAACTTAAAATGGAATATTTGTTTCATATATAGTGTTCAGTACACAGTGTTCAGGTAACAGTCACGTATCAACAGCGAGAGGTTAAGGATGGAGACGGTAGCGAATTTTATTCACGGCGAATGTGTCACCGGTTCAGGCCAGCGCGTTCAGGCGATCTTCAACCCGGCCACCGGCGAGCAGATCCGCCAGGTGGTGATGAGTACGGCGCAGGAAACGGAGCAGGCGATTGCCGCCGCGCAGCAGGCGTTTCCGGCGTGGGCGCGCCATGCTCCGCTTAAGCGCGCGCGCGTGATGTTCCGCTTCAAGGCGCTGCTGGAGGAGAACATGGAGCGCCTGGCCCGCATCATCAGCGAAGAGCACGGCAAGGTCTTCTCCGACGCGGTGGGCGAACTGACGCGCGGCCTGGAAGTGGTGGAGTTTGCCTGCGGTATCCCGCATCTGCAAAAGGGTGAACACTCTGCGAACGTCGGCACGGGCGTCGACAGCCACTCGCTGATGCAGCCGCTCGGCGTCTGCGCCGGGATCACGCCGTTTAACTTCCCGGCGATGGTACCGATGTGGATGTTCCCGATTGCGCTGGCGACCGGCAACACCTTCGTGCTGAAGCCGTCGGAAAAAGATCCTTCTCTGGCGCTCGCGCTGGCGCAGCTGCTGAAAGAGGCCGGCCTGCCGGACGGCGTGTTCAACGTGGTGCAGGGCGATAAGGAGTCCGTTGACGTGCTCCTGACCGACCCGCGCGTGCAGGCGGTGAGCTTTGTCGGCTCCACGCCGATTGCGGAATACATTTATCAGACCGCATCTGCCCACGGTAAGCGCTGCCAGGCGCTGGGCGGTGCGAAAAACCACTGCATTTTAATGCCGGATGCCGACATGGAGATGGCGACCAACGCCATCATGGGCGCGGCCTACGGCGCGGCGGGCGAGCGCTGCATGGCGCTCTCGGTAGTGCTGGCGGTGGGAGATAAAACCGCCGATGACCTCTGCGCCCGGCTCGAAAAACAGATTGCCGCGCTGCGCGTCGGGCCGGGCCTGGACCAGTCGCCGGAAAACGAAATGGGGCCGCTCATCTCCTCCGCGCACCGCAGCAAGGTGCTGGGCTACATCGACAGCGGGGAAGCGCAGGGGGCGAAGCTTCGCGTGGACGGTCGCGGCTTCAGCGTGAAGGGCCAAGAGCAGGGCTACTTCGTCGGGCCGACGCTGTTCGATAACGTCACCCCGGAGATGACCATCTATAAAGAAGAGATTTTTGGCCCGGTGCTTTCTGTGGTGCGCGTAGCAGATTACGCCAGCGCGGTGGATCTGATTAACCGCCATGAATATGGTAATGGTTCAGCGATCTTCACCCGCGACGGCGGCTGCGCGCGCCGCTTCTGCGAAGAGGTGCAGGCGGGCATGGTGGGCGTCAACGTGCCGATCCCGGTGCCGATGGCATTCCACAGCTTCGGCGGCTGGAAGCGTTCCATCTTTGGCGCGCTCAACGTTCACGGCAGCGACGGCGTGCGCTTCTACACCCGAATGAAAACCATCACCGCGCGCTGGCCGGAAATGCAGCAGGAGACAGGCGCTGCGTTCTCTATGCCAACGCTGGGCTGACAGGAGGTTTTATGCAAACCGAACGTATGACCATGGCCCAGGCGCTGGTCCGGTTCCTTAATCAACAGTACGTCAGCGTGGACGGCAACGAAACGCCCTTCGTAGAGGGCGTCGCCACCATCTTTGGTCACGGCAACGTGCTGGGTATCGGCCAGGCGCTGGAGCAGGACCCCGGTCATCTGCACATCATGCAGGGCTGCAACGAGCAGGGCATTGCCCATATGGCGACGGGATTCGCCAAACAGCACCGCCGTAAGCGCATCTTTGCCGTCACCTCCTCCGTCGGGCCGGGTGCCGCCAATATGGTCACGGCGGCGGCAACCGCCACGGCGAACCGCATCCCGCTGCTGCTGCTCCCGGGCGATATCTACGCCAGCCGCCAGCCGGACCCGGTACTGCAGCAGATCGAGCAGTATCACGATCTCAGCATCAGCACCAACGACTGCTTCCGCCCGGTCTCCCGCTACTGGGACCGCATCAACCGTCCCGAGCAGCTGATGAGCGCAATGCTTAGCGCGATGCGAACGCTTACTGACCCGGCAGATACCGGTGCGGTGACGATTTGCCTGCCGCAGGACGTGCAGGGGGAAGCGTGGGATTACCCGCTAAGCTTCTTTGCGCGTCGCGTGCACCACATCGAGCGTCGTCCGCCCGATCCGCAGCGTCTGGCGCAGGCGCGGGCGCTGATCGCCCGCAAGCGTCGCCCTCTGGTGGTGTGCGGCGGCGGGGTGCGTTATTCCGGCGCGCATGAGGCGTTTCGCGACTTTGTCGAGACGCTGCAGCTGCCGTTTGCCGAAACCCAGGCCGGGAAGGGGGCGCTGGTAAGTGACCACCCACTTAACCTCGGTGGCGTAGGGGTGACGGGCGGAATGGCGGCCAACCAGCTCGCGCCACAAGCTGATCTGGTGATTGGCATCGGCACGCGCCTGACCGACTTTACCACCGGCTCCAAGGCGCTCTTTTCCCATCCGGATGTCGAATATCTGCTGCTGAACGTGGCCGAGTTTGACGCCCTGAAGCTGGACTCCACGGCGCTGATTGCCGACGCTCAAACCGGGCTCGAGGCATTGACCCACGCGCTCGTTGATTACCGCAGCGGCTGGGGAGAGGCAATCGCTGAGGCGAAATCCGCCTGGCGCGACGAGTGCCGTCGCCTGTGGGATCGCCAGTGGCGTCCTGACGACGCGCCCGAAGTGGCGGGACACCTGGACGCGCAGCTGGCGGAGTACGGCGAGACGCTCAACACCCGCCTGACCCAGACGCGGGTGCTGGGGCTGATCAACCAGCATATTGAAGATAACGCCATCGTGGTGGGCGCGGCCGGTTCGCTGCCGGGGGATTTACAGCGCCTCTGGCAGGTCAAAACGCCGGACAGCTATCACCTGGAGTACGGCTACTCCTGCATGGGCTATGAGATTGCGGCAGCCCTCGGCGCGAAGCTTGCCCGACCCGGGCAGCCGGTATACGCCATGGTGGGGGATGGCTCCTACATGATGCTGCACTCCGAGCTCCAAACCGCCGTTCAGGAGGGCATTAAGGTCACCGTTCTGCTGTTTGATAACGCCAGCTTCGGCTGCATTAACAACCTGCAGATGGGGCACGGCATGGGCAGCTTTGGCACGGAAAACCGCCACCGCAACCCGGAAACCGGGCGGCTTGACGGGCCGCTGGTGAAGGTCGATTTTGCGCAAAACGCGGAAAGCTACGGCTGCCGCGCGTGGCGGGTGAACGATGAGCAAAGCCTGCTGGCGGCGCTGGAAGCGTCACGCGCCCATCCGGGCCCGACGCTGCTGGACATCAAGGTGCTGCCGAAGACCATGACCCACGACTACGCCTCCTGGTGGCGAACCGGTGATGCGCAGGTGGCGGAATCGTCTGCCGTGCGTGAAGCCGCCGAGCAAACGCAGGCGCAGGTGAAAAAAGCCCGTCAGTATTGAGTTTTCCCGAAGTAACGAAATTTTCATTTCATTTTCCACTCACCCTAACCCTCTCCCCAATGGGGAGAGGGTTAGGGTCGGTGCTGTCTTTTCACCCTCGCCCCTTTGGGGAGAGGGCCGGGGTGAGGGGCTAGCAGCACCTTCTTCCATGTTGTGAGATTGATAACAAAATTTATCTCATTCATCTCAAAAGTGTTAACCCGCACTCAAAAACATAATTTTCACTATTTATAAAAATGAAATAAATGTTTTATTTATAGGGTCGTTAGTTCACAGCATTCACCAACACCGGGAGCCGTTATGTTTAACATTGCTTTACTGGGCGCTGGCCGAATTGGCCAGGTACATGCAGCTAACATCGCCAGCCACGGCGCGACCACGCTCTGGTCCGTGGTTGACCCGAATCAGGAATTTGCCACCCGTCTCGCCGCGCAGTATCAGGCCCGTCAGCAGAGCCTGAACGAGGCGATGACCGACCCTAACGTTCACGCCGTGCTGATCGCCTCCGCCACCGACACCCACGCGGATCTGATTGAAATGGCCGCCCGCCACGGCAAGGCCATCTTCTGCGAAAAGCCGGTACACCTTGACCTCGCCCGCGTGCGCGACTGCCTGAAGGTGGTCAAAGAGTACGACGTGCCGCTGTTCATTGGCTTTAACCGCCGCTTTGACCCGCAGTTTCGCCGCGTGAAAACCGACGCGCAGGCCGGGCGCATCGGCAAACCGGAATCGCTGCTCATCATCTCCCGCGATCCGTCTCCGCCGCCTGCGGAGTACGTGCGCGTCTCTGGCGGCATGTTCCGCGATATGACCATTCACGACTTTGACATGGCCCGCTTCATCATGGGCGAAGAGCCGGTGTCGGTGTATGCCCAGGGCAGCAACCTGGTGGATCCGGCGATTGGCGAGGCGGGGGATATCGATACCGCGTTTATCGTTCTGAAATATGCCTCCGGCGCGATGGCGACCATCGTCAACAGCCGCCGTTCATCTTACGGCTACGACCAGCGCCTGGAGCTACACGGCTCCGAAGGGCTGCTGTGCGCGGGCAACATTCTGGAAAACCAGGTGCAGCACTACGGCAAACAGGGCTGCACCAGCGCGCTGCCTGAACACTTCTTCCTGCAGCGCTACAAATCCGCTTACGCCGCGGAATGGGAACACTTTGTTGCGGTCCTGCGCGGCGAAGCGGTGCCTGACTGCAGCGGCGATGATGGTGAACGTGCGCTGTACCTTGCGGATAAAGCGCTGGAATCACTGCGTAGCCAGCGCGAGATCGTCCTCTAAACACAACAACCCTACACAGAGAGACATAATAATGAAAAAACTGATCGTAGCCGCCCTCATCGCCATGACATCCGGGGCCGCACTCGCCGAAAACGAGCAAATCGTTTTCAGTACGCCAAACCTGGCCATGCCGTTTGAAGTTCACATGCAGCGCACGGCGGTGAAAGCCGCAAAAGAGATGGGCGTGAAGCTTCAGGTGCTGGACGGACAGGGCAGCTCGCCGAAGCAGGTAGCTGACCTGGAAAACGCCATCACCCGCGGGGCGCAGGGCTTTATCGTCTCCCCGAACGACGTCAACGCGGTCTCCAGCGCGGTGGATGAAATTCAGGATGCGAAGCTGCCGGTGGTCACCCTTGACCGATCCGTCGACAGCCAGAAAAAAGTGCCGCACTTCGGCGCCAACAATTACAAGGGCGGCCAGGCGATTGGCGACTTCGTCAAAACCAAATTCCCTAACGGCGCGGACATCATTCTCCTCACCGGCCAGCCGGGCTCCTCTTCCAATATTGAGCGCACCAAAGGGATCCGCGACAGCCTGAAGGCGGGCGGGGATAAATACAAGATCGTCGCCGATCAGACCGGCAACTGGATGCGTTCTGAAGGGATGCGCATTGTTGAAAGCGTTCTGCCTTCGCTTCCGAAACGTCCGCAGGTGATCCTCTCCGCCAACGACGATATGGCGCTGGGCGCGATTGAAGCCCTGCAGAGCCAGGGCGTGAAGCCGGGCGAAATCCTCGTGACCGGGTTTGATGCGGTGCCGGAAGCGCTGGCCCGCGTGCGCGACGGCTGGCTGGCGGTAACGGCGGATCAGCGTCCGGGCTTTGCGGTGCAGACGGCGATGAGCCAGCTGGTGGCCAACGTGCGCGAGAAGAAAGCCATTACCGGGGCCGACTACCCGCCGACGCTGATCACCAAAGAGAACCTGCAGCAGGCTGAGCGTATCGGTGAGGCCGGTAACTGATTTATCCGCAGCCGCCGCTGGCGCGGCGGCTC